>JAAXHO010000165.1 GCA_012270795.1 Candidatus Poribacteria bacterium
GTGGCAGAAGCAAGGGCTCGTGCATTCGGAGGCAGTGAATTTCCTGTATCTCGGAGAATTAGCTCTGGAACGCGGTGATTTTGCCGAGGCATTGGAATATGCCGAGATTTCGTCAGAGCGATTTTTGGAAACATCGCGAAAATATTATATTTATCGTGCGTATGCGATTGCGGCAACGGCTGCTGCGAGAATGGGAGATACAGAAGTAGCACTCGAATGGGCAGAAAAAGCCAGTGAAGGTGTGCAACAAACATCGGGTATGTACACGGGCATATTGCCCCTGGTACATTGTGGTATTGGTGTTGCTTTCTCTGAAGCAGGACGAATTGCTGAGGCTGAAGAGGCTTTTGATCAGGCGATTGAATGCCGCAGAGAATCCAAAGGCGATCACTGGGCGCGTGCATTGCTGATAGCAGGAGAATTTTATCTCGAGCGCGATGATATGGCAAAAGCGCAAGAATATCTCGAAGCGGCAAAACAGGCGTTTGAAGAAATGGAAATGTCTTATTTTTTGGAGAAAACACAGGTGTTATTAAATCAATTGAGTGAATCTTCTCGCGGTGAGGACTTGCCTGCTATCGCGCGAGCAGGTGTCGCACCCAGTTCTAAAATTTCAGTCGATACCTTATCCGTTGATCGCTGGCACTTGCTTTACGAGGTGAGCCGAGAATTGACTACAGAGCACGATCTCAAGGTGCTATTGGATCGAGTTTTGGGTAATTTGTTGACTGTCTATCCAGCAGCAGAGCGGGTGCTTGTTGCAATCAAAAATGAGGCTTCGCAAGGCTTTGTAGTTGATGCGATACGTCACCACAATGTAGAAGCAGATGATTTAGAAGAATTGAGTGGGGGTATTATTCGTCGGGTTATTGAGACAAATGAACCTGTTTTGAGCAGGGATGCCCAGACAGACGACAGGCTAAATCGGTACCAAAGTGTGATAGACTACCACATTCGGTCTGTATTGTGCGTACCCCTATTTCATGTTAAGGAAGATGTTATCGGTGCGCTATATGTGGATCATCGCGGCATGGACAATGCATTTTCTGAAGCAGACCAGACGTTTTTACAGGCATTTGCGAATCTGGTGAGTGTAGCATTGGTCAATGCGAGGATGCACGAAAAATTGGAAGAGAAAGCACAATATTTGCAGCAGGAGGTCGAAAGGCGGTATCAGCTTGGCGATCTGTTTGGGCAAAGTGATGCGATGCAGATGGTTTACCAGTTTATCGAACGCGCTGCAAAGAGTGATATTCCCGTGCTTGTACAGGGCGAAACAGGTACGGGCAAAGAATTGGCTGCGCGTGCCATACACTACAATAGCCCGCGCAAAGACCAGCGATTTTTGTCGGAAAATTGTGCCGCACTATCACCAGAGTTGTTGCAGAGTGAGTTGTTTGGTCACAAAAAAGGCGCGTTTACCGGGGCGACTGAAAATCACATTGGAGTTTTTGAATCGGCCAATGGAGGAACAGTTTTTTTGGATGAAATCGGCGATGCTCCGCCGCAGTTGCAAAGGAGTTTGTTGCGGGTGTTGCAAGAAGGTGAAGTACGGCGCGTGGGAGAAACTGTAGATCGCAAAGTGGATGTACGCATTATTGCAGCGACCAATCGAGATTTAAAACAGGAGGTTGAAAAAGGTTCTTTTCGCGAGGATTTGTATTACCGGTTGCATGTAATTCAGATCGATATGCCGCCTTTACGAGAACACATCGAAGATGTGCCATTATTGGCCGAACAATTGCTCATTCGGGCAAAAGAAGATGCAAACAAGTCGGTTGGGGGGCTGACAGTGGGAGCGATCAAGGCGCTTACAAGTTACAAATGGCCGGGTAATGTGCGCGAGTTGGAGAATGAGATTCGGCGTGCGGTTGCATTGGCAGAAGAAGAGGGTGATATTACGCCCGATTTGTTTTCGGAAGCTGTCGGCCACGCGGTGTCGGGCGTCTCTGTCGAATACCACTTGCCGGCGCAGGCGGATGCCCGCACGCAAGCAGGAGGACGTTTACAAGATCGTATGCAGGAGTATGAGAGACAGTTGATTCGAGACACACTCGAGAGATACAAAGGCAATATTACACATACGGCTAAAGAATTGGGGGTGGCACGCATTAGCTTGTATAGAAAGATGAATCGTTTGGGGTTGAGATAGATGTTGGACTTGTGTATCATTTTGTAACAGTGTATCATTTGGCTTACAGTTTATTTATATTTATATAAATCAGTCAGTTATGCATATTTTATTTATATGCATATTTTATTTATTTGAACGGTTATAGGTGTATCATATTATATATATTTATGTTTAAATGTAGTATTTTTAATATACATAGTTCTTAAATTTTATCTCTTTGTTTTTCAAGCACTTGGGCACATTCAAGTGCTTTTTTTTGTGTTGCGACGATTTTTGGCACGGATCTTGCATCATAAAAAGGGCAAACCGTTATGATGCAGGTTTTTTCTATTCAAGGAGGATAACATGGCGGCGCAACACAAGTTGAATCTGATCAATGGAACGATAGACACGGAAGGTGAGATTTGTACGTATCAGGCCACGCACAGTTTTGAACTTGGCTGTGAACCTGGTACGCTACTCGTTCCCCCCTTGCCCTTTCCCGATGATGATGATTGGGATGATTTTTAGTGAGGTGACTTATGTCTGTCCAGAAACTGATAAAAAAACGTGATCATTTGGCCTATCTCTCCCTACTCTATGCCATTTGGGGTAATGAAGTTCGATCTGAAGCCTTACGCACGATGATGCATAGAATGAGCCAGAGTATAGAACAGCAATTACAGGCAACTATTGTGTAAATACGACTCTGCAAAACCTTGTCCCCGGACCACATCACATAATTTTTAAGCGTTAATCGCATATCTTTGGGTTGCCAGTACAGGGTTTTGCAGAGTTCTTTGTCGTCTTTCATCTTATTGAAAGGGGACTTACCATGATGTGTATCCACAAATGTGACATGCATCTTTTTCAAACTGAAGAGCAAAATCAACCTGTTGTCTATCAGGTGGAGACAGGTCTGTTTTTTGAATTGGATACCCTATTCGAGGCGATTTTAGAGTGTTGTGAGGGGTTGTCTGTTGCGCAGGTTGTCCAGATGCTAGCTGATCAATACGAAGCAGAGGAAATTGTCGCGGCGATTGAGGAATTGGCTCAGGTGGGTTTGATTGCAGATGGTGCATTACCTGTGGTGTCCAATGTGCCGACAGCAGAAGGGGTGGCGGCCTGTGGTGTTTCGCAGACAGATCGTTTGCAGGTGTCGTTACACGTTTCGCATTCGTGCAATATCCAATGTGCTTATTGCTTTGCCCACGGCGGGGATTACGGCGGTAAGGCAATGCTGATGCAACCGGACATTGCCGAGCAAGCCATTCGCTGGATTGTCGCCGAGGCTCAGGTGTTCGAACGATGCCAGATTGATTTTTTTGGCGGGGAACCGCTTCTGAACTTTCCGCTGTTGCAGGAGCTTGTCCCGTTTGCCAAATCCCTGGGAGCGCGATTGGGTGTGCAGGTTGGTTTTGGCATTGTGACCAATGGCACGTTGTTGACCGACGAGATGAAGCAGTTCTTGATTGATGAAAAGTTTCAGATTAAGGTCAGCCTGGATGGGGGGCGTAAAACACAGGACCGCATTCGCAAGTTTCACAATGGTTCTGGCACTTATGATGTTGTGGCAAAGAATGTACAGAAACTGACTGCTGAGGCACCTGATCGCGTGTATTTGCAGGCTGTTATGACAGCTTATGATATGGATGAAGATCGGATTGCCGATGCGTTGCGTTCTCTGGGTACTGACAACGCGCTTGTTGGTCCGGCTGTTGTTTCACCGGATGCGCCTTATGCGATTGGGGAAGAACACATACCCGTTTTGAAGCAACAAATTTACAGGCGAAGCCGCCGTGCGCTCAAAGCCATTCTAAATGGTGAAGAGAGTGAAGAGTTTGATCCGAAGATTCAGAAATTGTTGACGCGCCAGAAATCCTGTCACGGATGTCTCGGTGGCAAGCAGTATCTGGCGATTGCAGCAGATGGGTCGATTTATTTTTGCTCGAGTTTGGCCGATGCACCCGAATTTAAGATGGGTGATGTGTTTGCGGGTATTGATCGCGCAAAGCAGCAGTATTTTGACGCACAGTTCAATGTGAATAATCGGCCTGAGTGCAAGACATGCTGGGCGCGCAACTTGTGTGGTGGCGGATGTCTTTGGGAGGCGCGGACGACAACGGGTGATCCGATGTATCCCAATCCGGTTTTTTGTGAGCAGACGCGCTATCGCTATGAATTGGCGATGGAGATGTGTATGGAGATTGCAGAAGAGGATGAGTCTTTGTTGCAGCGACGTTATGACCTGGAAATAGCCTCATAAATCAAAAAAGAGAAATATGGCCTGTAGAGTTGGAATAACGATGGACCCCGATGAGCGAAAGCGATACTGGCGGTCCAGGTACCACACTTTCAGAAATTGGAGAATTGCTGGTCATTATAATTCTAAGAAGGAAGCCCAGCAGGAAGTGACGCGACTCGCTGAAATTTGGGGGTGCGAAGCCCCTCCTGATGGCGTAGGACCAGAACAGGCTTCCTGGTATGTGTATGTATTTGCACATGATGGCTATTAATCAAGGGTGTTTCATTTATTTAAAAAAGAAAGAAGTAAGTCATGCATAAAATTTCAGACTACAAAATGCCAGATCGGCTTAATCTGGACACTGGCTGGAGTATTGGTGAGACGGCGTTTGAGAGAACAGAAACCTTGCTTCTTCAGATGTCCCCAGTAGAAAGAATTCTCGAATTTGGAAGTGGTCCGAGTTCTATCCGTCTGGCTATGGCGTTTCCGGAAGCTCAAGTTCTGTCTGTGGAAGGCGACAGGCAGAACTTTAGAGAAACCACGGATTTGATACATAAATTTTTGGATAAATCCAATCTATTGATCAAATATCGTCCAATTACACCTGAATCTTATGGAGATGCCAGCTTTTTGACTTATGAAGATGGGATATTTTGGAAGGGAGAGATAGATTGTGTGATTATTGATGGTCCGCCTTTCTATACCTTGCGAGGCCGGGAGGCATGTCTCTACCAGGTTTATGACCAGATCAGGATAGGTGGTTTGGTTATCTTGGACGATTTTAGAAGGCCATTCGAGAAGCAAATTGTCGAGAACTGGCAGTCTGTCTATCCCGGCAGTTTCGCAGTGGAGATTATCCGCGAAGATCACCATCTGGCCGTGTTGCGTAAGATCAAATCCGTGACACCGTGTTGGGATGCGCCTGCCAGACTATTAGATGTTCAGTCTGTCAGTGAAATTCTCCCCCACATTACAAAGGCATTGTCGCATGTTGATGATGTGTATTTGAGAGCACTGGCTAAAGCGAATAACTGCTGTGAGACAGATCTGGTTGGCTTGTTCAATACTCTTCGGAATATCTATGGGGTGACGCCTGAGCACATCCAGGAGTTAGTGGGTCGAAATTCTACACTCCCACCGAAAGCTCAAAAAAGAAAACAGAATGCCTGTTATATGACAATCGTCAATACGTTTTTTTTTGAAATAGTTAATTTTTAAAAATTCCTTGAGCGAGATTTTAATCAATGTTTTATGCAACTACGTCACTTATGACTCTCAAATCTGGAATAATGGAATATCCCTTAGCAATATTAGCACCCAGGATAGGTGCGTATTCCGAAACATTTATTTTCAGGCACATGAGAGATTTATTGCCGGAGAAAACTGTTGTTGTGGCGTATATGAAGGTGCCTTCTGTAGAACGTTATTGGGATATAGAAACCCCGTCACTGATACTATCAGAAAAGGGATTAGCACAACACGATCATTACTCTCGCCTGGAATTAAGAGTTGAAAGATTTCTTAAAAAAAATAAAGTAAAAGTAGTTTTGGCAGAGTTTTTAGATTTTGGTTTACCCTTCGTAAAAATCTGCAATAAGATTGGCATCAGATATTACGTTCATGCACATGGATACGATGTATCGAAGTTCCTTATTGATCCAAAGTGGCAAAAAGCATACAAGAATTACAATTCTGCTGCTGGAATAATTACCATGAGTCATAAGAGCAAAAAGGACCTGATCGGAATAGGGTTAAAAAAACGGAGAATTCATGTGGTGCCATATGGTGTTGATATACCACTGCAAAAAAAGAAAGCTAAGAGTGGCAAGCTTGTGAAATGTCTCGCAGTTGGTCGTCTAGTACCCAAAAAGGGGCCATTATTTATGCTTGAGTCTTTTAAACTTGCTTGTGAGACATTCTCTGATCTAAGCTTAGATATAATAGGAGATGGTCCTCTTAAAGGTCCAATCATAGATTTTATAAGAAAGTTTGAACTGGAAAAAAAAATTACTCTCCACGGAAGTAAATCCCATGACTTCGTTAAAAAGTCGATGATGCGATCTGACATTTTTTTGCAACATAGTATTACTGATCCCAAAGATGGAAACAAAGAAGGGTTGCCTGTTGCTATCTTGGAGGCCCAAGCCCATTCTTTACCAGTGATCTCAACCATTCATGCAGGTATTCCTGAAGCAGTGGCTGATGGGAAAAATGGTTACTTAGTGAAAGAAAGAGATGTACAAGAAATGGCAAAAAGAATTGTCGAATTAGCTTCGGATTATGAACAACGTATGCTAATTGGAAGAAATGGGTATGAGAGATCAAAAGAATTCTACTCGTGGGAAACACAGAGGCGGGAGCTTCTGTCGATTTTAAATCTTACTGAAGAAAATGAAAAACCCCCCATATCTTGGTTCAGAAAGTCTATCTCATCCCACATATGAGGTTTGTGTATGATTTCAGTTGTGATACCGTGTTATAACGGTGGAAAATTTCTTTCTTCTGCATTAGACTCGGTTGAAGCGCAAAAATTAGATTCTTTGCAAGTTATAATAATAGATGATGGTTCAACTGATAACACTCTTGAAATAGCTCAGACTTATGCCAAATCTTCCAGTTTACAAGTTAATGTCATCACACATCAAAATAAAGAAAATTTGGGTATAGGTGCCACTTACAGATTAGGTCTTCAAAATGCCAACCAAAGGTATTTGGCTTTTCTTGAACAAGATGACCAATGGGCACCCAATTATCTTTCTCAAAAGATTAATATATTAAATAAATATCCTGATGTCGGGTTAGTGTTTTCTAATATTCAAATCTGTCAAGAAGATGGAAAACGATTAGGATTTTGTGATCGAAAAGTTAGTAAGCCACTGCCAGTAAATGAACCATTCTCTAGTTTTTCAATGCTTAGAGAAGGGAATTTCATTAGAACCTTTTCCGATATTTTTGTAAGAAGATCTTTAGTAAAGCCAGAGTATATTCTAAGTGATCCTGAAGGATTTCAAGATTGGATGTTTCTGCTTATTATTTCCAATTTAGCTTCGTTCTTTTATTGTACCTCTACATTTATCTTTTGGCGTAGATGGGATGGAAGTTTTAACTCTCAGCAAATTTTAGGTAGTAACTATCAGAAGCTTAGAAGAAAAGCTGTAAACAATGCATTGACCATTAAAAAAAGAATTGAACGGGGTCACACAGTACTAAAAAATAAAAAATCCATAGATATACCAATATGGTCCGATTTATTCAGGAAACTGGTTTAATTGCGAGGTCGTTTTTGAAACAACCCTGATAAAATGAGGAAGTATATGAAAATCGGTATAATTTCGTTAGCCGCTCATCAGGCCATTGCCTTAGATCAAGCTATAGATACACGTCGGATTGCCTCTAATTTAGCCTTGTTAGGTGTAGAAGTGCATGTTATAAATCGTCGCCATCTAAAATCCACTGCCCCAATTACCCCTTTCTATACAGAGGGTATCATGTTTCACCAAATTCCTCAACGGCCGTTGTCTTCTTGGAATGTGGATGTTTACCAATATTTGAAAGATCTGAATCAATACGAACAGTTTGACTGTATTCATAGCATGGACCTCATACCAGATGGCTTAGTAGGTGTACAAATACAAAGTACAGAAAATGTACCCCTAATAATTTCTCTACACCCCCTTACACTGCAATCTTCACTGTTATCTGAAACTTTCTTTTTTTCTGCTAAATGGGTAATAAAACAAAGTGCTCATGTCATTCTCCCTGGTTTAGAAGAATTATCTTTATTACAAAAATTTGTTGATCCTAAAAAAGTCACTTCTGTGCCCAGAACATTTGATCCCTATCTTGCCGGAGCACAGAGTTTAGATCAAATTTGCGAAAAGAATGATATTCGTTCAGGTATTATTGTGACCAGGTTAAGGCATCTAAAGAATAAAGGGCATCAGATTATAGGTACACATATAAGCACTTTATACAATACAGAGTTCACACGTTTTCTAAAGTGGTTGGAACAATGTCGCAAGTCGGAGAGACATCTACAGGTCGTTATTTTTGGAGACTTCGTGGTGGAAGTTGATCGCAAGGAATTTCTTAAAATGGTGCAGACCTACCGACTAAAAAGACATGTAAGTCAGATTATTAATCTCGACTATGGACAGTTTGAGAGTTGGGCAAAATTTGTTGATCTGTGGTATTCACCGTCTCAAGAACATTTTTCTGAAAATTTAGAAATTGCGATGCAGGCAAAAGGAGTTCCCTTTGTTCATTCTGTAGATCAACTTCTGTGTCCAGATAAAAAGCAACATTTCTCTCTTCAAAATGATAACGAAATATTATCCTCTCATGAATTAATAGGTTCTCCAGATGAGGAAGCGGAAAGATTGTTAGAGATATACTCAAAAATGTCAGAAGCGATCCTTAACACCTAAATTATTTGTGAGTGGAAAAAAATAAGAATGGATTGTCTTATATGAATGGAAAATCTACTTTTGTTTGTCGTCAATTCTATCATCTCCTCTTGGTTTTGCAAATTGGGTTCTGCTTGTTTGTTTCATGCAGCAGGCAAATAGGGTATGGGCGTTCTTTAACAATAACTGAAGTCTTAGAGTTTAATCTGGAGCAAGCAAGTCTTGGTGCAATATCAGATGTTACAGTTGATACTTTAGGAAGAATTATTCTATGTGATAAAAGGATGAGTAATGCATACGCACTGGATAAAAATGGAGCTATTCTTTCGAGAATTGGAATTCGAGAGAAAATGTTTGGTGACCTCCAGCGTCCCTCTACAGTCACCGTTGATAGAGATAATCATATATATATCGGAGGTAGATTTGAAGTGACTGTTTTTGCTCCCAATTTTCAGAAAACTCGTCACTTTGAAACTCATATTGAAAGACCAAGTACTATCCTAGTCACTGACGATAAGAGAGTTTACGTTGTAGGATATAGCCCAGGTGGTTTAATTCATAAATATAATCTATCTGGAAAACACCAAGGCTCTTTTGGTAATATTTATCATTCAGACAATTTACTAATCCGAAGATATTATTCTGGCGGATACGCTATCTTTTATCAAGATAATATCATTGTAAGTTATAGATCGGAATACAGAATTGAGAAATATTCATTAGATGGAAAATTGATTGACGACTTAGTACTACCTGCTGCCAGTTTTGTGCCACAGTATTTAGAAACGGAGAGAGGTGCTTCTTTTAAAAAAACATCATATGGACATAGAATTTTTATGCTCAATAACGAGCTTTTAAATATATACTTCCATGTTTTCCAGAACCAGTTTCTAATGGATAGAATAAATCCCCAAGATTTTAGCATTATAGAACGTAATATACATATCCCAGAATATTTATTAACAGTTGAACAGGATGGCACTGTGTATTATGTGGCAGGAATGAGGTCGGAAAGTCGCCTTAGGAAAGGCAACTTAAAAGACGATATACAGAATCGAGGTGTAAAAGATGCTCTTTAGATATACGAGATATACGTTCATATTTTTAATTTTTCTCTTGAGTGCCTGCTCAGGTAATGATTATCAAGGAGTCACCTTGCAGTATATCGTTCGACTTGTGCCTGATGATAATCAAAATATCTCAGTTAGTATGTCAATTCTTGGTGCGAATAAAGGCCCTATTATCCTTACGCAACATACCTATAGTGAATTTGCGCCTATTACAGATTGCATTGCTGGAGATTTTTCTAAAAAACAAATTAAAGTTACACGAATTGAAAATTCACGAAAACTTGCAACTCAAAAGATTACTAAAACCAGCTTTAAAATTGAAAATGATAAAGAGAAGAATATTCAAGTACATTACTCTGTGAAGATTGGACAAATTATACATGAAAAACATGGATCCCAGTCTTATCATACTTATGGATACCTCGGAACTGATTTTGGCCTTTTTTCTGGAAGAAGTTTATTTTTAACGCCAGATGTTAATGTGAATAAGATTCAGGTTCGATTTGAAAAACCGGATGGATGGATAATGTCCACTCCATGGGAAAACAATCAAGGATGGCTAGAGTTAAAAGGTACTGGAATGTTTTTAATTGAAGATTTAGTCAATAGTGTGCTGTGTTTAGGCGAATTAGAATGCAAAAAGCAGTTGATCGGTGAAACAGAAGTGTCCGTTTACAGTTATATGGGGTGGTCGAAAACAAATAGAGAGTTAATCTCTCAACAAGCATTTGCAATCTACCAGAGAGTAAGAGAACTATTTGGTGGTGATGGTGGTGGCAAATATGCTTTTCACTTTGTTCCAAAAACCGATGAGAATCTCCACATTACAGTCGGAAATTGGTTTTCTGGACAGGGCAGTGATTTTGATAATCCATCATCTACTGCTTGGTTAATGTGTATAGAACAGCTGCTTGAAAGATGGCTACAATTTCCCCCTTATAGGATGGAATATCAAAAAGTAACGGACTTTTGGCTTGTGGAGGGGATCAAAGGGTATTATGGAGCTCAGATAGCGATTGATCTTAATTTAATCGATAGGCAGGAAATGTTAGAAATACTGGAAACGAATTTCAAGACGAGTATATCCGACAGAACTTTAGAGAGTGTTTTGTTTCCGGCAGAAAAGCCTCAATTAGCAAAGCCGCCTAAGGATATAAAGGGATTGTACGAAAGCAAATCACAAGCTATGGAAAAACTCAGACAAAGGTTAGCACCATTTATAGCTTATAATGTGGATAAAAGGTTAAAGAAGCTCACAGATGGAAAGATAGTATTAAAGGACATACTAAAACATGAATATAAAAAAAAGACAAAGCTCGACTTTCTTGAGGATATAGAACGCCTGGCTGGTCCCGATGTAAAAAAGAAAATAGAAGAAGCTTTATCAGATTTACAATCTATAGCGCAAGAAGAAGGTTTAATCAAGCCTGCTCCCAAACCTAAAGACAGATTAATATCTAAAAATTTAGCTACTGATACTCTTCGCATTGTTTTTACTGGCAATACTAGGGGGTTCCTTGAAAATTGTGGTTGCAAGTTAAATCAAAGTGGTGGAATTGCACGGCGTGCACATGTAGTAAAGATTACACAAGAAATGTTTCCAGATGTTGTCGTGATTGATGCCGGTAATTTTTTTCCATCTGACAGAAAGATATACAGAATGACAGACTATCTTGAGGGCCAATTACATATTTATCTAAATGCAATGAAAAAGATACGAGTTGATGCTGTAGGTATAGCTTTTAATGAACTTTTTTTTGGGCCTGGAGTCTTGACTGAATATTTAGAGGAAGTTGGTATTCCTGTAGTTTCCTGTAATATTCATGTCAATGGAAAAAAATTAGTCAAACCATATACGATATTACAAGCTAATGGTATTAAAATAGCCATCATTGGTGTCACTGAACCAAAAGCAATATTTGAAAATAAAAGACAATATCGGGAATTTGAAGAAAGAAATCGATCAACGCATTTTGAAGACCCTATCAATGCTGTAAGAAAAGCCGTTGGGGAATTAGCCACATCTGTTGATTACATTGCTTTAATTGGTCTGATGAGTCCAGACCTCATCGACGAACTTACTAATAAAGTAGAAAATATCGATATGATTTTTTCTACGGAACCAGGTTGGAACCGACTTACAAAGCTTGATGATAAACTTACACTTTACAGATATGACACATCAGGCTTTCAGAACGAAATCCTCATAGTATATGACTACAATGCCTTGTATGCTGTTGATCTCTTAGAAATTGCTTTAGATAGGAATTCACATAAAGTCATCGGTTTTAATAAGAAGAGGGTATCCTTAGATGATGGAATTCCAGAAAATAGTGAGATTAGAAAACTCATTGATGATTTTTATTCCCAATTCACAGAAACGAAAGGAGAACTTCAGAAGCAAGTGTCTTGGGATTCCTCTCGTTTGCCCTTTGTAGGTTCTGATGCCTGCAAAGCTTGTCACCAAGAACAATACAATCAATGGAAAACAACAAAACATGCACAAGCATTTAAAGTACTACTTGATGCAAAAAGACATTTTCAACCAAAGTGTGTTAGTTGTCACATTACAGGAGCTGGTTATGATGGAGGGTATCGAATGGGAGACTTAAAACATCCAATGATGCATGTGCAATGCGAAGCCTGTCATGGACCTGGAGGTAAGCATATTTTAGCCCCCTCGAAGAATTCCATACTTGGAAAACCAAAAGCGGATTTGTGTATAAGATGCCATGATCAAGATCATTCTGATTTTGTTTTTAATGAATATTATCCCAAAGTGACTCATTGAGCAGCATTTTTGTTTTTGATAGCACTTCCTTTCCGTTTTAAGAGATAGTTAGTGATTAACAGGAGGGAGGCAGAAAGCTTACAATGAAAGGAGGTGATTTAGATGACAAAAGTGAAGCGCTGGTTTTTGTTCATGGGAGCTACAGCGAGTGGGCTTGGGTTATCTTTGTTAGGTGGCCCTAAAAGCCAATTTGCCAATCCCTATATGAACATGCTGGCATCCGAAACATTCGCTACTGATGCTTATGCAGACGGATGTTATCAAGAGTGTGATTCTACTGGTGGAACTTGTGTTGAAGCCGCTGATGAATATTACTGTACTTCTGGTAATAGTTGGTGTCACGGCAAGCTAGGATGCAGTTGAGTCTAGGGGTTCTATTCTGGGAGGGAATAAACCATCATTCTCTCTCAGAATCTTTATCAATTTTTGGACTTTGAATAGAATTTTAAGCCTTTGATGTTGTGTTGAAAGTGTCTGACTGAAAAGTTAAGGAAATAAAATTATGATTTCTTGCTTAGGCATTATTACTAAGAATAGATCTGAAACATTGAATGCTTGCCTTAAGACATTTCTATCTAATATAAAAAAAAATAAACATGAATGTCAGGTTGTTATTGTAGGAGATATTGATATTTTACAAATACAGGAAAGCCTAAAGAGCTATGTCAAATCAAGAAATATAGATATAAGAATAATAGGCCATGTCGAGAAGAGAGGGTTTCAGAATTTACTTACAAAACATAATATCCCAAAAAGTGTAGTAAAATTTGCTCTTATGGGACACCCTCAATTGGATATTGATACAGGTGCAAACCGAAACAATCTACTTCTGTATGCATGTGGTGAAAGATATGTTAGTGTAGATGATGATACACAGTGTATATGTTTAAGACCACCTCATTTCAACCTACATTTGACATTTGCAAACCGTAGAGATCCTACTTTCTTTTGGTTTCCAAACTCTTCCTCAGACTTTCCAGGTTTCGAAACTGATAGAAATTTTGATTTTCTCGCCGAACATGGCCAGATCCTTAGTAAGAAAGTCACCGAGTTAAAAGTTAATCAAATATCGCCTACTAACACTAACAAATCACTTCATCTGCCAAACTTTTTACAGAATTCCCAAAATATAGATCCTCGAATACGGATAACTTTCAATGGGTTATACGGGGATTCTGGATGTGAGTTTCCTACTTACCTCCTTTTTCTGACAGGAGCTTCGCTTAGAAATCTTTTAAGGAATCCTAAAACATATTTTAATGCAAAGACAAGCCGGCAGGTTTTTAGAGCATCGCTATCTTATTCTATTTCTGATGCGTCAGTGTGTATGAGCACATTTATAGGACTGGATGGGACAGTTGTATTACCTCCTTTCATGCCATCATTGCGAGCACAGGATGGTCTATTTGGGGAAGTCGTATCACATAGTTTAGGGCAAAACAGTTTTTGCCATCTACCATTTGCTTTAAAACATCAACCTCCAATGGCCAGACATCATGGTGTAGAGGCTATATACAAGGATGCCTTTTTATTTCGGGTAAATGATATTTTGAGATTCTGGGTGTCTGAATACTCTCCGTCTTCGAATAACAAAAATAGTTCTGAATCTTTACGAAATTTAGGTAGTCATTTTTTAAAAATTGGCTCTCTATCTACGACAGAATTTAGCGCACTGGTAACAACAACAGTCCATAGACAATTGGAAAAACTGGTAAAACAACTCCATGAAATTCCAGAATCTTTAATTTTTTCAGTTGCAGAGTTTGAGCAAGATAAAAAAAGACTATCAGATACTATCGAAAAACGACTAAAACAAAAATGGTATCCTCAAGATATTGCCTTTAATTTAAAAAAAGAAACGTCTATTGAATTATTAAAATCTTTGACAAAAAAATATGGAGAGCTTCTTTATTGGTGGCCGGACATATTTGAGCTTTCTAAAGATTTAAAGCGTAAAGGAGAACAAATTGCCCAGATTATTTAACCCCGAAAAAATATATAACTGTTTGATGGTGTTCACACCATTGTTATCTATATACCTGATGTTTAGTATTGGCGGCTGCTCATCTTCTCATCAAGAGCGCAAGTTAGCAATTGGTGCTGAATTTCCCTCATTTCAGGCCAAGAATCTTCAAAACAAGAGCGTAGAGATACCTCAAAAAATAGGAACGCGGAGCCAATTGGTAGTTTTCTGGGCGACTTGGTGCAATCCCTGCGCTAAGGAATTAGCAGTTCTTGATAAACTAAAATCCTCTTTTGAAGACGGTGGTATTGATATATTAGCTATTAGCACTGAAGGAGATCCTGAAATTGTTAAATATTATAAAAAAATTAGAGGCTTAAATTTAGACCTGCTATATTGTGCTTCATCAGCATCAATAAAATTGGGGATTAAAAGTATTCCACAAACTTTTTTGGTTGATGAGAATGGGAAAATACGCGATCATCTTATTGGCTCTCAGATAGATTCTTTAAATTTTGATCGCCTACAAAGGTTGCTCGGAAAGTAGTTAGGGCCGATCTTGGCCAGATATGATCCTATTTTTTCTGCGCTATGGAGATTAAGTGCCATGAAAAGTATAATTCCTAAATCATTATGTTGTTTGTTGTTCATGCTATCTTTTCCTGTTTTGGGTGAAGACTTGTCAATGGAAATAGACTCTCTTGAGGTCCTTACATCCCATTTACAGGATAATCCCAAAGACGGTGATGCCTGGATGCAATTGGGTTGGCTTGCTTTGAAGCAAGAAGATTTTAAACAGGCTGAAAAAGCATTTAAAAAAGCCATTCGTTACAAAAAATCAGCTCAGGCATATCACGGATTGGGCTTAACATACGCGAATCAAAAAGGTAAACATCAAAAAGCCTTTTATAATTTTCGTCGCGCACTTGCCATAGATCCAAATATGACAGCCGTAAAAATGGATATTGCACGCCTGCAACTAAAAGAAAAAAGTACCGATGCCGTATCAACTCTAAAAGGCATTGTCAAAGATGATTCTTTATATGCACCTGCTCACCTGGCACTTGCCGAATGGTATGCGAAAGAAAAAAACGAAAAGAAAATGCTGGCATATTTTAAGTCATATCTTCAGTTAGTTCCGCAAGATGCGGATTTTCTTTATCAAATGGCACTGAATTACGCAAAGGATTATCGGTATAAGCCAATTTTGGAGATTATTGAACAATTACCGGCAAGTCACACGGACAAGGATGATTGGTTACCGCTTCAGGCGCAAGCCTACGCAGCCATGGGTGAAGTAAAGGTGGCTGATTATTTATTTCAAAAGTTCATGCGTATGATACCAGAAGATGAGCGCAGATATTACGAGGACATCACATTGATGATGTCGCCTGAAGAACAAAATACCTTTAGCAGCTTACAAGAAGAAGCAAGAGGACTGTTCATAAATGTGTTTTGGAAGAAGCGAGATCCCTTATTGAGTGCAGGAGTCAATATCAGGAAAGTAGAACACTATAGAAGAGTATGGTATGCACGCCAGTTTTTTAATGGGAAACACCCTTGGGATCGACGCGGCGAGGTGTATATCAAATTTGGTGAACCGGATTACAAATTTGGCGGGAGTTATGGAGGCACAGTTCCACCCCTATCTATTGAATTTTTAAAAGAAAGATTGGCTTACGAACTTGCTTTGAATTTGCAAAGGGCTGAGCGCGTAGAGCAAGTTCCCGAATGGAACACCTTGAAGCGCAAGCAGAGTCAAGGTGCCCTGACAGATCCTATTTATCCTATAGATCGCCATCCCGATGGTTCGCCCAGATTTCCCTGGGAATCGTGGGTTTATCTTGGTATTGGCAAAGGCATAGAAATTGTATTTACAGATCAATTCATGAATGGCAGTTGGGATTATCCGCTCCCTCCCAAGAATCCTAAAATGGCAGTAGCAGCCCAAAATTTCCATCCTCAAGTTATTATTGGGCACCATGCCAAAGAGACACCTGATTTTTATAATGGGATACCTGGCACTGAAGTTTTGAACTTTTACTATGACCTGGCAACATTCCGGGGAAAGGACCTCGAAACAGATCAGAATATTTATCTCGGATTATTGCCAAAGGATATTTTTGCCCAAAATGATACCTTAACAACTCTTGCACTCGTGAACTGGACCGCATCCCTTGTGAATGACGAAGGCACAGTTATCAACAGCGCCCAACACAAAGTATCTTTGTCAAGTATGCAAAGTGGTATCGCCATTGATGCGATGTCTCTTAAAGCTTTACCGGGAGATTATCGGCTCATCGTTCATCTCACGGATCAAAATTCTGGAAAATGGGGGTTCTATCAACAGCAAATTCATATCCCAAATTATGCTATTGATTCACTGAGCATAAGCGATATTGAAATGGCCTATCACATCTTCACTGAACCTCAATCATACAAGTTTCAAAAGGGCGATGTTTGGGTCATTCCTATGCCCACACGTAATTATCTGAGAAATCAGGCAGTTAATATTTATTATGAAATCTACAATTTGCAAAAAGATGCATTTGGACAAACGAAATTCCGCATTAAATACACCATCTGGGAAGATGTACGAAAAAATGCCAGTCTATTGGGCAGCATATCATCTTTTCTGGGTAAATTAGTTACCAGCACAAAGCCAGAGATCTCGATTAGTTCTGACTATAATGGAAACAGCACCACTGAACCGATATATATTGAATTGGACACAAAAAAATTAAATCCTGGTCTCTATCAGCTTGCAGTTGAGGTTCATGATTTGATAAGCCAGCAAACAAGCTCTCAAGAGGCATTGTTTATTATTAATAAAAATGAAATCAATGAACGCGTAACAAAACGAGAAGAAGAAGCTCTTTCAGATAGATTTCAGAAAGCCATAGAAGGAATTATGGAAAAATAATTAATGGACTTGACCCGTTTTAGATGCTGTTCTTGACGCCTTTTCAAGACCTGTGATTGGTAGAGTAATGACCTCACATCTAAAACGGAGCCACAATTTTTATTGGTTTAGATTTGTTATGAAATTATTTAATGTCCGTCGACGAAATGACGCTTCGCTATTTTTGAATCACAGACATGTGGAGCGTTTTTTTAGATATTCCAGTATGAGTTATATGCCATTGCAGCAGAATGGAAAACATCAATTTGCTACTAGTCACGCTCTTAGAATATACCGATCAAATGCTATTTATAGTTTTATTCCTAAGAATGCTTGTAGCACCTTGAGATTATCAATTGCTTATGCGAATGGATGCATTGATAATACAGATAAATTTAACTGGATACACAACAATAACCATACCTTTAGAGCTGATTTATCATCACTATTGACAGCTAATTATACATTCACAATTTTACGTTGTCCATATGCAAGGTTGGCCAGTGTGTTTTTAGACAAAATAGTGTCGAGAGATCCTGTAGCTTGGCGTTTATATGAACTTAGCGATAGAAAAGTTAAATTGGAAGATTTCACTTTTTCAAATTTTATTCAAGTTTTAAAAATGAATCATATTCGATATGGAGAAATACATTGGCGACCCCAAGTTGATTTTCTCGTCTATAAAGATTATGATGACTATTTTAATGTCGAAAATTTTGCTCATGCAAGTCAAACGTTAAAGAATAAAATCAATTTAGACATTATTGATGCAAGACCATTTACTAACCATGGTATCGAAAAACTAAATTTAATGGATGATGATTTTTCAGAGACAAGCCCTTTAGATATATTTGTTTTGAAGAGAAAAGGAATGTGTCCCAGGCCCAGTTCTCTTTACAATAAAGAATCAATAGATACGGTTACTTTTTTCTATGGTGATGATATTAAACTTTATAGAAAACAGTTTGGTAGCTCATCCTTGATGTTTAAATAAATTTGAGGATGTTATGATCACTGGAAATTGGGTTGGCGGAATTAGAATAGATGAAATGTTAATACCTATTTTGGTCGAATTTCGAGAGCAAGAAAATATTATGGAAGGGGAAATTACTTTTGTTCAAGAGAGTGTGACTTGTAAAATTCATAAAATTAATAATAGTCGCGAATTTATTGCATTTTGGTTTCATTATTTGGGAAGACGGATGGCTTTCAGCGGAAAGATAATTCAAGGTAGTAAATGCTATGGAACTATACAGTATGAGGAATATATAGGATTTTTACACATAGAGTCATATTTTGAAATTGGTTTTGAAGAACTTAAAAATTGTGTGGGTTCATACAAAAAAAGTAATGGAAATTTTATTGATTGTGAATGGAACAAACACTCAATCAAGTATATCGATTTTGAGTCTGGAAAATATGGTGTTGCATTTCCTACCTCTCCTTGTAATTTTGATAAAAAATGGCCATTAACGGATAATTTTGAAAAACCCTCTCAAACTCAAATGCAATTTCTTAAAGATGAATTTAATGACCAACGAAGGCTTCGCTTTATAACCAAAGAATCAACATGTGTTGCTCAAAAGTACCAAAGTGTTACCACTGAAAAGATATCATTTACCAATGATAAGTTTAAGCTTGCGGGAACGCTCTACAAACCTGCCCAAAGCGTTTGTTGGCCCGCTGTTGTGATGATTCATGATCAAGGCTCTAAAAGGAATGGAGATTTTTGGCCTCATCCGATGTTTTTCGCGCGGCATGGAATTGGGGTCTTAACTTATGATAAGAGAGGAACCGGGAATTCACAGGGAAATTGGCAAAACTCAACCTTCTCAGATTTAGCAGATGATGCTTTAGGTGCAATTAGATATATCCAGAATAGAGAGGATGTCAAGCGTGATCAAATCGGGTTATGGGCTCAAGGCGAAGGTGGATACATTTCTTCGATCATTTCTCAGAATAATATAGATCAAATAAGTTGGTTTGTATTTTTATCATTTTTCCCTCTTTCTCCTGTTCAAAAAAGAATTTTGGATAAAAAAATAAATTTGATCAGATTAAATTTTAATGAATACGAGATTAGTGAGGCTGTCGAATATGAAGAGCAAGTATTTGAAATTTTGGGATCTGATTATAAGTGGAACCATCTGGATTCTTTATTCTTCAAATTTCGAGATCGCACCTGGTTTCCCTATGCTGACAAGGTTTATTCTAAATACGATAAACGGTGGGATTTTTTTCGTCTAAATATGCATTTTGATCCTATGCCATTTTTCAAAAAAATTACAAAACCAGTTCTGAGTATATTCCCTCAATGCGATGATAATAGAGTATATAAAAATTCTATAAAAAGCTTCGATGAAGCTTTTAAAGAGAAGAAAAATATAACATATAAATTGATCCCGAATTGCGATTACTCGCTTTTGTCAACAGATAGGCGGGAGGATGAGGAAAATAGTTCAAACTATTTTTCACTTGATGCTTTTGCAAAGCAAATACAATGGATTGAGAAAACGATATTTTTGAAATCCTGATTAGAGCTATCCACTTTAATGGATATGCTTGTAGGTTCTACTCAGAAACTGTTCATTTAGGCGGTGGATTCAAATTCTGTTATCGACTAAAATGGGTCAAGTCCATAAGCAAAAAACCACGTCCTTTAGGCGTGGTTTTTTGGTTTATACTTTTGGTATTTTTGACAAGGATTAAAACCGCGATTGTTTACTCTCCATGCTGGTATGCACATCGATCAATACGGTTTTACCATCAGCCTGTGCATCTGACAGACAGGTCGGTATTTAAATATATTTGACCTTACGCAGCAACTCTATATCTTGTCATGCTTATGAAATGGGAATGACAGGCGCATCTATGAGTAACGTCAGTTAATGAGTCATCAGAGAACTTGATGTGAGGAGATAGTTGATGAATCCAGAACGCGATAAACAAGCGCCGTTGACCGGGATCCGCGTTGTCGATTTCGGTCATTATATTGCCGGGCCTTTGACGGGGATGTTGCTCGCCGATCAGGGTGCTGAGGTGATTAAGGTGGATCGGCCGGGTAGGTCGGATTACGATACGCCGGCAAATGGCGTTTTTAATCGGGGCAAACAGCGCATTACTCTCGATCTGAAAGATGCAGATGATCTTGCGACAGCGGTGAAGTTAATACGTTCTGCAGATGTGGTTATTGAAAATTTTCGTCCGGGTGTTATGCAGCGATTGGGGTTGGGGGCGGAAGAGATGACTGCGCTGAATCCGGGATTGGTTTATCTCTCTTTGCCGGGGTTTGCTTCGACGGATGAAAGAGGGTCGATTCGCGCATTTGAAGGTATTATCAGTGCGGCTATAGGTCAATATACAGATCTTCAAAGTAGAAGACCTGATCTGCCGCCTGTTTATACGCCGATGCCATTGGGTTCGACTTATGGAGCGATTCACGGTGCTATCGCTGTTACGCTTGCGCTGTATGCGCGTGAAGAGAGCGGATGTGGCGATGTGATTGAGGTTTCTCTGGTTGGCGCGGCGATGTCCGCTATGGCGGTTATTATGCTGGATGTGGCGGATAAGCCCGCGCGATATGGCACATCGTCTAATGCTGTTCGTCAGAAACAACCCATTAGCGCGGGGTCGCCTTTTAGTGGTACGTTTCGCGCGGGAGATGGGCAATGGCTTTATATTATTGCGGCTGGGTATTCCCGAAATAGTCGGTCACTGGTTAAAGCGCTGGAGGTGTATGATGATTTGATCGCGGAGGGGATGGTCGATGTGCCGGTTTATGAGAATCTGCATCTGACGAATAATATTCCCGATTCATCCCATTTGTCCAGTGAATGGAATCTCAAAGCGCGCGAAAAAATTGAAAGTGTGCTGGCGAGTGAACCCGCACAACACTGGGTCGATGTTTTGACGGCTGCTGGGGTGCCGTGTACGATTCAGCGCACAGCACAGGCGTGGTTGCACAAATCCGAGACTGAAGAAGCGGCTTTGACGGTTGTGGTTGATGATCCCGAGTATGGTCCGATGCGGCAACTCGGGGTGCAGACGTGGCTTGGCAAAACGCCTGATGAATGCGCGATTCCCAGGCCGTCAAGACCGTTAGAAGCGTATCCGCAGATGACGCAGATGAACGCAGATGGA
>JAAXHO010000255.1 GCA_012270795.1 Candidatus Poribacteria bacterium
AAATAAATGTTTAGGTCGTAAGTTGATGGCATTAAAAGATGTTGTTTATGCATAAATAAACAATACAACATGTTGTATATTATGAATAGTAATTAGCACAAGTCGTAAGATAGGTCTTCACGAAGTGAATAGACAGGAACATCTACCTTTAATAGGTATTCTGCGGTTTCTGTGGTATTAAAAACAACGTCCCCCTCTACAATGTTTGTTTGTGAGATTATAGCATCTAATTCAATATCAAGGTAATTGAGAGAGCGAGTTAATGATAAATGGGAATGTAGGTTTTCTGTGAAGTTTGATTGGAGGTGGACACCTTGTCCATTGAAACCGTTCTTGAAGAAAATACTTGAGGTAAATGCATCCGCTTCTCTTTCACCCAATGTCACATCCCTACTTTCTGTTGATTCCTGTGACTGAAAATGAAAGTGATCGGTCGCTGCAAACGCATTGACAGTCAAGTGGTGGTTTTCTGTAATTGGATAATACAATTTGAGCTGATAGTCAGAAAAATATGGAAACTGTTGTTCTGTTCCGGACTCTCTTTCTGCAATTGGTCCAATGAGAAGGTCAAGATAACTTCTACGTCCAGAGGCAGAAATATAACCTTTCTCACCAATTCTTCCTTCAAGCAGACCTTCAGAGTACCATATATTGAGGTTAAATTTACCATTTACCCAAGTATCAATTTCATCGCGTGCGTGAATGTCAAGCACTGACTGTGAATCTAATCCGAATTGGGCACCATATCCACCTGCATAGATATCTATGGTATCAATAGTTTCTGAACTGATAGTTGAGAGTAATCCACCCCAATGAAATGGGTAACCAAGTGGTGTTCTGTCAAGATAGTATAAGTTTGACCCGGGTTCGCTCCCACGGATATATAGCACACCGAAGAAATCGTTTGGGATGCCGATGCTGGGAAGCGTTGTTAATCCTTTTAACGCATCAGTTCCTACGCCAGCGATGCGTAAGAGTTCACTCCCACGTATCTCTTTTCGACTCACTGTGGGAGGAAAACGCTCACCTTCAACAACCACAGTTTCTAACTCAAACACCTCACCGAGTGACATTGTGGCTTGTGTCGTATGACCTGCGGTTACCTCAACAGTCGTCCTTGTCGGTGTAGCAAATGAAGGATGTGTGATTGTAAGCGTGTATGTGCCGGGTGAAACACCTGTGAACCAGACCTTGCCGTCTGCACCACTCCTTTGACGTTCATCGGTTTCAAGGATGTGGACTTCTGCCCCCGAAAGAGGTCTTCCTGTGCTTTGATTTATGACAGTACCTTCGATTGTACCTGTTTGGGCAAAAAGGGGTAATGTCGGAACTGTCAACAGAAACAGAATTAGAAGAAAATAGGTTTTTATAAAAGTACGGAACCTCGTTTTTAATGTTCGACCAAATTTCGGTTAAGGCAGAAACCACATCAAGAGTTTTTCAACAGCTTATTTCCGTATTAACATCTTGCGCGTAGCAGAAAAATCGCCTGCGGTAAGCGTATAGAAATACACACCACTTGCAACCTTCTCACCGAATTCGTTTTTACCATCCCAATACGCAGCACGGGAACGACTTTGATATGTGCCAGCGGACAGATTCCCTAAGTCAAGTATCCGAACTAATTTTCCATCTGCAGCATAAATAGAGATGCTAACCTCGGCAGCGGCTGCCAGTTGATAAGGTATCCACGTCTCAGGGTTGAACGGGTTTGGATAATTCGCAAGGAGTACTGTTTCTTTGGGAGTCAAGTTTTGTAAAATTTGTTCCAGCACTTGAATTCCCCGTTGATATGAAAGTGGATCCGGCTTTTGTGACGGTTCTTGCTTAGCAAGCGTTAACCACTCCTGTACCTGCGCTGCGGTCAGTTCTTCTTTTGAAAGCGGCTGTCCAGAAGGTGCAGATTCTATATTGTCTAATATGTTTCCAATCAAATAGAGGTCTAAAAGGTTTACTTCACCGTCTCCATTTAGATCCGCTGGATTGTCACCGGTAGCACCAAAGTTCGCTGCAATGAATACAACATCCAGTATGTTTAGAACGCCGTCATTGTTCACATCAGCCAAAACTGTAAGGACCTGTTCTACGCTCATCGGGAGTGGGAATGCCCACAGAATGACAGTGCCGTCAACACTTCCGCTTGCAATCGTGGTGCCATCCGGACTAACAGCGACACTCGTGATGAAATATGTATGACCTTCAAGGGTTTTCAGCTGTTCGCCCGTGGCTGTGTCCCACAAACGTATCGTTGCGTCATAACTTCCACTGACAAGCACTTTACCATCAGGACTAAAAACAATACTGGTAGCATTTGCAGGTAGGTCCGTAGGGACATCTTCTGTCAATTCTTCTGGTGCGTCTACCGGTATTTCGCGATCAATCGGCCTCCGGAATGTCTGGAGAAGTTCTGCCGTAGCGACATCCCATAGAGATATTGTGTCTCCACCGCCACTGGCAAGTTTCGTTCCATCTGGACTGAATGCAACTGTCCAAACATCGTCCTCATGTTCGCTGATAGTATGTATAGCATCACCTGTTCTGAGATCCCACAAGATAACCCTATCGTCACGGCTGCCACTTGCAAGCATAGTCCCGTCTGGACTAAACGCAAGCGTTTCAACACCTGCCTCATGCTCCCACAATCCTCCGAGATATCGACCTGTAGCAACATGCCATAAACGGATACTATCGTCCTCACTACCGCTCGCAAGTATGCTCCCGTCTGGACTGAACGCAAGACTAATCAGATAGGACCAATGTCCTCTGAGCGTCTTTATGTGTTCGCCTGTGATGGCATTCCATAAACGGACGGTATTATCTTGGCTGCCACTTGCAAGGGTTTTACCATCTGGACTGAACACGACAATGTCAACATCATCTTGGTGTCCGATGAGGACATGCTGAAGTTGTCCTGTATCAGCATCCCAGAGGCGGATAGTTTTGTCCCAACTCCGGGTAGCAAGGATCCTGCCATCAATACTATAGGTGACACTCGCAACAGCA
This sequence comes from Candidatus Poribacteria bacterium, assembly GCA_012270795.1. GTDB lineage: Bacteria > Poribacteria > WGA-4E > WGA-4E > WGA-3G > MSPOR6. The sequence goes on from JAAXHO010000255.1 coordinate 3,004, forward strand.
TCTGTATGGCCCGTGATAGTTTTTAGATGTTTGCCTGTGACAACGTCCCATGAACGGATAGAAGCATCCCATCCGCCACTGGTGAGCACCGAACTGTCTGGTGTAAAAGTGAGTCCAAAGACATCAGCGGTATGATCGGTGATCGTGTATATATAATCGCCTGTGGATGCATCCCACACCTTGACGGTGTCATCCTCACTTGCACTCGCTAAAATACTGCCGTCCGGACTGAATTTCAGGTCATAGATATAAGACGTATGTCCAAGAAGCGTCCCCTTAATTGTCCAGGTAGTGGTATCCCATAGATGGATAATCGCGTTCAAATCTCCGCTGGCAAGCGTTTTCCCATCGGGACTTACCACAACACTGGCAACATTATCTCGATGTTCTTCCAACGTTTGCAGTGGATATCCTGTGGCAGCATCCCATATTCTGATAGTATCATCTCTACCACCACTGATGACGGTGCCACCATCAGCACTGAAGGCAACGGCGTTGAGACCATCCGTATGTCCACGCAGTGTCCGCAGAAGTTCTCCAGTTTGAGGATTCCACAAACGGACGGTCCTATCTCTACTGGCACTTGCAAGCATAGACCCATCAGGACTGAAAGCAAGGCTACGGACACTCCGCCAATGGTAGTCGAGGGTTTGGAGGATTTCCCATGTTTCAGTATCCCATAAACGAATAGTTCCGCTTGCACTTCCGCTGGCGAGTATTTTACCATCGGGGGAATAGGCAAGTGCTGAAACGCCCATCCAAATCCATTCAATAACCTAATTTCTTCATCGGTTGCTGTGTCATAAATCCAAACACCAAGCGTACCGCAAGCAGCAAACCGTGTGCCATCTGGTGAGTATTGCATTTCATATAGCCACCCTTTTCCCAGACGTTTCGTTGCCCCTTCAGGCAGATGCCATTGTGGTGAATCTTGGGCGAAAATGTTAGGTTGATAGAGGATTGAACCGATAAATAGTGTCAAAAATATGAAAAACTGTGTTTTTTTCACAATAAAATTCTCCTTTTTTTAATAAATGTGATTTCTAACCACACAAGTATATAAACAATTATAGATTTTGTTATCATTTATGATTTATGACTAATGGACAGGCACCGAATTAACGCGTTCATTCGTCATCAGGGACCTGCCTACACAGTGAAGGTAGAGCTTATTTCCGTATTAACATTTTCCGCGTAGCAGAAAAATCGACTGCAATAAGCGTATAGAAATACACTACCTGCTATAAAAATTAGTTCTCTGCTTTCAAATCTCCCCATCTTGTCGTCAGTTTACCACTGGCGGACCACAAGACCTCTCAAGCGAACAGTTGCTAACTGCTCCCGCACACCTGCATGCGACACATCCTCTATCCGATAATAGTAGACAGTGTTCGATTTGGTGGTGGTGTCTATCCATGTATACTCGTTGCGTTCCCCTGTTGTGCCAGCACCTTGTATCATATTTGGGTTGACGACCTTGAATTCACCGCCCCTTGTTTCGCTTCGGTAGATATAAAAACCTGCGTTGTCTATCTCCGATTCAGTTGTCCATTTTAGCACAACACCTACATCGGTGTGTTCTGCGCGGAAACTGGAGAGCGTAACCGGCACAGGAAAAGGGGGCAATGCTGTTGTATATTCCGCGTCAGGTGCAAACCCAAAAAAACCTGTAAAAGTTCCACCTAAGCGATTGTCAACCGCTACTAACAAAACGTTTTCACCCTTTTTCAGTGTGACATCAAAAAAACTCTGGTAATCATAGGCAGAGCGTGTAACGAGTGCTTGATGAATCAACTGTCTGTTGAGCCAGACCTTGACAGCATCATCACTACCTACGAACATTATTGTTTGCTGTTGCTCAGAAGTCTCTAAGACAATCGAACCGTAGACGATACCTTGTTCCCACCCAAAGCTTTCTCTCATTTCATTTATGTTATTACTACGATCAGAGATTTTGTGGGATGTCCATCGACTGTTTCCAATAGCCATTCCCTCCTTTGCACCGTTGGTAGCTATTTTCAATTCTGTTGTTTCACCCTCGCTCGTTATTGCAAGATGATCTATGTCATCATGAAGAGATCGTGCTGGAACTATCACCCACAGCCAGGGTCCTGTTATTTTTGGACCTCCTCTCGGGAATCCAGGATTCCCACCCCAAGAGATGATTGTATGCTCGACTAATCCATCTAAAGACGATGTATCAGAGATCAAATTACTTTCAAGTTTAAGATATTCCAAGTTGATTAATCCTGCGAGTGGAGATACATCCGAGATGTTATTGTTGCTCAGATACAATCGCGTTAGTTTTGTAAGTTCTGTGAGTGGAGATACATCCGAGATGTTATTGTTTCCTGAGATCTGTAAAAATGTCAGTTGTGTAAGTCTTGAAAGCTTTGATAAATCTGAAATTATTCCATCACCATGAAAGCTCAACCTCGTAAGATTGGAAGCCTGCTCAAGTCCTGTGAAGTCTATTACCTCAGTGTCAATAACAAGAGATTTCAAATGTAGCGTGTTACGTCTTGTGAGCGGCTCGTTGGGAGAGAGACCTATTTTTCTTCTTACTGCCGCATCTAAATTTGGGTCCGGTATAGAAAAAACTTTATCAGGCGACTGTAAGACGGTGACATCAATCGGATAATTAGTTGATCTTAAAATATTTCCATACCCATCAATAATATTAAGGGCTACGAACTTATGTTCAGGTGTCAATGCAGTTGTGATAAATTGAACAGTGCGATGTGAGTCTCCATTTAATCCTTTACAGTCAATTAACCCAAAATTTCCACTTAGCACCAGTAATTGCACTTGATGTAGTCCATCAGGATCGGATATTTCAAAGCGGAGGTGGATAGCATTGTCAGAAGAATCACTCGGGGGAAGTGCCTTAATACTGGTAGGTTCATTAGATGCAAGCAAAGATGGGTTAAAGGCACGGTGGCCATCCAACCATTCAGCAGTACAGAAAGAACTTATCATTGGATCAGTAGTGTATATGTCTATCCCAAGTTCTAAATTCTTGCGGTAATCGTGCATCAATCCAAAAGCATGCCCGAGTTCATGAGCAGTCACAGCAATGCCGAAATTCTCTTCAAGATGTTTTCCAAAAGGGACCAACGCTCGTTTGTGAAGAACATCTGCTTGTCCATATCTTCCACTTGTACCATCAAGGTATTCGTTACTCATATCTATTACAGTGAGATAGATATTTCTTGATAGATCAAAGCGCGGCTCAATTTCGCGCCAGATGTCCCATGTTGATGATAAACTACTATAATATTTATCCGTGAACTGTCCAGTAACGTGATGCACTACCGCATTGCCAGAAGCATCCGTTTCACACTGAAAGGTTTTTCTCTCAAAACCGTGAAATTCCATCATATCTGCGTAAAACTGCTGTACATCTTTTATTAACGTATCTAATTTCGCGTCTATGTCTAGTTGTGGTTCTCGGTCGTTGGGAAGGAAGTAGATAAGGCGAACTATAGGTGTCTCTTGCTGTTGTGCTTGAACAATATTAGAAATACAAAGACTTAACAAGACAACTAAAAAAATATATAGACTTCGCGATCTCATAATTGTTAGGTACTCCTTATTTATAGTAACTTTGAAATTATTGAGACATTCTTAACAAACCTATTTTATACCATTTCTAAAGTATAATTTTTCATTAGCTGCGGGGATCTGGTAGGAGCGACCTCCCGGTCGCGACCCGGGGAATGTCATTGGGCGAATGCGCTTGGTAGAATACACGTGTGGTATTCTACATGATTCGCCATGATTCATGCCGTTGATTTGAAGGTCGCTCCTACAGAAGAGGTGTATAATTATTTCCATATTTCACCATATATCATATATATTATACCATTTCTAAAAAATTATGCTTCATTTTTTTAGAAACGTCCTCAATCGTACTCTCCTTGTCCCTCCACAAGCGAAGGGAGATAGAGCCCCTTTGAACTTTGTTACGCTGCCTCCATCCTTCCATTTCAAAAAACGATGTAAAAATATTGCAAAATGCGTTGCATGGCTAAAATTGCCCCGAAACAGAGATACGTTGTGAACCGCCAAGCGTATGTGTATTGAAGGCATAATCAACAAAAAACGTCATCGTGCTAACTCGGACTTGAAAACCAGTTCCAGCAGACACTCCGTCTCCGTTCCATCCACAACGTAATGCCAATGTATTAAAGAGCCAGTATTCTGCACCAGTTCGCATCACAAGTCCTCCACCAGATTCTGTGCCCTCTTCTAAATCTGCTTGGTTCGTTTCAAAATCTATACTGATGCTGCCTTTACCAAAATTTGGAAAGGTGAACTGATACCCTCCGCCGAATCGCAACCTTCTTTCGCGTGTGAAAACAGGATTATCTTCGGTATCCCATCGTATTTGTGTCCCAGTCGCATCAAGCAATATTGTTCCGAGGCGCAAACCTTTGTATGGATAGAGAATCAAACCGATGTCAATACCAAATCCTCTACCACTATTTTCAAAAATGGATTGACTGAGGAGTTTTAGGTTGCCCCCAACAGCGACCATTGTGTGGACCTGTCGGGCATAAGAGATGAGCAAGGCATTGTCGTTATTGCTAAAATATTCTGCGACTGTAGGTCTGTCGATATAGGGTTCGCCTGCATCTTTAATGCCGTTTCCGTTTATATCCTGAAAGTCGCCGAGAAAGCCATTATTATCCACATCAATGAAGGTTGTGCGAGGGATGTCATCAATTCCGAGGCGAATCCAACTCAGTCCGAGACTACCAATGCCTTCAATCTGATGCACATAGTTAACAAAATTGTAGTTCACTAAACCTCTACTAAAAAAACTTCCATCCCCAGTGCTAAAGGTATCGGAGTACATAGCCGAAAAACTATGTTTTTGGACTTTTGTGAGTCCAGCAGGGTTCCAATAGGTAGCGGTTGCGTCATCAGCAATTGCGACAAAGGCACTGCCCATACCGAGTGCGCGTGCACCGACACCGTGGCTGAGGAAATCTGCTGCATGTGAACCTTCATCAGCAGCGTAGGCAGTTGAGAATAAGATATAACTAAAACCGAGTAGGAGAAATGCAAAAAGGATTCTTGTGTATTTCATAATATTTTCTATCCTGGTGCAAAATCATAGATAGGTTCACGGATAATAACGCTTAAAACACTCCAGAACGCACCTACGCAGTATTCACCGAGGATAACTCCAAAGAAGAAGAAAACCATTTTTCTATATGTAGATGGACCACCAAATCGCAGTGCCATCCATTTTAGAAATGTACTGATAACGAGGCAACTCCAAAAATAACCGACACCGAAAGTCATTGAGATAGGGTAACCAGCCGGATGTAGAGGCCACCAGATAAATCGCATCCGCATGATCATAAGTAGGAATGTGAATCCCATACCGCCTGCCATGAATCCCATAGCGGGTACATTAGGATCACGCGGGTATGCAAATAGGCCCGCAAGCCAATTGAATTGCCCGATATGCCCGACTGAAGGACCGATGCCACCACCTGCACCTGTAATTGCTCCGCCAAGGCGATAGAGTTCGGAGAGTGTTGCCCAAAATGACGCAATAGAACCGAGAACAACGGCAATTAACATGGCTAACACTAACCTTTTTGTGTTCATATTTGCGCGTTCTGCCATTTTGAACGCTTCCAACTGGTGTGGCATAATGTGTTCCCTATAGCCGCGTCCACTGAAGAACCAGAAATATGGAAATACAGTCAAATTATTGGGGCCGATGCGGCGTGTGCCAAGAATATTGATCAAAAATTGTTGTCCATTGCACATCCCTGCCATCTCATGTGCGGGCGGACCGAGTTCAGCACGAACACGAGTAATGCCAATTGAAATTGCAAAGAAAAATGCAAAGAACGGAAGTATTATCGGCAGCGTCATCCCAGCCTTTAAACAGAACCAGATAATGTATAGACTTGCAAATATAATGATAACAAATGCTGTACGGTACCGTATCGGTTCTTTTGAATCGTCAATACTGTTGGACATCCCAAATATAGTTCGTGCTACTCTAACTAAGTGTTTGCGTGTAACAAGCAGTGCTATGACAAAAATTGCCATCCACCCCCCAATTGATTGTTCACTGCTGTACGGGAAAGGGGCAGGAAGACCGAGCGCACTACCAGCAACACGTTGAATTTTCTCAAAAAGATAGAAGAACCACAAAGAGAATGCTAAGTCGAGCGGTAAAAGAAAACCTAATCCGATCACAAATGGATATAAAGGCACTGGGATATTACCTACAGCGTTCCAAGGTTTTTCGGTGAAGAAAGTACCCCAGTTCCGTGCGTTATGCCGCACGCTGAAATCGGGTAAAATTGGGAAAAAGTGTGCAAGTCCGTGCAAAACGTTCAATGCTGCAGCAATGATGAAACCGTACCAAAGGATACGGTTTCTGAAAAGTTGCGCTCTACCACCTCCTTCTGTAATTGCCATCGGAAGTTGGATGATAGGATATGCAAGCCTTTCATGTTCTGTCCACTGTTTACGGATAAGCACATTGAGGCAAATCATGATTGCGCCAAGTGCTAAGATAAGGGATGTCCACCACAGTGTCGGCATAATCCACGCCCCACCAATCTGCGCATTGTAAAATGGGGTATCGCCTTCGTAGAACCCGCGTAGTATTTCCTTGTCAGTAACCACAAGGTGTTGCGGGATATAACTGTGGAAAGTCCCTGCCCAATCGTTCTCTAAGGTGGCAAACCAAAACGCATGCGGTAGTGCGGGGATCGTTAATGCTAACGTATCGTGTCCTGCAAGCCCCGATGCAATAGATAGCATTGCATAGATGGTAATCAATTCACCTTGTGTCAGCGCGGCTCTAGGTGCGACACGTTTTAGGAACAAATTGAGGAGAATCAGGAAAAATATGTTGAGAACGACATTCCAAAACAGGGAGATAGTGGTTGGATGTCCAGAATGCCAAACGCACTCTACCACTACCACCCAATATACATTCGGAGGGATTAACAAGACAGCGATGAGGATGGCACGCCATGTAACGCCTATACTATGCTTACTGTTGTGTTCATTCAAGTTTTCCACAGATTGTATCCATAAAAGAAATTCAATAAATTGTGATGAAACAGAACCAGATTATCTTCAGGTTATTAAAAGTAGGTTAGTGGTTCAGCCTCTTCTAATTCCCATACAATATGTCCAAATTCAAAAGCACCAGGGGAAGAACCGCTTAAAGTTTCTGTCCGAATTCCCCATGCTAATCTATATGCATGGAGTAGTTGTGTCAATGCGGTGGAATAATCTCCATAGCATAGCAGTGCGACGGTACCGCCTTCCCCACCACCTGTTATTTTCGCGCCGTAGATTCCCCCTTGCTCTCCAATTTTTTGTGCGATATTCACTAATCCATCTATCTCAGGGGAACCCAACCCAGCTAAATCCCGATAACTCGCGTTAGACTCATACATTAATGCCCCTGCCACTTTCAAGAATTCTGTGGTTCTATCAGGGAACTGTTCAGCATTTTTGATACAATTAATAAACAATTTCACACGTTCGTTTTCATATATCGGATGCTGTACACGATCTTTGACAAGATATGTCTTTTCTGGGTCAACGTGAGTTACAGTATCAACAGTCTCACCATATTTGTCAAGGAACTCTGAACCTTTGATCTTTTTCGGTAGGATAGGTTCACAATATTCACGAAATTCATCAACAGAAATTTTACACAAATAGTTGTCTTCCAATTTCTCCCATCCGAGTTCCTTTTTCAATATGGATAAACCCATGAATGCTGCAGTGCGTGTATCAATATAAGCAGTGCTTTTTGTGCTACGCGGAACTTTTGTGGATATACCTATAATACTGGTATTGGGGGGACATTGCACATGCTCAAGAATTTGGTCGGGTTGGCAAAGGATTGAGAGGATCTTGTTTCTTTTGCCTGCAGCAACAGTAATCTGATCCATTATCCCGCATGGCGCACCAACGATTCGGTTTTCAACAATCTGTGCTAACCGAGATATTTCCATTGCATCTAACTTGAGTTGATACTTATAATTGATGGCAGTCAATGTAGCGACTTCTATCGCTGCAGAAGAGGCGATACCAGCACCCATCGGTATATCACTTTTTATAACAAGCACCGCACCATGTGGGAATGTATCAATCTTTTTCTCTTTTAGCAGTGCAAAAAAACAACCGAGAACATACCCAGTCCAGTCTGTTCGTGCTTCCCGATTGAATAATTTCCTCACCTGTTCGTATGACTTGAGCGCGCCGTCTGTGTAAAAATCATCAAGCGACATTTGGTAATTGCGTTTTAATATGTTATCTTCTTGTAAAGTGAGTGCATTCAAGTTTCTATCATGACGTGCCTGGATAGCAGCAACAGCAGCTCGGTTGAGTGTCTTTTCAAAGACAATTGATCCGCTATAATCCGCAATTCCACCCATAATGTCAAGACGTGAAGGGGCACAAGTGACTATAATCCTCCCGTCTCTGCTAAATCCGTGCTGGAAGAACACATCAGGAGAATCACATTGAAGAAGTGATTCAAGTTCATATACCTGGAGTGTCTTGTCTTTGGGCCCGTGAACTTGTTCAACTTTCATCATAAAATCATAGTTTCTCAAGGGTTGACAACAGTAACACTATCATCAACTTTGAGAGAATGTTGTCCAGCAATGATAACAGCATCACCTTCGTTTAGTCCTTCAACGACTTCTACTTTGCCCCCACGAGCAAGTCCAATTTCAACAGGTCGTTTTTTGCTCTTTCCTGCTACAACAACAAAAACATTCTGCGTTTTTGTCACTGCATCTTCTATAAGAGAGTTGCGAGGTACTAAGATAGTATCTGCACGGACTTCAATTGGGACGGTTACTTTTGCAAACATGCCTGGCTTGAGTGTGCCTTCGGGGTTGTCAATATGAAATTCCACGGTGGCTGTCCGTTGTATCGGCTTTAATGTAGGACTAATATAATTAATAACACCAGTTAGCTGAGTATTGACACCTTCAATCATGATACTCGCTTGTTGATTGAGTGCTAATTGTGCTAATTGAAGTTCAATTACATCTGTTGTTGCTTTGACGGTGTTAATATCCACAATCTCAAACAATGGTACTGTGGGAACAGCCATGCCGCCTAAGTCCAAGAAACGTTGTGAAACAACACCCGTAATAGGTGCTTCTATTGTTGCATCTCTGAGTCGTTTTTTTGCAAGTTTTAGTGCAATGTTCGCTTGCGTTTGTGCGGTTTTTGCCGCGGTTATTGCCGCTTCCCAACTTTTGGCCTGTTCTAACGCACTTACGGATGTTAGCCCAGCGTGTGCGGTGTCAACTTGAGACTGTGCAAGTGCAATGTCTTTTTCCCATGTCTTTGTAGATGCTTGTACTTGAGCGAGTTTGAGACCTGCTCTTGCTTGTTCTACCTGTGCTTCCATCGCTTGGATATCTTCTTCTCGCGCACCATTTTCTATGAGTTGCAGTTGTTCTGTGGCGATTTCATGCTGGGCATTAACAATATCTAACTGTGTCTGACTGTTTTCCAAAGATTGTTTGCTGATCGCACCATTCTCAAAAAGTTGTTCCATTCGCGAGTGATTACTTTTGGCATTTTGGAGGTTCGCCTTTGCTTGTTTGACACCTGCTTGTGCTTGTTCTTTGTCTTCTTCGCGCGCACCTGTTTTGATCTTCTCAAGATTTGCTTCAAGAGATTTTAAGCCTGCTTCCGCTTGGTCAATTTGTGTGACAGTGCGAATTTCAGCGAGTTCTTTCACCTGTTGGAGTGAGACTTCAGCAGCATTTGCTTGTGCTTTCGCTTGTGCAACCTGTGTCTGAACCCGCACTTTTGCAAGTTGCTTTGCCTGTGAGTAGGAGGATTCAGCTGCTTCCAGTGTTGCCTGTGCCTGTTGAACCGCCAGGTCCAGCTCTTCATGTTCAATTACAGCAAGTTTGTCTCCTTTTTTGACGTGGTCACCTTCACGAACAGTCATAGTGATGATTCGGCCAGAGATTTTGGGTATGACACTCACACGTGATTTCGCTTCAATTGTGCCCGATAGTTGAAGTTCAGAACGAATTTCACCGAGTTTCGCTTTATAGACTTCAACAGGTGTAGGGACATCCTCTTGAACAACCTGAGGTATTTCCGGTTTTTCCGGTTTCATAAATCGGAACAGCGCAATGACTGCTATAACCAAGATGATGATAATTGGAATCCAAACTTTTTTCAATTGTCTAATTCTCCCTTCAATGTATAGCAATTTCTCACTAATGTTTAACTTATTTATTGAATATAGTACTTTATTCTATTTTTTGTCCAATGGCTTTTTCTAATTTTGCGACACCAACGACATAATCGTGTTGAGCTTGTAATCGGTTGACTTTTGCTTGTGTCAACGCAAGCTGCGTATCCGTAAACTCAACAGTCGTAATCATACCGTTTTCAAATTGCAAATTAGCAATTCTCACACTTTCCTCCGCTTGTGTTACCGTTTCTTTTTGAACATCAAGGAGCGCAGTCGCTTCAAGTAGGACAAGATAAGCGGTTCGCACCTCAAATTCAACGGTAGTCATCGTTTGCTCTCTGCCTAATTGAAGCTGCTTTAGAACAGACTCGCTCTGTTGGACACCTGCGCGGGCTGCAAAACCATCAAAGATAGGTATGTTTATTTGAAGTCCCAAACTCCAGATGCGGTTCATTTCAGTGAGTCTTTCGTTATGCGAAATCTGGTAGTTGGAGAAGAAAGATAAATCGGGTAGGCTACGAGTCTTCGCGACTTTCAACCGTTTTTGGCCTGCTTGTTCGTTGAGTTGTGAACTTGTGATTTCAGGCCGGTTCTCACGTGCTAATTTAATGAGAGCATCCAACTTTAAGTCTACTTGAGGAGTTGCAAAAGTGCCTTTGACTGAAATCTGTTCAGTGAGTGGAATGTTTAGCAGTGTTTTGTAGGCATTCTGTGCAGTAATAAAATTGTTTTTAGCACGAATTGTTTGCGATTCTGCATTGGCAAGTTGTACTTTCGCACGCAACACATCAAAGTTAGTGGATACACCTGCTTTAAAAGAAGACTCAGCAATTTTGAGTTGTTTTTTCACAAGTTCAACACTCTGTTCAGCAACTTTTACGAACTCTTGTGCAATTAACACACGGTAAAATGCTTCATAAACATCTAATCTTAGTTTGTTGTATGAAGCGTTTAAATCTTTTTCTGCCGCTTCGTATTGCAGTTTCGCTGCTTGATAGCCATAATAGTACCTACCCCATGCAAAGATCGGCTGTGCCAAACGCACAGTTCCTTGTACATTATGATGTGCGCCAAACTCCAATTCAATCAGTTCTGCCTCATTATCCATGCTGGGTGTAGGCATATCATCCATTTCATCATCGGGCATAGGGAAACCGAAACCACCATCTGCTTGTATGACAGATTTTTGAATGTTCCTGAAATATGTATAGTTGCCATTTGCATCAAGCCTGGGTAGCATTGATGCTCGCGCAAAACTAATTTGGGATTTGGCAGCTTTCAGTTTCTGCTCTGCAGCCTGTAGTCCAAGATTGTTCTGTTTTGCTATTTCAACGCTATCTTCAAGGTTTAGGGTTCTATGGTCCTCTGCGTGGACTGAAATAGCCAATAGAAGTAGTAAAAAGGTTCCTATCCAATAAGAGGGATGGAACCGTAAAAAATTCATGTGTATTGTTCCCTCCAAATGAATACAAAATGCATTTGCATCTTTAGGTTGATTTGTTGCTATCTCATATTTCAACCTATCTCATAAATGGTAGGAGGGGTTTCTAACCCCGATTTACCAGACACACAATCCAGGGACGCTGGACATAATCGCATTTATGAGATACGCTTTTCAACCTATCTCATAAACGGTAGGAGAGGTTTCTAACCCCGATTTACCAGACACACAATCCAGGGACGCTGGACATAATCGCATTTATGAGATACGCTTTAGTGATTAAAACGACTTGTGCTAATTACTATTCA
>JAAXHO010000144.1 GCA_012270795.1 Candidatus Poribacteria bacterium
TTCCAGATTGGTGCGATTAGAAGTACAATCACAGAATTTCAAAATCAATGCTGGCACTGGTTTCTATTCCAGATTGGTGCGATTAGAAGGGAATGAAATGGCAGGTGCATCCATATTTCTGGATTGTTTCTATTCCAGATTGGTGCGATTAGAAGTACCTCCGTAGGGAAACCTTCGCCCAACTCTGACTGAGTTTCTATTCCAGATTGGTGCGATTAGAAGTTATCATGATGGTACGGCTTTTCGTGTGTTGCGTGAGTTTCTATTCCAGATTGGTGCGATTAGAAGCTGAACAGTAACCCTTGCACCTTGCAGAGTAGATCCGTTTCTATTCCAGATTGGTGCGATTAGAAGTATAATCAGCACGCACCCAACCATCAAAAAAGCAATGTTTCTATTCCAGATTGGTGCGATTAGAAGCTTTCTTTTGTAATTAGCCATTTGGTATAACCTCCAGTTTCTATTCCAGATTGGTGCGATTAGAAGTATTCTCGGTATACTATTTTATTATGGCTGTACTATGTTTCTATTCCAGATTGGTGCGATTAGAAGATTGCCCGTGAAGTCTCGTATCTCATGCGTAAAGATGTTTCTATTCCAGATTGGTGCGATTAGAAGGTAAACATTGGCGCCAGTGAACTCAATCACTTTCCCGGTTTCTATTCCAGATTGGTGCGATTAGAAGCCCCGACGCTGTCCAATAGCGATGATGTGACTGTTGGTTTCTATTCCAGATTGGTGCGATTAGAAGATTTCGCCGAGTTGTCGGGAAGGTTATTAACAAAAAGTTTCTATTCCAGATTGGTGCGATTAGAAGGGTATTGACACGCGATTTTATCAATCAACGCGATAAAGTTTCTATTCCAGATTGGTGCGATTAGAAGGAGAAGATTTAGCTCAAGAAGAATTACAAGAATGTCGTTTCTATTCCAGATTGGTGCGATTAGAAGAAGCGAATTCTGGAATCAGATGAGTGATTATCCAACGTTTCTATTCCAGATTGGTGCGATTATAAGTCTGGAAGCAGCAATTCATAGATGCTGCCAACAACAGTTAGGATAACATAGGTGCTGCTTTAGTGAGTAGTGCTGTCGTTGTACAGGTTCTGACATAATATTATCCTATTTCTATTATCCTATTTCTTTCTTTTCTAAATATGCTAATGAGTGTCTAATATCTGTAGTGTATCCACCGCCTTTTTTTCTATACATCCCCCTAATCGTTATTGATTCTTTTTTAGCATGTTTTTTTACTAATCTTCTATATTTTTTGTTTTTTTCTGTTAAGTCATAGTTTGGTTGTGCTTTAGCTGCTGCATCATATCTTCTTTGTGCTGCTCTTATCTGTTCAGAGAGATATTCTATCTCAGTTAATCGTTCGCTCATAATTTGCATCTCCAAGTGTAAGGTTTCTATTCCAAACTGGTGCGATTAAAACATGACCCACTCAATTTATTGGGAATATCTTCTGGATAGTTTCTATTCCAAACTGGTGCGATTAAAACCAGAATGTTCCTGACGATCAAGAGAGTGATTACTCGACGTTTCTATTCCAAACTGGTGCGATTAAAACAGTAGCAGCCGGTCTTGACGATGGTCCTATTGTCTAGTTTCTATTCCAAACTGGTGCGATTAAAACGTTGCAAGCTGCTAAAGAAAAACCAGAAATACTCTTGTTTCTATTCCAAACTGGTGCGATTAAAACTAACACTTCCACCACTTGCAATTTAGCAAGACAGGTTTCTATTCCAAACTCAACCTACGTATGCTTTTCTTTCTGAAACGCGGACATTTAAAACTATGATGCTTTTTTCTGATAGTCTGCAATGATTTTACCTAATGTTCGCAAAGCATCGTTGACAGATTTCGTATCAGGGAACATCTTGGCAACATCCGCATCAAGCCTAACCATATTTCTTTCTGCGTAGTATTTTTCAGCGTATTTACCTCGTATGCCTTTACTGAAATCATATTCATCAAGCATTTCTGTGTCTTGATTCATAAGTTTTTCTCTCATCTACAACCTATATTTAGACTGCTAAAAAAGCATTAACATTATACAAGGTTCTCGATATATCTGTCAAGTAAAATATACAAAAAGGGTGTAAAGTTTTTGTCACCCTTTTTGTACGGAATTCGCGGAAAACGCGGAAAAGACTGCTGCATCAGGATCTTTTCTTAGAATAAAAATTACCCTAATCAAGACGTTTTATTGTGGGTATCTTCTCCGTGTCTTCAGTGTACCCCGCGAATTCCGTGATTCGGAACCTAAATTCGCACCATCCGCGAATTTCGTGATTCTGTCTGAACCAGGATTTACCAAAACTTTACACACCCATACCTAAACCTCAGAGACATTCAATTGGCACGAAGCATCTTTGTTGGAAGACATTTCAACAATAGAATCCCAATAGATTATACATGATACATATTGTTCTCAAAACAGAAAACATAACAAACCTACACCACCATAAGGTATAATATAACCCATACACCCAAATGAAATCCAAACTTTTAGTCTAAATTACAAACAAGTTGCACCAAAATGACAGACAGAAAATTAAAGAACACAAAAGCAGCTGACAAGTCCAAAACAGATACAAAAATACACTACAAAAAAACGACAAAAAACGCATTTAGTTGTTTTTTTCAAAATTTCGTAAATTCATAAAACCTTCATAAACCCATACCACGACACGATCGAGAATACCTATGAAAAAATCACAAAAACCGCAAAAAAACAACTAAAAAATTTCACGATGAAGACAAGATACAAAACCGGAAGCACTCAATTGTCGTTTAATCACACACACTAATACCATTTCTAATTGATAATGTCTCTTTTTTGTAGCATAAACTTCCAGTTTGTGCCTAAAGAATGACTACCATAACAACCGTTCTAATGAGACAATAATTTATAGAAATGGTATAACATTATGATTCTTCTTTAGGGAGGTAAAATCGGGGTTGCAAACTCCTACGACAAGAGGACATTTCAACAATTAATGCCTCAGACCTAAACCTCAACCATGCCAAAGCCAGCACTGTTCTTATCGCCAAACCCGCATGCATAGCCCGTTTGGATCAATGCCACACTGCCAGAGACACGAAACGGACACAATATCCCGCGTATCTTGATACCCTTGAAATCAACGAGGCGGGTGACGCGCCCCTGCTTTCTTTGGATATAACGTTCATCAAAACGGAAGGACAAGGTATCGTCTTGGGGCGTGCGTCCGTGTATCGCTTGATGTTTGCGGAGTAGGTTTTGACGGATAAGTTCGGAGAGTTCGGGATCATCAGGTAGGCAGTAGTGAGTGCGACGTTGACCATCGTGTTCACGCACAGCCGACATCACAATCGGAGACAAGCATCGGAACTGCATCTCAGAGCGAAAACGAGGGGTACGTGGTATCTTCACATCTATGATATTGAGGTGGTTTCTGTCAAGTGATAGTTTGCCTTCGGTCAGGAGGGTATCAGCAAAATGGGATAGGAACGTTTCTACCGGTGAGGATACGAACCACGTCAAAGTAGACCGTAAATGTATTTGGTCGCCAGAGATGTGTCTGCGTTCTGCCATCAGTTGTGAGAAGGTAAAGAGTTTGAAACGTTTTTCGTCAACGTGGTAGCCTTCTTCGTGGAGAAAGTCGGCATATTCTGGGTTGGACTCTGCAAGGAAGCGGTAGATCACACCAACAAGCAGGTGATTATAGTTGATGGGTAGGGTTATACCTTTGCCAACGTCGGCAAGAACTTGGATTCGCATCTATATCTCTGTTCAATCCTCAAATCGGGAACTGGTGATTACCCGCAGTCAATCCACCATCAATCACAAATACTGCACCTGTTGCAAAACTTGCCTCATCGGAAGCAAGGAACAGCGCGGCGTTAGCAATGTCAATAGGTTTTCCGATACGTCCCAACGGATACCATGGTGTGATTTCGTCAAGGATATCAGGATTACGTTCAATCATCGGTTTCCAGACTTCAGTCTGCACAGTGCCGGGACAGATACAGTTGATTCGGATATTATCTTTTCCGTGTGCGACTGCCATAGAACGCGTCAACGCAATTACACCACCCTTCGCTGCAGAATAGGCATGAATTCCTTGCAATCCAATAAGACCGTTGACCGATGCGATGTTGACAATACTGCCGCCACCGGCTTGTTGCATCATTGGAATGACAGCATGACTCAATGACTTGTGCCTTGAAGTGCGACTGATAGGTTCGCTTCCCAGTTGTTGTTAAGTACGTCCTCTGTGGAACAGATGGCGTTATTTACAAGTATGTCAACTGTTCCATAAAAACCAACAGTTTTTGATATGAGTTTTTCAGCAGCTGCAGCATTGGAAACATCAGCGTTAACGAACATTGCTTCGCCACCTGCTTTGGTGATAGCAGAGACAGTGGATTTACCGATAGCATCGTCTACGTCATCAACGACAACTTTAGCACCTTCCTCAGCAAACCGAGTTGCGATGGCTCTGCCGATACCGCGTCCTGCACCTGTGACAATAGCTGTTTTATCTTTTAATCGCATCTGTCGTTTTCCCTATCATTCTTTCTATTTTAATGTTATAATAAATAGTGATTTGAAGTGCGTAACTTCTTAAGCAACTCAAGAGGAAATAATGAAATCAATTGGTATCCGTTGGACAACGTATGATCGATATAGAAATGAGATTTATCTCACACATGAACGTTGGCAGCATATTACTAACTCAATGAACCATCCAGATATGATCAATTATGAAGAACACCTTAAGTTGACCATTCGTTACGGAAAAAGATCGCAAGATACATTGAATCCACAAAAATACCGTTATATAAATTCCTTTAATGATTTGCCTGAAGATAATACTCATATAGTTGCAATTGTTCTGTTCCGGTTTCGTGAAGATTCAGACGGTAAACCACTGTCAAATAACTACATTGTCACAGCATTCCAAAAACAGATAGGGTAAACTGATATGACACCACCAATTTTCAACTACGACGAAGTAAGTGATACACTTTATATCTCTTATGCCCCAGGCGAGAATGCAACTGGTATAGAATTAACTCCTCACATTTTGCTTAGAATAAATAAACAGGATCGCAAAGCTGTTGGGATGACTTTTCTGGAATATTCTGTACTTGCCCAAAAAACTGATATGGGACCTCGTAGTTTTCCACTCACAGGTTTATTGGAATTATCGGACGATCTCCAAGATATTGTGATAGATGTTCTACAACGTCCACCGGTGAGTGATGTGTTATTGCTCTCATCTTACACACCGTCGATGACAGAGACGATTCCGATTATGCTATTGCAGGCTGCGTGGTGAAATCACCTCGTAATAACGACCTTATTCTAACAAAAATCCTAATGTTGTAACGTTTGCGAAATGAAAAGTTTTGTGCGGTCGTGTTGTGGGTTGTCAAAGAAATCGGCGGGGGAGGCTTCCTCTACAACTACACCTTCATCAAAGAACATAACCCGATCTGCGACTTCCCGTGCAAATCCCATCTCATGTGTGACAACAAGCATTGTCATCCCTGAATGAGCAAGTTCACGCATCACGTCTAACACTTCCGAGATCATCTCTGGATCAAGTGCGCTTGTCGGTTCATCAAACAGCATGATCTTGGGTTCCATCGCCAATGCCCTTGCAATAGCAACACGTTGCTGCTGTCCGCCCGATATTTCTGCGGGGTACTTATACGCCTGATCCTCAATCCCCATCCGTTCAAGCAATGCTAATGCTTCTTCTTCAGCCCGACGTTTTGAAAGTTTTCTCACCCTCATAGGTCCTAACGTTATATTCTTTATGTTCGAAAGATGTGGAAACAAGTTGAATTGTTGGAATACCATACCCACTTCCTGACGGATAAGATTTATATTACGGAGATCATTGCTTAACTCAATACCATCAACAATGATTGTGCCGCGCTGATGCTCCTCAAGACGATTGATTGTTCGGATAAATGTGGATTTACCGGAGCCTGAGGGCCCGCAAATCACAGCCTTTTCACCTTTTTTAAATGAGGTGGTAATTCCTTTGAGGACATGGAAATCATCGAACCATTTGTGTACATCTTCACATACAATAATTGGGTTGTTTGTGATATTTTCATTTTCAGACATTTTCTAATTCCTCCTTCAATCATAACAAATACCTAATACTTTCCGACTCCTAAATCTGCTTCAATTTCTTGGCTGAAATAAGACATTGCATAACAAAAAACAAAATAGATAGCCGCAACAAAAAGATATATTTCAACAAAATTACCTTGCCATTTAGGATTCCCGAGAATGCTTCTGGCTATCCCGAATAGATCAAGTAGTCCAACAATAGATACCAATGAAGTATCCTTAAATAGTGCGATGAACTGTCCTACGATCGCTGGAATTACAGATCGTAATGCCTGTGGAAGAACGATAAATAACATCGTTTTAGGATAAGTAAGTCCAACTGCTTGTGCAGCCTCCACTTGTCCCTGCGGAACCGCTTGAAGTCCGCCACGTACGTTTTCTGCCATATAAGCAGCAGAGAAAAGGGTTAAACCGATCATAGCGCGTATAACTTTATCCAGTTGAAAATCCCCCGGCATAAATATAGGAAGTATAAGACTGCCCATAAACAGTATGGTTATCAACGGCACACCCCGAATCGTTTCAATATAAGTTGTGGAAACCCACTTAATCGCTGGCAGTTGACTTCGTCTTCCCAGGGCCAGAAGCACGCCCAGTGGAAAGCAAGCCACAATCCCGACAGTTGCCAGGATAAGTGTTAGAAGCAGTCCACCCCAATCTGTTGTGGAAACAGGGTTTTCACCAAATCCGTGTAGCATTATCATAGTCCACGGAAAGGAAAGAAACCATCCACCGATGACCCACCGCTTTAACACATGTTTATCGCGTCCAAGAAAGAAGGTGACAACCAGTAGGACTAAGCAACCTAATAACCATCTCCGCTTGAAAAAAATGAGACTGATGAAATTGAGGTTAAGTTCAAGTGTGCCGGGTTCAGTTTCAATCTTTTTATTAATCAACTCTAAAGGTGTAAAGAGGAAAGTCGGACCAATACTTGCAATAAAATTAACAATCTCTAAAGGAATAAGGAGGAAAATCAGACCAATACTTGCAATAGCAATTGACAACTTGAAAACTAAACCGTGCCATATCCCCGCGCTCAGTCCTAACAATACACTCAAAGTACAAAGAACTATCCATACCTGCCATATCTGTTCTATCGGATAAGGTCCGGTCATCAAAATTTGTATGTTAGCAGGGATTACTCGCCAATTTGCTTGTGTGAACACCCAAGTAAAAACACCTTTAAACACAAAGAATAGAAACACAAGGGCAAAGCAGGTTAAAATAGTATTATACCATGTATTAAATAGGTTATCTATTAACCATTTCACAGGTCCTTTTTTGGTGTTTGGTGGTTTAACTTCTTGTGTAACTGCAAGATTATCCACTTTTCTGTCCTTTATTCAAATCTATCTTGATAGACCATATCGGGTTATTCTACGGTTATACCAATTCATGAAAGCGGATGTCGTTAGACTCATTATCAGATAACTCATCATAATCATCCCGAAGATAGGTATTGTTTGTCCTGTCTGATTGATTATGGTTTCCCCCACTTGAAAGAGTTCAGGGTAACCAATTGCTACTGAAAGACTGGAGTTTTTAATAAGGTTAAGAAATTGACTGGTGAGCGGGGGCACAATAATAGGGATAGCTTGTGGTATGACAACTAAGCTTAATACTTGTGATTCTTTCAGACCGACTGCTCGTGCAGCCTCCCGTTGTCCCTTTACCACAGCTTGTATGCCGCTTCTCACCACTTCTGCGATAAATGCGCTTGTATAAACTGAAAGACCAATCAATACAGAAGTGAACTCTGGTGATAAGTTCATCCCACCGACATAGCCAAAACGTTGTAGCACAGGTCGAGTTACTGCAAATGTCGGTTCTGATGTTAGAAACCATCCTGCAATAGCGACTATTATAAAAGTAGGAGCAGCAGCCCACTTGGCGGCAAAGATTATATTGGAGGTGAATGGAGGACGGTCTGTTTGTTGAAGTTCATGATCCCCACCGAAATGTCGGAATACTGCAAAACCAAGAACAACGATTATCGCTAAGATAACTCCCCCAAGCAGATACCACAACCAAGTGGTAAATCCAGGGCCCGGGGCAAATGAGGGAAAAAATATGCCCTGTACGTTAAAAACTATATTATCGGAAATTACAATACTGTTTTCAATCTTAGGTAACGAACGTATGAGTGCTGCCCAGAAGAAAATCTGGAGTAGTAACGGGATATTCCGAAAGCATTCAACATAGACAGCTGCTATTTTTTGTATAAGCCAATTGCTGGATAAGCGAGCAATTCCAAAAAAGAAACCTATAATAGTCCCACAGCATATCCCCGCGATACTTACCTTTATTGTATTTACAACACCGACCCAAAATGCTTTGAGGTATGAATCTGAAGGATCGTAATTAATCCCCTCTGATATGCCAAATCCTGCTTCACTGTTTAGAAATGTCCAATCCAGCTTTATTCCCTGCCTGCTGAGTCCGTTTATCATATTTGAGTATAGGATACCGGCTAACAGAATTATGCCGATAACGAAAAGTATCTGGAAAAATACTTTCAGAAAGCGGATATCTCGCCAGAATGGGATTTTTGTTGAATCTTGTTGCATTGTATTTTCTTATCTCTACTTTCTCTAATCGATCTTTTGTGCAGCGGCGGACGACTGCTCACGATAGACTTGATAAAGTTGACGTTTGAGATCCCTATTGATTTCAGGTTTTGATAATTTCGTATAGAGTTCAAGTTTGCTGTTGACGAAACTTAATAAAATTTCATCAACCACCTGTTCAAACTTATACCTTTTGTTGGTCTCCGTATTATCACCATCAATCACCTGTCGTAGTTCCCCGTGATCGTGTACTTTTTGGTTAATAGTCGCAATATCAACCTTATCCTCTGTTGTAAAATCTGTCTGATGGGCATCGTTTAGCGTGTTAATGATATTGGAGAGGAAATCTTGCTCAGGCTCTCTGATTGCACCTACACCGCTGCTTATTCCTTCTAACTCACTATTCCGTGGATCAAGGGAAAGATCCAGATTTTCAAAAGTTTTTTGTACACGAAACGAATCCAAGTCAACAGACTCAAGGAGACCTTGTAAGTCCGAGTGTTCCCGCTTCGGTAGTTTCTTGTTGAGGTGACGACCAAAGATATACAACTTTTCCCACCCCAATTCGTTAAAGGTTATCAACTGTGAAATGTATCCGTAGAGGCGGATATAACTCTGTAAGGCAGAACGAAACTCCTCTCTTTCATCTGTTTCAAGTTCTGACCATTTCTCAACAACACCATCAAGGATTCCTTGCAGCAATTCGTCAGGTTTATTCGGACTATAAAAGATACCGCAGAATTCCTCAATGATCTCCTCGTCGTAAAGGTCAAAACCTTCTAATAGACTTTGTAAGTCATACAACTTATTGGGGTCGGTCTCCTCAACAAGTGTCGTGGTGCCATAGTATTGTTGAAATGCTTCTTGCACCTGCTCTGGGTCATTCACAAAGTCAAGCACCAACACATCTGTCTTGCCGGACATGACGCGGTTCAGTCGACTTAGTGTCTGAACACATTGCAACCCCTCTAACTTCTTATCAACATACATCGTCTGTAATAGTGGTTCATCATATCCTGTCTGAAATTTGTTTGCGACAATCAAAATCCGATACTGTGGATCCTTGAATGCATCCTCTGTCTTAACCCCCGGAGGCAATCCATTCATCCCGTTTTCAGTGTAATCCTGTCCGTTATCTTTGTCGGTCACTGTGTCACTGAATGCCACCAGACAACCGTAAGGAAGTGCCATTTCACGCATCTGTTTATCAAACTCCTGCTTGTATCTTACGCAGTGCAATCGGGAGGGTGTAATTAGCATTGCACGTCCCTTACCTTGTATCGTTTTTGCCGTGTGTTCAATGAAGTGTTCCAACATAATTTTGGTTTTCATTTCAATACTGTGGGGTTGCAAGTCAACGTAATTGGTGAGTGCCCTCATGGCTTGACACTCCCTCGCCAAATGGGAGATGTGTTGCAAGTCAACGTAATTGGTGAGTGCCCGTAACGTCCGCGCTTTTTCGTATTCTTTATCTTCAGAAACACTTTTCACCAGTTGAAAATACCGCTTAAAGGTGGTGTAGTTCTGTAGCACGTCAAGCGTAAAACCTTCGCTGATGCTCTGGTGCATCGGATAAACGTGGAATGGAGAAAATGCACCATCTTTATTTTTTCGTCCAAACAGTTCTAAAGTCTTGTTTTTCGGTGTGCCGCTGAAACCGAAATAGGAGATATGATCCTGCATTCTACGCTGTTCCATCTCCGCAATAATTCTTGCATCTATGTCTGATTCCACCTCGTCCGGGTCATTATCTTCTATATCTTCTTGTTCTATCCCTCTTGAGAGTGAGGCTCTGAGGTTACGTGCGGACTCGCCTGTCTGTGAGGAGTGCACTTCGTCAATTATCACGGCAAAGGTCTTGCTTTTGAGCGCGCCGATCGTCTCTGCTATTACATTGAACTTCTGAATCGTTGAGATAATGATGTTCTTACCAGATTCAAGGTATTCCCTGAGTTGTGCCGAGTTCTTATCAACAGAATGTACGACTCCTTCAACCTGCTCCGACTGCTTGATCGTCTCTTGCAGCTGCCTGTCAAGCACGCGTCGATCGGTTACAACAATGACAGAGTCAAAAATACGTTTTGTCTGTGTCTTATCACTGTAAAGATGCGTTAGCAGATGCGCTAACCACGCGATAGAGTTCGACTTTCCACTCCCTGTGGTGTGTTGGACCAGATAGTTATGCCCTACCTCCTCTTTTTTGATAGTCTTTTCCAAATTACGAATCACATCAAGTTGATGGTACCGTGGAAAAATAAGCACTTTCCGCTTATCATCCACCACATTGCGACTTCTGGGATCGTAAACCTTGTCAACGATCTCTTGCTCATGAATAAAGTAGTAGATTAGCGTCATCAGATTAGCAGGTTGTAGAATGTCTTCCCACAAATAAGCAGTTTTGTGTCCTTTACGGTTTACCGGATTTTCAGTCCCTTTATTATACGGAAAAAACCGTGTTTTGTCACGTTGTAATTGCGTTGTCATGGAAACCTTCTCATTACCCACTGCAAAATGCACCAGGCACCGCTTGAATCTGAACAACGGTTCTCTCGGATCCCGATCTGTTCGATACTGTTTCTCCGCATCTGTCACCGTCTGTCCTGTGAGGCTGTTCTTTAGTTCCATTGTCACTAACGGTAGACCGTTGAGAAACAGTACCATATCAACTGATTTCTCGTTCTGTTGTGAATAGTGCAACTGCCGAATTAGTGAGAATCGGTTTTTATCGTAGAAATCTTTATGTTCGGGGTTCATGTCACTTGAGGGTGGTGGGTATGCCAGTTGAAAGTGACAACTCCGATCCTTAATACCTTTCCGCAGCACGTCCAGCACGCCGCGCCGCTCAATCTGTTTGCTGATACGGTCACGCAGTTTATCAGGTGTTTCCGCTCCGTATTGATGTCCTAATTTCTGATACGCCTCCAGTTGCGTCATCTGAACAAATCGCAGTATTTCATTGGGTAGCAGACAAAGTTCTTTATCATAGTTAGAAGATTGTAATGATCTGTACCCCGACTGATTCAGGTGTGATTCAATGTGATCTTCAAAATCTGTTTCTCTATACGTCTGCATGAGCTATGCCTCGTTTCGGACATCTATTTTGCCTGTCACTGCTTCGGAGATGAGGGATTGACGGTATTCTTTTAGGAGTTCAATCTGCTTGTAAGTCTGTTGAAGCAGTTGAGTGATGGTCTGTGTATTTTCCGTTATGTAATCAACGATGGAATGTTGTTCAGTAATGCTTGGGTACGGCATGTAAAGGTTGCCCAAATTTTCCATTGACAAATTTGGTTGGGCTGATTGAACCACCTCCAACCATACTGTTTTTTGAATATTATCGGATTGCAGCCAATAGTAAATAAATTCAGGCAGTTCATTCTTATGAGGTCGTATAAATGAGATAGCTTGATTGGTATTTGCTGGCAAATGAACTAATCTAACGAGACCAACTTTTCCTATTGTACCTGCAATAACAAAAAGAACGTCATTCTCTTTTAACTGCGATCTCTTTAGCATTTGATTTGTCTCTTCATCAATGTAGTGTTCAGGGGTAAATACTAATTGATTATTTATAATATTTTCTACTTTGATAAATCGAATTCCACCTTCATGCAAGATTTCTCTTCCTATCGTTGTAGGTGTCGTTCCTTTTGAGATTAAACTGGCTAAATACTTTATCCTCTTTACTTCCCAATGCTTTGGTATCTCTCCAATCCACTCCACGCCCGACGGTTTCATCTCTACATTCGGGTCAAGTCCTTTTGTCACTGCCTGATTTATCAGTGCAGTGCGTTGTTCCTGCAGCAGTTCAATACGTCTTTCTTTGATGCGGATGAGTTCGTCAATCTGTTCTGTTTTGCGGTCAAGAAAGTTGGCGATTTGGATTTGTTCTACCAAGCTGGGCAAAGGTATTCTTTCCTGAAAATAGGAGTCAATGTCAAGGTTTTGAATCCCAGTGGTCTGTTTAATATGTTTTCTGGTTAAACCTATATGATAGAAGAAACATAAGCAATACAATAAGTATTTAGGAAAGCACGAATCCGATTTAGCAGTGAACTTGGTGATAAAATTTGAAGTAACACTCTGTCTCGATATTTCAGCGTTAAACATCACCGTTTTTCCAACAGGTGATTTTTCTCCACCTCCCGATTTTTCTACTAACAAATCATAATTTTTTAGTATCCTTTTATCCTTCTTTTTAAGTGGTATATTTCTCAATGTAAGATTATGGTTCGAAATTGTCAACTGTTCATAGTTAAAATCTGCTACTCGTATACAGTATATGTCATTTTCGTTTTCTGCTGGTTCGTTACCCCAGATACCACCTATTAAGTCAGATTGGGTATTTTTTATTTTTTCAGTTTCCCAATGCACTGGTATCTCTCCAATCCATTCCACGCCGCTGTCTTTATATTCAGGATAACGTTTCATAATTCCAATACCTCATTCAGCAAGTCTTCACTTTTCTGTTCAAGTGTCAGTATTTCATCAGCAATCTCCTTGAGTGACCGCAGCGGCGTATACTGATAGAAGTACTTGTTAAAGTTGATTTCGTAACCTACCTTATTCTTTTTTTTGTCTAACCAACTATCAGATACATGCGGTTTCACTTCTCTTTGGTAGTAATCATCAATGTCTTCAGAAAGAGGCACGCGCTCATAGTCACGTAGTGCTGTATCCGGTTTCGGGTTGCCTTGTCTGTCCGTGATGATTCCCCCTGTTTCCTCGTCAACGAGCGGTCTTTCTACCGTTACTTTTGTGTAACCGAAAAATTCGTTTGGATAGATTTTGCAATGTTCAGTCTCTTCAAAGTTGGTGTACAGTTTCACTATTTGGTGGATATGGGTATCGGAAATAAGAGCATTCTTGTTCCCGAGATTCCTCTTCATATCGGCGTGGAAGTCAACGGCGTTTATGAGTTGGATCTTACCCTGTCGCGCCGCCGATTTTTTGTTCGTCAATATCCAAATATAGGTACCGATACTGGTGTTGAAGAATAATTTTTCAGGCAGTGCGACAATACACTCCAGCCAATCGTTTTCAATAATCCATTTTCGGATATCGCTCTCACCACTGCCTGCATCACCAGTAAATAGTGGTGACCCGTTAAAGACGATTCCGACGCGACTGCCGTTGTCCTCCATCTTGGAGAGCATGTGTTGCAGGAATAGCAACGCACCATCAGAGGAGCGAGGTGTACCCACTGAGAACCTGCCGTTAGCGGTTTTTCCATCTGCTTCCACCGCATCTGCATCAGATTTCCAACTGACACCGAAGGGCGGATTTGTTATCATATAATCAAATCGTTCACCTTGAAATTGGTCTTTAGAGAGACTTGAACCGTGTCGGATATTATCGGGGTCTTCTCCGATAATAAGCATATCTGACTTGCAGATTGCATAGGTCTGCGCGTTTAGTTCCTGTCCTAACAGTCGGACAGTCGCTTTTGAATTGATCTGCTCGTGGAAGTATTTTTTTCCAATGGTCAACATGCCGCCTGTTCCGCAACACGGATCGAAGATACTACGGACAATTCCCTCCCCGCGCAGTTCTTCACTGTGTTCTGCAAATAGCAGTGAAACCAATAATTGCACGACGTCGCGCGGTGTGTAGTGTTCTCCACTGGTTTCGTTGGACATTTCAGAGAATCTGCGGAGCAATTCTTCAAATACCAATCCCATCGTACGGTTATCCACTTCATTGGGGTGCAAATCTACCTCGGTAAACTTATCGCAGAATATGTACAATCTGTCGTTTGTGTGTAACCGATCAATAAACCGATCAAGATTGAAGTTCTCAATAATGTCGGTTACGTTCTGACTGAATCCATTGATGTAGTTTTTAAAATTGAGATATACGTTGTTTGGGTCGTCACTTAATCGAGAAAGGTCGTATTTGGAGGTGTTGTAGAAATTCGTGTTTATCTTATTTGTAATAATCGGTGGTAGGGATTCTTCGTCAACTTGATCCTTAAACTGATTGTAAGCTTTGATGGCTTCCTCTTTTCGTCTGTCCTCGTCTAAAATGCAATCCAATCGGCGCAGCACCAGAAATGGTAGGGTGATGTCCCCGTATTCGTGCTGTTTGAACAAGTTCCGCAGCACATCATCTGCCACATTCCAAACGAGCTGTGCCAGTTCCTGATAATTTGCCATGTATTTCCTTCTATATTGGGGTTATCTAAGGCGGTGTATCCACCTATTTTTTATACAATAGATAGACATTTACTTGTAGACATGCTGTGTATGCACGTCTACAAGTAAATGCGTAAAACCTATCGGAACGGCATTGCGTAGAGCAAACCGCCTTCTGTCCACGGTTTATTCACACCGCGAGGCAAACCAATGGGCGTGAGATTACGCTCAAAAATCTCACCATAATTCCCCACAGCCATAATAACCTGTTTTGCCCAATCTTTAGGAAGTCCAAGTTTCTTCCCCATTTCACCGGATTCACCTAAGAAACGTTTGATTTCAGGATTATCAGTTTTTAAAGACTTGACATTTTTCTGGGTAATCTTGTGCTCTTCAGCAAAAAATGTTGCATAAACCACCCAGCTCACCGCATCATTCCATTTGTTGTCGCCGTGAATAGTGAGGGGCCCCAACGGTTCCTTCGAGATAGTTACATCCAGAATAACATGATCATTTGGGTTTTTTAGATCCTTACGTCGCGCAACAAGTTGAGATTTGTCACTTGTGACGACATTCACCCGTCCCGCATCATAACTACTGTAAAGTGTATCAATATCCGCATAGACAACAGGTTTGAATTTAAGCCCCAATGACCGCATCGTATCAGTAAGGTTTAACTCGGTAGTACTTCCAGCAGTGACACCTATGCTTGCTCCTCCTAATTCCTTAATTGATTTAATATTGAGAGATTTCGGCACCATGAAACCTTGTCCATCGTAAAATGTGGGTGGTGCAAAGTCAGTACTCAGCTCGGCATCGCGGCTAAGTGTCCAAGTCGTATTTCGGATGAGGACGTCAATTTCACCTGTTTGAAGTGCGACAAAACGTTCGGCAGCATTTAGAGGGACAAACTCAACCTTATCAGGGTCACCAAGGACAGCCGCGGCGATTGCGCGCCCAAAATCTGCGTCAAAACCGCTCCATTTGCCATCTTCACCAAGGAAACCGAATCCCGGCAAACCACCATGCACGCCACAGACTACCTTACCCCGTTTTTTTACTTTGTCAAGGATACTACTCTCGTGATTATCTGCAAGCAACGGTAAAACCAAGAAACACGCTAATACAAGTACTGAAACGCGAAAACAGAATTTTTTCATTTTCTTTTCCTTTTATTAAAATAAATAGAATTGATAGTTTAGTAAAACACATTGCGTAATAATGCTTCATCTATACAGTTATAGAAATGATTAGTTCATTGTAATGCACCTACAGAAGGTCCATTTACTCATCGTGACAATCAGAGAGGTAAGTATATCATCGGATCACTCTCCAATTAATGCACGTCCTGTTTTTTCTTCGCCTTGAAAAATGGCGATGTTGTTTCCATTTGAATCTTTGACAAGCCAAACGTGTCCCGCATGCGTATGTTGAACGCCGAATGCATTAGCTGCAACGCGCCCACGATATGCCTCATTGCCCTCCCGATCTACCCAATAATAGGATATATCCGCTTGTGTTTTGTTCACAAAAAGTATGGTGGAATGCTCACCATCTTCTGATTTCAGGGATGACAGTTCACTCGGTTCATATCCATTCAGACTTACCCATTTGTCATCACCTTTGTTATCCTTGTTAAACAATTGCTCATAGCAGGCAGCCAGTTCGGCAGGCCACTCAAATTTTGGGGCGTTATCAGGATTATATCCCTGCAAATGGGGTAGATTGAGACGTTGGACTGCGTTAGTATACCGCCAATCACCGTCACCATAAATTTCAATGAGCAGTGCCGACAAGTCCGGGTCATAATCTTTCAATATCCCTCGTTTACTGACATGGTTATGTTGTGCATCGTTTTCTCGGTTCGTATTGAACCATGATTGTGTGCCTTCAGCCCAATATTCCTCTTTGTTTGAAGAAGCATAAGTGCCTTTCCACAACCCCTTTTCCATTGCACTCTCATATAGTGACTTGAGACGTTTGTCAAAATCCGGATCAACGGTACTAAGTCCCATTTGATGTATTGCATGGGCGAACTCGTGAACCAGAATATTTTCAGTACCGTAAGGGTCCCCTGGATAATTCAACAGGTTTTCTTCACCACAACTAACAGAGGGTCGGGAAGATGTAGCCCCTAAACCGCGAGCGCGCCGATCCCAATAAAAATCGGGTTTGAGATCGCTGTGTTCAGGTATCTTCGTCGTCATCTCATCGTAAGCCATGATAGAGAACCGAACCCTGTTTTCGGCAAGTGCCTTAAGTAAATCTGGACGGTGTCCAATGAGTTTTTGGATGAGCCATGCAGCTTCACGCAACGCATGCGGATTTACCTTCTCAGAGGCAACAACTGGAAATTCACCGACATCAAGCCACTGTTGATAAAACGTAGGCAACTTAAAGCTTTCTATGATATTCGCAGGTGGTTCAGTCGGCATCTCAATAGTGTCGGTAGAGGATGACACAGCTGATGCAGCAAGTGATGTAAAAGTAACGGCAGTTTTAAATAAAACAGATGATAGATTCATAATTAAATGTTTAATCCTATCGTTATGTAAACAAACTTTATATCGTATCCATTACAACATTTTAAGTATAACATAAAACCATTTTCTTGTCATCATAATTTTGAAATTAGAAGTATACAGATCGTTTTGTATTCAGTAGATGGTTTTGATAGTTGCCCCATATTGTGCAGATTATTGATCAAAATGTGCGTTTTGGTGCATCAAAGGGATTTTTTACAGTGAATTATTTCGTATATTTTTACATCTTTATTGGCATGTATGTTGCTAAACGTTCAACATAACAAGTTAACTTGATAGTTAATGAATAATATGCTATACTCCACAGAAGGAGGACACACATGGTTACCCGACAAGAGATTCAAGATACATGTGATGCCATTGTGCGAGAATTTGAACCGATACAGATTTTCCTCTTTGGTTCCCATGCTTATGGTAATCCAACGGAGGAGTCGGATGTGGATCTTCTCGTTGTGATGCCTATTCCGAGATCGGAGTTTCGGAACAAGGCTGTTGAAATACGACAACGTATACCGTATCACTTCAGTATGGATCTGTTGGTTCGTTCACCAGAAGAGATTACTTATCGTGTTTCTTATAACGATTGGTTTCTTCGGGAGATCACTGAAAAAGGTGAATTGCTTCACGGTCCCACACCAAACTATAAAACAGAAAATACAACTCAAATACAGGCGACAAACAAAAAGGGTAAAGAACACATGAATCCACTGACTCTGGAATGGATAGAGAAAGCCGAAGAAGATTATAATGCTGCAAAATGGCTTCAACAATCACCAAATCCTCTCTATAATTCTATCTGCTTCCATATACAACAGTGTATTGAAAAGTATTTAAAGGCGTGGTTGCAAGAGGCAAATATACCTTTTACAAGAACTCACGATCTTGATGAATTGCTGAATCTGATCTTGCCAACACTTCCTATTTGGCAATCTTGGGGACCTGACTTTAAGATAATATCTACGTATGCAGTGGAATCTCGTTATCCGGGTGATGTAGCAACCTTTGACGACACACAACATGCGTTGCGTATCTGTGAGGAAGTGCGGCAAGCCATCCGAACAGAATTGATATTCACACAGTAGGTATTCTCATTATCAAATTTGCTCGGATATAGCATATAATTATACAGCTATCATAGTTTAACTCTCTTAACATGTATTCAAAGTCTTGTTAAAATTCTGATTGTAATACCAATTCAAATTAATATTGTCCCATTAAGGAATTGTCCCATTAAGGAATTTCACTTTTATCGCTGGTTGAAGGTTTCTCTCTTCGGTAGGAGCGACCTCCCGGTCGCGACCTGGAGGTCGCTCCTACCAGTTCTCCATAACAAATGAGGCATTATCAATTAAAAATGGCATAAGAAAAAATTCATGACAAAAAAGGAGACATTTTATGAAAAAGTTGATCGCCGTGGAAATCTGCGTTGTTATAGCACTTGCTGTTGGGTTCTGGCTCGGACGGATCACGAGTCCGTATAATGACTATGCTCATTATTACGACAATGCCGATAAAGCATGGTTCAATGTTCAGGAAATGGACACGCCCCCCATATCTTTTGATGAACCTGATAAAAATCGCTTGCGTAAAGTGCGCGCAGCGTACCGTGCAGTTTTTGACAATTATCCTGACAGTCGATGGGCAGACGATGCAATTTACCAGTTGGCATCACGTCTACCGCGAACAGATGAGGAAGGATTTGCACTATTCCGCAGATTAATCCGTGATTATCCGGATAGTGAATATGCGGATGACTCTATGTATGCAGTTGCAATTGCAACCTATCGGATTGCAGAGGAATTTAAGAAAACGGGGACGCTGGAATCACCAACTGCTTATTACGACAGGGCACTTACACTATTTAATCAAATCATAGCAATATATCCAGGCAGTGTCTTGCAAGAAGAGGCACAGTATAGCGCAGCGATGTGTTACTATGGGAGCGGAGATGTAAATACCGCACTGAGCGAACTTGAAAATCTCAAGATAGAATTTAGCAACCATCCAATCTCTTACAAAATTCGGTATATGCTTGGATTGATCTATCTTGAACAACAAGACTATGAGGACGCGAAAAAAGAATTCTTGAATGTAATAGATTCAGGTGATCCAAAATATGGTCCGTTAGCGAGTTTTTACATCGCCAACATCTATTTTAACGAAGGTAATAAAATAGAATTTGAAGCCAATTTTAAGGAAGAACAGGGAAAACTTCAGGAAGCAGAAGCGGAAAAAGATGAAGCGATGAAAAAATATCAGGAATCTGTTGATGGGTACCAACGCGTGATTGACCTATATTCTGATACAAAGGTCGGACAGGATGCCCTTTTCTATATAGCTTTGCCTTTAGAAAAACTTAAAACCTATGATGACGCAATTACACGTTTAGAAGCTGCAATTGAAGCATATCCAGATAATGAAAACGCCTCCAACTCTAAGTATTACATCGGTCAACTTGCATATCTCAATAACGACACAGCAAAGGCAATTGAGGTATTTCAAGAATTCGCCGATGACCTCTCACATACTTATGACGACAGGTTGCAGGCACAATATCAAGTAGGATATATTTATGAGAAGGATATTGAGGATTTGGAACAAGCCATTGATGCCTACGAAAAACTAATTTCAGATTATCCTGAACCCCATAAAAACCCATCACACCCATCACGGAGCATCACTGAGAATTACGTTCAACAACTAAAAGCAGAATTTTTGGATGAAGCGATTGAATAGCCAACATGTTCTCCAAATAAACAATTCTGTTATTTGGGAAGTTTGTTTAACGCCTGTTCAATATCAGCAATAATATCTTCAACATCTTCCAAACCAATGGAGAAGCGGACTAACCCATCCGTGATCCCGGTCTTTTGCCGAACTTCGGTAGGGACGTGTGAGTGTGTCGTAGACGCGGGATGACAAACCAATGTGCGTACATCACCAAGGCTAACTGCAAGTGAACAGATTTCAAGTTGATTCACAAATTTTTCACCTGCAACCCGTCCATCTTTGAGTTCTATAGTAATCATACCGCCGAACCCATTCATTTGACGTTTTGCAAGTTCATGTTGTGGGTGGCTCGGTAATCCGGGATAGCGAACCCACGCCACGGCTGGATGTGCTTCAAGAAATGTCGCGATACGCATGGCATTTTCACAGTGACGCGCAAACCGAAGGGGTAGGGTAGGGATACCTAACAGAGTTAACCATGCATTAAATGGACTGATGGCTGCACCGAAGTTACGTAATGCCCCTTTCTTCGCATGCTCAATAAACGCTTTTTTCCCAATAATCGCACCCGCAATAACTGCCCCGTTACCACTTAGATATTTTGTCATACTGTGCAACACGACATCAATTCCCAGCGTAACCGGTTGTTGACTGCAAGGGGTGGCAAAGGTGTTGTCAATGATTGAGGTTATGTTGTGTGTTTTAGCAATCTCTACACAAGCATCAAGGTCTACAAGTTTGAGTAATGGGTTCGTCGGACTTTCAAGATAGATGACCTTTGTATCAGGACGAATTGCGCTCTCAACTTTGTTCGGGTCTGTAGCGTCTACAAATGTTGTCTCAATTCCAAACCGTGGAAGATCGTCATTTAGCAGGTTGTATGTTGCGGAATAAAGTGTTTCCATTGCAACAACGTGTCCCCCCTCTGCTAAGGCAGTCAACAGTGCGGTACTAATAGCACCCATTCCTGATGCTGCAGCTAAAGCGGCTTCTCCTCCTTCAAGCACAGCAAGTTTCTGTTCTAATATCGCTTGTGTAGGGTTACCCCATCGGGTGTAGACGTAACCGCTTGCTTCATCAATGAATGCTGAAGCACATTCCTCGGTATTATGGAACTGAAAAGTACTATTCTGATAGATAGGTGGAAGCAGTGGGGTACCAGTTTTTCCTGCCTGATCTTTTTGTCTGTATGTAGGAGAGGTCTGTAATGTTTCCCCTGCATGAATTGCTTCGGTGGATTTGCCTTGATACATCTTATTTGCCACAATCAAGAACCTTTCCGCGTTTGTTGTAATGCTTCAACTGGATATCCTTCAAGTTTTAGCAGTTGCCGTTTTCGTTCAAGACCGCCACCATAACCCCCTAAACCGCCATTGCTCCTGACTACTCGATGGCACGGTATAATAATTGTAATTGGATTGCTTCCGGTAGCAGTGCCGACAGCGCGAACAGCCTTCGGTCTTCCTATCTGCTCTGCTATCCATTTGTAGCTGCGCACCTCACCATGCGGAATCTGGTGAATTGTATCCCAGACTAAATTCTGAAATTCAGTACCAAATTCTATTTCAATGGGTATCTCTTGAAAATCTACTGACTTACCATCAAAATACCGATCCAATATGTCCTTTACCTGCTTCAGCAATTCAGTCTGTGGGATAAATGGAGGTTCATAATATGTGGAATCGTCGTTAAAGAATATCTGGGAAATATGCTGACGAGTTTGAATTATGTCTATATGACCAATAGGTAGTTTATATCTGAGATTATCTGTACCGTAAAAATCTTGAAATACTTTTGAAATTTGTTCTTTATCGTAAGACTCCGACTTTTTTTCATAATCATGAGTGAAATATTGTAAAGATTGTTTTTTCATTTTTAATTTGACCTTCAATAAATTATAAGGTATGCTATAATGCAAACTATGGCTATTTTTGAAACATCAGAACAACTTTTTAGATATATCAGCGAACTTTTTGAAAAAATTGCTACGTTACCAGAGGCACAAGAGGCAATCAAAACGCTAACGTTATGCGTCAGATTTAATTATACCATGCCAGATTGTGTCGTGACGCTTACTGTAGCGAACGGTGAATATGTAATTTCCCGCGATGCTAATGGTGATGTTACGCCAGACGTAGAACTGACGATGACAGGTGATGTCGCACACAAATTTTGGACAGGTGAACTTAACGTTATGGGTGCGATCACGACACGCGAGATCGGTATTACCGGTTCATTAGGCAAAATTATGCGTCTTACACCGCTCATTAAAACAGCAATTCGTCATAACAAAGGACGTAGTTAATTGCCATAATCATATCAAAGAGGTAATAGTATGCTTATAGACAATTTATCAGATACCATCAAACCCTATGTAACGCAATTGCGCGAAGAGGGTTGGTGTGTGTTAGAGGATGTTATTCCTGCGGATGTCGTGGACTCGATTTGCGATGAGGTGGAAACATCAGCAGAAGACTATAACCGATACAGCAAAGAAAACGGTAGATGGGCACGAAATGTCATCAGTTTTATGCCACGTTTTGCTGAACATCTTGCAAATGAACGGCTCCTTGCTGTTATTCGCGCGTTATTGGGACCACAAGTACGTATTTCCCAAACCGAGTATAAAATCCGTCCGCCATATTACAAATTGGTTCGCGCATACCACTCAGACTTTCCTTATGACTTGAACCAGAAATGGCACATTTCCCAACCTTTTCCGAGTGCTGTTATCGGGATCACTACACTTTGGATGCTCACCGATTTTACGACAGAAAACGGTGGGACATGGATCGTACCGAAATCCCACATAGACCTCAGAAATCCGAGAGGAAAAGAGGATGGTATCGGTGATCGTAACCCGCTTTCCGGTGAAATGCAAGCCACTGGAAGTTCGGGGAGTGTGCTGATCATGGACAGCCGAATTTGGCATTCCAACGCAGAAAATCCGAGTGATGGTCGTCGCACTGCTGTTGTTGTTCGGTATGCACCGTGGTGGCTGAATCTGGAGCTCTTCGGTGTCAATACTGCTACGATCCCAGGCGAAACGTTTGATAAGTTTCCTGATGATGTCAAACTGCTTTATGAACACCGTGCTGAAGACCGTGAACCTTCTGTCTGGGTTTAAATCATAGGCACACACTGTGTGTCGGAACAAAAGGAGAACGCTTATGTCAACAACGCTTGTACACATTGGTGTCCGCACAACGAATTTAGAAAAAAGTATCCGTTTCTGGCGCGACGCGCTCGGTTTGACCGTTGCGGACGCTGTGGATGGTCGTTTCGACCTAACTGATGGTTATCACAATTTCCGTGTATTCCAACACAACGGACCTGACCGTCCCAAACATATCGGTGGCATGTTAGACTATCTCCACATCGGTGTCCGTGTTCCGGACCTGCGAGCAGCAGCAAAGCGGTGTGAAGATCTCGGATTTGAAATTACCTGGGAGGGTTTAGATGGTACCAAACCTTATGACCCAAATTCCGATGAGTTGCCATCAATAGCCTTCAAAGTTGAAGACCCTGATGGAATCGTCGTTGATATTACCGAAAGGAATGATCAATGGCCCGGCGTTGATATTGAAAGCAAAGGATAAATCGGATACCTCCATAATCGGCGCGGTTCTACACCGCGTCCTCCACCAAATACTTATTCGTCACCACCTAAAATCCCTAAACGGAACAGGTAATAAAGTAGTGTCAGTAGACTTGTAACTGCTGCTGCGAGATACGTTAGAAACGCTGCATTAAGTACCTTACTTGCTTGACGGTTTTCTTCTGGAGAGAGCATTCCTGCTTCATCCATTGCTATTCTGGCACGTTTGCTTGCATCCCATTCAACCGGTAGAGTTACTAACGTGAACACAACGCATAAAGTAAACAATCCTACACCTAACAACAGAAATGGCTGAATGAAAAAACCAACCATGATCAGAATGTAAGAAAACATTGAACTGAAGTTGGTTACGGGAACAAGTGCAGTTCGTAGGTTCAACATAGCATATCCCTGTGCATCTTGCATCGCGTGGCCTGCTTCATGACATGCAACACCTATTGCGGACAACGATTTACTTGAATACACATCGTTAGATAACCGCAATGTTTTATTTCGTGGGTCATAATGGTCGCTCAACCATCCACCTGTGTGTTCAATTTTGACACCACTAATGCCGTTTCTTTGCAGCATCAGTGCTGCTGCTTGTGCGCCTGTTATTCCATTCCGAGAACCGACTTTAGAAAACTTTGAAAATGTTGATTTGGTTTTCCATGTCGCATACAAGGAGAGTGCAAGTCCAGGTGCAAGAAATACAAAGTACATTGGGTCAAACCAACCAAACATCATGAGGATTACCTCCAATCCTAAGTTCTTAAGAATTTATTTATGTAAAAGAGCAATGTGTTTTATGAAATTATACATGATTTGAGTTGAGATTTCAACTGAATTTCTTGTGGGGCCAGAAGCATTCAATTGTTGAAATGTACTTCATGAAGAAAATAGGGTTTTCAAATTGTTGAGCGTGTGTGATTTATTGACAATTGAATGCTTTTGGCTGTGTATCCTGTACTGTATTATAAAATTTTTAGTTGTTTTTTTTGGGGTTTTTGACTTTTTTTCATAAGTGTTCTCGATCCTGTAGTGGTATGGGTTTATGGCAGTTTTATGAATTTACGAAATTTTGAAAAAAACAACTAAATGGGTTTTTTATCGTTTTTTTGTTGTGTATTTTTGTTTAGTTTTGTACTGGACTTGTCAGCTGCTTTTATGGTCAACATTATACCTTATGGTTGTGTGAGTTTGTTGTATTTCTTGTTTTGGGAGCAATAGATATCATGTATATTCTATTGGGATTCTATTGTTGAAATGTCTTCCAACATAGATGCTTCGTAACAATTGAATGCCTCTGCTTGTGGGCAGAATGTAATGTATAGGACGTTCTGGTTTTGAATTGGATTCAAGATGTCTCTGCGGAATTATATTTCACGATTTCTTTCCAAAGCATATTACCATCACTATCGCAAAAATGTCCAATAAATTCAGAGGTAAACCTGTTGATGACTCTTCCATACTCTTGCATAAATTGCTCGTTTCTATGTTTTGCTTGATGTCCCAAAGGTTCAATGATGTCGGTGTAAAGATTGACATCACCAGAAATAAACTCCCAAAATTTCTGTCCACATAACTTTAAATAATCCCCTTTATCTGGAGTTCTATTTTTCCCATAGCAACAACCATTAACGGCAACAACATTAGCGGATGCTGTATTTGTTCCAAGGATTCGTTTAGCTTTCCTAAAATTGTCCCGTAGTTTTGCAACTTGGCTACTATTTCCCCAATTCGGTCCAGATTTGATTGATACAATATATCTTATTCCATCTTTTTCAAACTCTAAATCAATTCCTTCAGCAGAAGATTTTTGACCACCATATACATTTGAACAAACAAAGATCGCGAGTCCTTCCAGAAACCCGCCAAAAATTGTTTCTTCTTGTGAAGACAACCGTGCATCCAAAATAGTTTTCACAAAGTCCGATGCAGTGATTATATTTTTAGCTTTGAATAAATAAGGATTCTTTTGTTTGACGACATCCAACAATTTAAGTTTTTGCAGATTTTCTAATCTTCTCTGATGAAAGACTTGAATATTCGCTTCAACATAATCAGTGATCTCTTGTTGTGTAATGGGTTTCATATTCAGACTCTTCAAATAACGTAAATTATGTTGGTTTGATATTTTCTCTTGCCAGCTGATAATACTGAGGAAAAATTTCGATACCAACGGAATTTCTTGATAACTTTTGGGCGACCTGACATGTCGTCCCGGAACCTGCAAACGGATCAAGCACCCAATTGTTTTCTTTCGTAAACAATTTGATAAACCATTCGGGTAATGTCTTGGGAAAAACAGCACTATGTTTACGATTCCCCGTTTCTGTGGCTAAGTGCAAAACGTTCGTTGGATATGCCATTTTTCTGTCTAACCAGTTTGATACGTTTTTCCCGAACCCGCTTCCTACTTTTGATGTGTCGCGGCTTTGGTCTGTCTTGCTGAGATTTTTTAGTCTTTTCTCCGCCCAATCTCCCATTGGTACCATTACAGTCTCTTGATACATGTTAAACTTTTTGGTTTTGTTAAACTGTATACACCTTTCCCACGCATCCCTGAATCGGTTTGGCCATTTGCCAGGGTAACTGTTTTTTTTGTGCCATATAAACTCTTCTGTCCACAACCATCCTTGTTTTTTCATTTCAAGTATCAACTCAATGACATAAGTATGCCGTTCTCCGTTGACAGCTTTTTCTTTAATGTTAAGAATGAATGTGCCAGATGGTTTGAGAACTCTTAGAAATTGTTCAGCGCGCGGCATAAACCAATTGACATATTCATCAGGTTTGATTCCTCCGTAGGTTTTGGAACGTCGGTCTGCATAAGGCGGAGAAGTCATAATCAGGTCAAATGAATCGGTGTCATAATCGGTGAGTACTTCTAAACAATCTCCAAGAAAAAGGTCTGTTTTTATTTTCTTCATAGAACGATTTACCTAAAAAACAATTGTTATTGTGAGGAGCAAAGAATTCTTCCAAAAGAACAAAGAGGATTATATCAAAATAGTAACATATTTACTTCAGAAAGGTCAAGTAAAAGATTTGGGTGTGTCCTGAAAATCAAATTCGCTTGTGCAAAATCAACAAAAACAGTGGAAATTTGAAAAATTAGACGATTTTTTACAAAAAAGTTGCGATTTTTTGTAACCGAAGAAATAGAACGCACGTAATGCCGTAATGCATGGTAGTTAGAAATATTATGTGCGTGTAACATAGCGTTGTGAAGAAGCAGAAAGTTACACGAACGTCAAACATATTTCTTACACATGGGGATTTAATAATGAGTAACCGAGATATGAAAAACACAACCCAAAAAGTGAACACGGCAGGCACCTGTTTTTTGAGTAGGTGTTATTCGCGTGTTGGATTTGATGAACGTGTTTTAACTATAGTTAACTATCAGTTACTCCTACTCCCCCCGATAATTCACATTCGTTAATACCTATCAATTACAAAGTCTTATCGCAAGCATTCTTGTTTGCGATGTTTTTGTGCCCGCACACTTCGTTGCGGGCTTTTGTTGTTGCATTGAGGGATACCTCAATGCTTGTCATCCGTGTT
Source organism: Candidatus Poribacteria bacterium (assembly GCA_012270795.1). GTDB lineage: Bacteria > Poribacteria > WGA-4E > WGA-4E > WGA-3G > MSPOR6. The sequence goes on from JAAXHO010000144.1 coordinate 27,287, forward strand.
GTGTTATATGCACAATACAGTGTCGTAGGTCGGGTAGAGCGTAAGCGAAACCCGACACGTCCAACTCTTGTCGGGTTTCGCTTACGCTCTACCCGACCTACGATATAAACCAAACGTAAGGTATATTCTTGCACGACAAACGGACAATGTGCAGAATATGCTTGAAATTATTACAAGGAGTGAATATAATGATGAAACTCAATAGCAGATATATCCGATATTTTGTTGTCGGTATTCTCTTAGCCTCGTTGGCTTTTGGGAGTTTTGGGTTGATCCGAGGGCCCGCATCCGAGACACCGCGTGGACTGATACCCATATCTGAACCTGAGTGCATAACAGGACAGAACTGTGAAAAACCATATATTATCTGTCCAAGCAAAAGAATAGGCTGTCCTCAAGAGACAGACAAAATTGGCAACCATATTATTCCTGACAGGGGACTTATCAACCCCGTAGCAACCGAATCTTGCCCGCAAGACGCATTAAGTTCGCAAGGAAACACACAAATAAGGAGAGATTGACATGTCAAAGCAATTAAAATGGGCAATAGGCGGACTCGCGTTGCTTATAGTCGGTTTCGTGGCATTACAGGTCTACCTATATGTAGACATGAAACGGTTCAGAGAGGAACTTGCCGGCCCAGAACCTAAAACAGAAACCGAACAACCCCCCGAACAGGTGCAAGTGCCAGAAGTGGATAACAGACCGCCAGATGATGGACGTGAGTATGTGTGGCACGGGGATCATTGGGACCCAGTGGACTCAACGCATGCCACCACCCCGCCACCATCTGTTGTTGAAAAGCAGGGGAAGTATGAAGGGGCCCTCACGTACCACGCAGAACTATTGGAAACACATCCATCTGAAGCCCTCGCCCTACAATCCGAAGAACGGGGTCACTGGTCAGCAAAATACATAAAAGGTTTTGCGCCTGCAGATGACCATGTTGCGCAGGATTATGCAAGATTGGTTTATCTTCAAGTTTATTACAATCATCTCTACAGTACGACTGGGGAGATACCTATTCCGTACGAAGAGTATGAGCAGTTGTGGGAGGATATAAGGGCCCACAGAAAGAGTTGGGATGCATATCGGCATCTGCCCGTTGGTAATCCTGGGGGGCGTGTTCGGGCATTAACGCAGTTAGGTTGGCCGCTCATTTCAAGGAATTTTGTTGTGTCTGAGGGATCTGTAGTTTTCCCTACTTATTCAGATTTTTTAAAGAATAAAAAGAATAACAAATAAAGGAGACGTAATATATGTATAAAGTAAAAGTTGCGCTTATTGGAATCGTTTATGTGTTGTTATCTGTGTGCGTTCAGCAGACATCTTATGCTCACGGGGATCATCAGGCTTTACATGATTTAGAAACAGATCTTGATAACGATACAAAACAGGTGCAGATGACGGTAACTCACTATGGTGAGATCAAGGCGGACATGATAGAGTTGATTGGTCACTGGAGTGCCACTAGTGATCAAATAGATAAGAGTTTAGAATCTGCATTACTGAAAGGCAGTATAGCCATTGTTGGTGCTTTGACTGTCTATGCAACGGGCGGTACCGCGTTGGCATACTCGCCTGCTCTATTTCTTGCTTATATGGGTACAATAGATGCGGGGGGTAGCGCGGAGTGTTGATTTGACGAATTATTTAGATGCGATGGATACTGTTTCATCTTTGATGGATGATGCCTTGACAGATATAGAGACAGCCTATACAAATGGCGGTACCCTTACTGTGCCAAAAATAGATATTAATGGAAATTACGTATATGTTGATGGGAAACTGGATTACAGGGACCAAACGGCCAGGGGTTATCTCAATACTTACGAAAGGTACATGGATGTGGGTGAATCTCACACGGGATGGACGAGGGATAGCGATGACGCTGAGAATCATACCTTTTTTGATGAGGTACAGGATAACAGTGGGAAGGTGACGGTAGGACTTGATAGTCAACAGCAGAGCCATAGTTTCCATCTACAGTCTACCTATATGCATATCCTGTGCCTGTTCAATCCAAACCTATGTTGACGTGGTCTACGGAGGGACTGTCGAAGAATCATCGCTGTGGTGGGGTCTGTGGTCAGGATTTTGGGACACCGCTTGGTGACCATGGAAAAGCATGTGGGGTGTGTCGGAGCATTTACTATAGCTGCAAAAGCAACTATGGTGATCACGTAGAGATGCATAAGGTTCGGTATTGTAAGCGAAAAATTTGGCAGGCGGATTCAAATGGGAAAATAGTGGAAGTTCCTTGTCCAAATCAATACCGGGATTGCACTCCAAATGAACATATAGATCATTCGTATAGGATAGCTAATGAGATGACTTCGAAGTGTACGGACAAACCACCCGATACAAAGCCATATTATCCTCAAAATTTTAGTTTGACACCGGGGGTGACGACGATTGAGTTGCGTTGGGAAGCTCCTATAACGAGCGGGACTTCTGCTATAACGGATTACAAGTATAGATATAGATATGATACGCTCAATTTTGATCGTTGGCTGTCGGATTGGGCATCTGCTGGTACGGGCTTTTCTAAGACAATAACGGATTTGGATCCAGGTAAAAAGTATTTGGTCGAGCTTTGTGCTGTGAATAGTGCAGGGGAAAGTGTCGCTATTTATAAGTCTGTCAAG
>JAAXHO010000201.1 GCA_012270795.1 Candidatus Poribacteria bacterium
GATTTGAGATGCGGTTGCACGGTGAATATTGGGATGTTTGAGAAATTCCTGCTTGATCAATTCATACTTACTTGTGAGGGAGCGGTCTCTTGCAAATAGCGGCATCATTACTACCATTTCTTCGTTGAAGCCAAGTTTTTTGTTTTTGATATAATTCAGTTGCTGATAGACGACCCCAGTGCAAATTATGAGGGCGATAGACACACAGAACTGAAAGACGATCAGGACTTCTCGTATGCGAACACCTTTTAAGGTGTTTGAGTGCTTGCCACCTAATACCTGTATGGGTTGAAAACTCGACAAAAAGAAAGCGGGATAGCTTCCGGCGAGTAATCCCATCAGCACGGTAAGGACTATCAGAATGAGAAGTTCAGAGACGCCAAAACGCAAGTCTATGCCCACAAATTGTTCGAATGCTGGCAGGACAAGCTCAATCAATGAAATTGAAAATAGCAAAGACAGGAGTGATAGGAATAGCGATTCACTGAAAAATTGGTTGATTAATTGAACTTTGTGTGCGCCGACGGTCTTGCGAATGCCCACTTCTCTCGCCCTTTTGGCTGAACGCGCTGTTGCCAAATTCATAAAGTTCGCACAGGCTATCAGGAGAATTAGAGCACCGATTGCAGAAAATAAATAGACATAAGTAATGTCTCCACCACCTGCTATACCGTAGTCTGAATACGAGTAGAGATAGATCTGGCGAAAAGGTTGCAGGTGATACGTTGTGTTCGCACGCGTTTCGGGGTCAAAATAGCGGGTGGTAAAGTCCGGTAGTTTACGCTCTAAATCAGCAGGGGAAGTGCCTTTGGAAAGCAAGAGATAAGTTTTGACAGGACGAAAGGAAGATTTGCGCCATATTTCCCAGACCGTTCGCATCATTGGTAAAGAAGGAACTGTAAACGTCAAAAAGTTAAATCGAAGTGTTGATTGACTCGGCACATCTTTCAAGATGCCTACAATCTCATAATCACCCCCCGTGTAACGACTTTCAACAGTAATCACCTTGCCGATCGGATTTTCATTACCAAAATATTTTCGTGCAGTGGATTCTGTAACGACCACAGAATAAGGATGTTTCAGTAGAGCCTGATCGCCCTTGAGCAAAGGAAATGTGAACACATCCAAAAAACTACTATCAGCAACCCAGAATCTCTCACGAAATCCCTTATCTTTGTACTGAACCCAGGAAGAACCGGTATAGATTCGGGTCATCGCTTCGATTTCAGAGAAGTCGGTTTTGAGAGCGGGTCCTAAGGGTCCCAGGGTGCCATTGCTGAAATAGGAATCTCCAGTTGTTTTGTTTTTGACCTGTCTCAATACCCTGTAAATGCGGTCTCCGTTGAGATGATGTTGATCAAATTTTATCTCATGCTGTATCCACAGGAGGATCAGGCCACAGCTCGTCAGACCCACCGCTAATCCGACTACGTTGATCAGTGAATAAAGCCTGTGATTGCGGATGTTTCGTATGATTATGGTGAGATAATTTTTCCACATAGGGAGACCTCCGTTGACAAATCATTGGAAAGCCCTTAGTGACACGCAATATGAGACCAGTTCCCATCTTAAACAAATACTAAGCAAAAACTGTGCCGAAAAAGTTAAATATTTATATTACAACAGGTTACGAAAAATCACCCAAAATTAACATCTTAAAAAGTGTCCGATTTTGATACAGTAGTGTCCGAAAATGAACACTGAGAGGAGGGGATCTTGCGAATTTCAGCGATTTCTTTTGATGGGGATATGACCTTGTGGGACTTTCATAAGGTTATGCGACATTCGTTAACGCATACATTGTGGGAATTGCGCCGGCATGTTTCGACCCAGCGCGCTTTAGACCTTACTGTTGAGGATATGATTGCGATTCGCAATCGGCTTCGCTCAAGATAAACTCCGCGCAGCGGAGTCGAAGGAGCGGGGTACAACTGCGTAGCAGTTCATCTGCTGCCTCAGCGGTGTTTATGGGTAACAGATGCTTCGTCAGCCTCCGGCTTCCTCAGCATGACAGTCTTCCTGAGCCTGATATGTCATTGATTGCCTCTTCTTCAATCCTTAACTTGATGCGTATGGGGGCTGGACGTTCGGTCCCCTTAAAATTTACTTTATCGGAGTGCAAACCGACACTTTCGGCATTCTGTGGGTGTCTTTATTGTAGATATTACTGATACATATAAGGAGTTAATTATGCTCAAGAATTATCTGGTAGTTGCACTTCGCCATCTTTGGAGACAAAAAGTCTATTCCTTCACTAATATTCTCGGCTTAGCGATAGGGATTGCCTTTTGCATTTTGACCTTTCGTTATATTCACAACGAGTGGACATACGATACATTCCACGAGAACCGGGATCGAATTTATCGTATCTATGAGATCAGAAAGAATCCTAATGGAGAAATAAAAAATTCTGCACGTATTCCAACGCCCTTGGCTGCTGCATTAAAACGCGATTTTCCAGAAATGCAAAAAGTCGTGAGATTTAGAGAGGAAAAATGTACTGTGAAATATAAAGACAAAATGTTTGTTGAAAATATGCTCTTTGCAGGTCCTGATGTTTTTGAAGTTTTTTCATTTTCCCTTTTGAATGGGGTCAAAACAGCCCTCCATAATAGAACCTCAATAGTCATTAGCCAAAGGATGGCCTATAAGTATTTTGATCGAGAAAATCCAATTGATAAGACGCTCGCTGTGAGGATAAACGCAGAGTATATCGATTTTGTGGTAAAAGGTGTCGTATCGGAGGTACCTGAAAATTCGAGCTTAAAATTTGATTTTCTTTTGCCATTTGAAGTGCAGCCAAATTATGAGAGGTATGCTGACCTGTGGGGGAGTTCCAGAGTTGTATCATACGTACTGCTATCGGAAAATGCCGATCCTTTGCAACTCGTCTCAAAATTTTCCGCGTTCATACAAAAATACTATCAATCAACCATACAAAAATACCAGGAATACGATGCGCTGGCTTTAAGTGATGATGCGCTTCAATTGGATTTACAACCCCTTTACGATGTTCACTTGAATGCAGACATCCTGGGCGGATTATTGCCAACTGGAGACAGAATATTCTCATTTGTACTTCTTGGAATCGCTCTTGGTGTTCTACTGGTTGCCTGTATCAATTTTGCCAATATTTCTATGGCTTTAGCCTCTACTCGTATTAAAGAAATAGGTGTGCGTAAGGTTGTGGGAGCAGAGAGATTGCAACTTATGCAACAATTTTGGGGAGAGGCACTGTTATTAAGTCTTATTGGGCTATTTGTCGGAATTGCATTCTCAGAACTTGCTCTGCCTCTTTTTAACAGTGTCGCCAATAAAGAGCTGGTCCTGGACTATGGTAGTGAAGTGATGGCTTCTCTTGTTCTTCTATCTATTCTTGTTGGCATAATTGCTGGCAGTTATCCTTCGGTCGTTTTGTCCGGGTATTCTCCAATTCACACGTTCAAAGGGAGTTTGAAATCTGGCGGCTCTAATTTTTTCAGTAAAGCTCTGATAACCACCCAATTTTCGGTATCAATTTTTTTAATCATTTTTGCGATTGTCACCTTTAAACAGATAGATTATTTGAAAACAAAAGATCGGGGTTTTCAAGACGAACAAGTCGTGGTCATTGATGCATCCCAACCAGGTAAGGAACACAGGTCAGATCTTTATACAGTTTATCAATCTGAATTATCCCGTTACCCCAGTGTTCTGGGTATTACGGCATCTTTTATCCACTTTGGAGGATTAATTTGGACGACGAACGTTAAGTGCAAGGGGTCTGTGATTGCGGTTCAATTTTTCGATGTTGCGCCCAATTTTATTGAAACGCTTGGAATCGAATTAAGTGAAGGAAGGGGATTTATTCAGGATTCGAATTCAGATTTGCATGGAAGTATTATTGTAAACGAGGCATTGGTTAGAGCGTTTGGATGGTCATCGCCTATAGGTAAAATGCTTCCGGAGTTTAGCAATAGACAAATTGTGGGTGTTGTCAAAGACTTTCATTCTCGATCTCTGCACCATCAGATTGAGCCTGTTGTGTTCGAGTTGGGGCGTCCCGACCAATACCAATATATTTATGTGCGGATCAATCCTGTAGAAGTTCAACATACTTTGAATCTACTCAAAAAAGAGTGGACAGAATTGAATCCGCATATCCCGTTTCAATTCTCTTTTCTTGACCAGGACCTGGATAGCCAATATCGAGCGGAAGAACGCTGGGGAAGGATAAGTAGATCAGGTTCTATATTTTCAATATTTATTGCCTGTATTGGAATCTTTAGCCTTGCTGCTTTAGCTATGAGCAAACGGATAAAAGAGATAGGAATCCGCAGGGTTCTTGGGGCATCCATTTGGAACGTTGTTTTTTTGTTTTTTGGCGGGTGTGTAAGGTTGGTTGTGGTGGCTAATCTCTGCGTATGGCCAATTGCCTATTATGCTGTATGGCAATGGTTAAACGATTTTGCATACCATATATCTTTTCCAATTTGGGCGTTCGCTGTTAGTGGATTTCTGACTCTTTTTATTATTCTTTTAACGGTGAGCTATCACGTTTTGAAAGCTGCACGTTCAAACCCTGTGGATGCGCTCCGGTACGAATAAAATAAAACAACTAAAGTAGTTACTTTGTTTTAGTTGACAAATTTGCGCTGTTCGGTCAAAAATGAGACCAGTCCCAATAGCCCCAGACAGGCAACAAAAATAGTTAGCGCAGCAAAAACGCTCATCGCTTGGCTCAACTGNNAAAGGGCGAAGATGACGAGATAGTTTTTGAACATGAAGTGGCTTTCTCTGCTTTTACGTCTTACGTTTCACCTTTAGGGACTGGGGCTGGCAATATTACTTATTCCCCCAAAAAAGATGCTTTCCAGAGATTTGCGAAATGTTTTTTTACCCACTTTAATGGTTTTTGGGTGAGGGCGTTAAACCCACCCCACGTCCACCGCGTGGGGTGGGTTTTTTTTGTTATTTGCTGGAATAGTTCTCGACGGTCTGCGTCCAACCAGTTGAGTGTGTCAGACAGATAGATCAATTCGCGCTCGTATTCCATGGATACCATTGCTTTCATGTGTGCATCGACTTTGTCGGCTTCTTTTAATCTGGTTTTTGGGCATACTGTGTATCGCTCTGTGGATAAGAAGGATGATATCCATTGCCAGGGGACCTGGTCGCGTGCGGATTCAGCCGTGGCGTTGACCTGCGATACCTGGTTCAAAATACCGTAGGTGCGACAGGTCAGGGGGCGCGCCGGATGGATTGAGCAGCCGCCTTCGGGTGTTAAAAACGGACAACGGCGCGGGCGTTCTTCAACTGTGTTTAGCAGTTCTCGCTGTTTTTTTGGGTCAAAGTGCGAGCGCACATAATCTATGATGTTGATGTATTCGACGGCGTAGAGCGGATACATGGTTGCAAAATTGTCGTTGTATTCGGCATCTGTCAGTTCGCAACAGCTTCCCGGAGCATCGCAACTTGCACACGATACAGCGGGGACCTGTGCGTACACTGCGTTTAAGCGAGTGCGGGTTTCTTCGGGTAAAATTGGCGATGTGATTTGTAGTAGAGAATCACTCACTTTTTGTGCCTTTCAGCGAATTAGCGAATCAATGTAGG
>JAAXHO010000157.1 GCA_012270795.1 Candidatus Poribacteria bacterium
AGGGTACTAAGCATTTCCCATTGCTTCCATTCCCCGACCGAGGACTTCGTTCTGCGTGTTTGTCCAAACGCACTTAAGAGGCGGGCTTCAGTGCCCGCCACCCTTCACCATCTCGAAGCGTACCAATGCCAAGCTACCTCACAACAGCAAAGTATTTGAACGGCATCCACTGTCTCAAACGGCTCTGGTATGAAGAAAAACATCCTGAAAAAGCATCACCCACCTCCTTGTCCCAACAGAGACTCTTCGATCAACGCAAAGCGTAAAAACCCTTGCCTCCTCCCAATTTGCAGAGGGTGTGCATACTGAGAGGGCAAGAATGGAATCGACGTTTGAGAGCCTACTGTAAACTGGATACGCTCGCTATGGTCGAAATCCACGAGGTGTTGCAAGAAAAAAGCACCTACCCCACATAATGTGATAGCTGCTACGGAAAATTTAGACACCTGTCTAAACTGAGGTCGTGATATAATGACACTCTAACCGTGTCTCCTCAAACATTTGTCTTAACTTTACCGATTTCTGGTCTAAATCAATGGAGGCACTTCACACTTACATGCGCCTTGAATTGACTCAGCATAGATTGTAGGTTAATTGCTTGGCATTCTTATATGCAAATGGAGTATAATTATTGTCTGGAGAGATCAAGATATGAAAAACTCTTTTACCACCTTAGCTCAAGTGATAATAAGCCTCCTCATAGTTTACACAATTGGCTGTGGTGAAAGCCAAGAAGATGATTCAGAAACCTTTATTGATGAGACCCATGTTCCTGAAAAAACTATTAGTGCAAATCCACCAACAGGCAGCACAATTGAACCAGACGATAGTATCATCGTTGTTTTCAATAACATAACGGGGCAGGTTAATGTAGTAGCTATTAACTACATGCCAAGTGATGCAAGCGAAATTGCCACTGAATTCCTCCCAATCAAGTGGCAGTTAGATGGGCGCACACTTGAAGTAAACGGAGATCCTAATTTTCAGGAGGGCGCACTAAGTCTTACCATTATTTGGGATGATAGTAGCGAAACACTTACCTATACCGTATCTGCACAAGAGTTGCCTCACCACGAGTAAAGTGGAAACAATCGCATAGTACCAATGGAAATAAGATTTCTCTGATCGAGTAGATTAATCGAGAATCGGCTTAGCAACACCCTCAAATTATTTGGGAGACAACGCCTAAAATGGAAGACTGAGAAATCATAGAAAACGAAAAGAGCACCGAATGCGAAATCGTTAAGGAAGTTAGCGAAATTCGGCATAAAATATCGGAGCGATTCAACCATGATGTCGGTCAACTGGTCGCGCACTACCAAGCGTGAGGAAAAAATGAGGCAGTCCGGCAAATACAAATTTGTAGACTTGCCGAACGAAGTCCCAAAACTCTCGGAATCTGCCGACACTGGAGTGATGGATTGAATAAATTGGAACGATGGGACAACAGAATTGAGCAATTAAGAGGTTTTGAATGGCACACAAAAAAGTATTCAATAACTGTCGTATCTGTGGAATACACACACAATTGACATTTGAACATGTGCCCCCGCGCGCTGCGTTTAATGACTGTCCCGTGGTAGGAAAACATATCCTTGAATTAATTAACAAGAATCCCGACGAATATACAGCAAGAAAGGGGCATATATCCCAACGTGGTGCTGGTGCTTATACGCTCTGTGAGAAATGTAATAACGATACAGGGAGGTGGTACGGAGAGGCATTTGCTAAGTTAGCACATCAAAGCCTTGATACCCTTAAGCAGGTAAAAGGGCAACCATCGCTCTACTACCCATTTCGCATCTATCCCCTGCGAGTGATTAAACAGATTATCACGATGTTTTTCAGTGTTAACAGTGATCTGTTTAGAGCCAATCATCCGGATTTAGTGAAGTTTGTTCTCAACAAGAAAAAACGCTATTTGGATCCTGACATCCGAATTTTAGTTTATTTAACCCTTGGTCCATATTTACGTTTCGCAGGTGGGACATCAATAGCAACACTTGAGATCAATCCAGACGAAGTAAGTGTCGATACAATGGACAATGCACTCAGTCAATACCAGCGTGACTATGCGAAAAGTCTTTATTCCAGCGAGATCGCCTTTCCTCCATTAGGCTATGTGTTAAGTTTTGGGTTAGAACCAATTGATAACCAACTTGCTGACATTTCATTTTTTGCGAAATATCGTTATGATGATTGGACATCAATTTATTTGAAACTTCCAGTTAATCCCGTGAACACATGGTACCCTGGAGACTATCGGAGTAAAGAACAACTTCAGCGCAATTTTGAAGAAAACACTCGGATAGAAAAAGAAAATCAGTAAAGAGGGCAAGCGGGAAAAAATCAATAAGACCTTCCCATAAGATTGATAAATATTAGGAAAATTATTCAGCCTGCCGAAAGATTTTATCAATAAATGAAGGAAGAAAACAATCCAATTCCTGTGTTGCCTGAGCTTGAAGGACTTTAATGCTGTTTATCTTTTTTTGAAAATTCTCTAAATGGCTTACGATATGCTGCTGTTCTTCCAATGGTGGGATTGGAATTTTGACGGAGGCAAGTTTCGTTGCGTTGCAATTTGGTTGTGCACTACCAACGGTATTTGCTGAAATTTGTTCCCAGTAACTTGGGGACTGAAAGAAGGCATAGAGATATTGTGGAGTGACCAATTTTTGAACACGAAGACGGATCAAGTATGAAGCGAATATCGCTCTTGGACACTCTTTAATGAGGAAACTTTTACCTGTCGTTGCACCTGTGCGAGCAAATAAAATATCGTCCTTTGCAAGCAGATACATCTGAGGCTTTGGACAATCGCAGTAAGGTACCGTTTCCCAGTTGACCAAACCATCCTGAATATCTGTAATACGGAGCAAATGAGGTCCAATTTGTTCAGTTGCAGCCGAAGCAGTATACCCATATTGTGGTTTATCGCACAACTCGTTAACGCTTTTAACCATCCAACCTTTACGTGGTTTCAAAATATCGCGATAAACTGCTCTAACGAACGCGGACAATTCTGTTTCTAATTGTTTGCGTAACACATAAACTTCATTGATTTTAACAAGAAAGTGATTAATTTTCCCTATAATGCGGTATTGCTCTGATAAGGACGGTATTTCGACTGAAATCGGCAGAAGGTGCTTAGGTTTCAATTCGGTTTTAATCCCACCGGCCAGAGTTTGGAACAGAATATGCTGAAATGCTTCACTCCTAAACAACCACCACAAAAATGTTACGTCCGCTCGTTCCGGATTGACAGCGTATGCACAGTAGTGATTAGTGGCTGAGGCTGGCTTTTCGACATTATTTGAGTAGATTGCAATTGCTCCCTTAATAGCATTGATAGACGAGAAAACTATGTCTCCGGGTTGAAACTGTATCATTTTGGTTTTTGTAGCAGTGCTGTCCCGAAATTCCATCTCGCCCGTATTAAAACCAATTTTAGACACAATTGGAATTGCACCTGTTTCCAGCGCAATAGGATCCGGAGTTTCTTTACGCTCAATAAGGACTTCACCAAGTTGAACCTTTTCCCACTTCGCCATCTTAATCTTCACCTCTTATAGATTCTGTTAGAGATTCCGCTTGAATTTCCTTTATCAATTGCAGAATTCTTTGCTCCTTATGAATGATGCTATTGGCAATTTCGGTCGGAGGCAGATGCACCAAAGCTTCAGCACTGTTTGGGTTCTTAATATCTAAATTCGCAGAGACAACTTTGCCTTCTGTGTTGCACTTTAAGACATCCTTAACGTTAACCTTCCATGCATGCTCATTTTCCTGTCGTTCCGCGATCGGATGAAACCAATTGATACAATCTGAGAATTCCTCAAATCTCATCGGCTTTGTCTTGGTATAGTTTTTTCGACCATCAGGAAGCGGAATCTCATAAAACCATATTTCCTTAGTCGGATGAGCGCGATCAAAGAAAAGCAAGTTGGTCGGAATGCCAGTATATGGGGCAAAAACACCCTTCGGTAATCGAACGATCGTGTGAAGATTGAAATTGGTAAGAAGCTCCTCCTTGATACGGGCACAAACTCCATCATCAAAAAGAGTTCCATTTGGCACGACAACAGCAGCACGTCCCGGTTTCCCCTTATTGCGTTCGGGACGTTTGAGCCTTCGCATGATAATCTGGAGAAATAGCAGTGCGGTTTCAGCAGTTTGCATGTCAGCAGGAAAATAACCTTTGACGCTCACCTCCTCTTCACCACCAAAGGGTGGATTGGTAAGGATAACATCGTATCGATCACTGTCACCAATTTCGTTGCATCTCTTGACAGTGAGAGAGTTTCCGAAGTCAATCTGTGGATTCTCCAATCCATGCAAAAGGAGATTCATCTGACAGAGAAGGTAAGGGAGGGGCTTAGCTTCTATCCCATAGATAGTTGATTCTTGAAGTGTTTGTCGGTCGGCAATGGTTTGACCCTGTTTCTCAAGGTGTGTAAACGCCTCAACGAGAAAACCACCAGTGCCGCTGGCTGGATCAAGAACAGTTTCACCGAGTTGAAGATTGGTTACAGCAACGATAAATTTGACAACGGGTCGAGGGGTATAAATTTCACCAGAGTCCCCTGCAGCATCACGCATTTCCTTAAGCATCGTCTCATAAAATCGGCTAAGGGTGTGCATTTCCTCAGATGAATCAAAATGGATATTGTTGACTTTGTTGACAACATCCCTAAGGAGAAAACCAGATTGCATCCGATTAATGATATCTCTGAAAACAGTTGCAATAACCTCCTGACGACCTTTCCCATCTGCAGAACGGAGACTACATAGATAGTGGAAGAGTCCTGGTCCTTTAGTACCATCTGGAAGATTGGCTTCTTCAAGGTTGATAAAGTTTAACAAATCGGGACCTGTGATGCCGCCTTCATTCGCTGCCCAATCTCGCCAACGGTATGGAGACGCAATGAGTGGATGGAAATTTTCACCCGCAAGTTCGGCTTCCGATTCCCGAATACGTTCCATGTCATCAAGGAATTTAAGGAACATAATCCAAGTTAGCATCGGAATTCGATCTAGCTCTCCGTTCAGCCCTTTGTCCTTACGCATGATATCGCGGGCAGACTTGATAAGGGCATTCAACTGCTGAACCGTTGTCTGTGCGTTGGTGTTCGATTGCGGATCTGTTGTCTGTGCGTTTCCTAAAAGTTCCAATTGTTTAGCACTTTGGGGCATATTACTTTCCTTTTGTTGCACACATTATGCTTCATAAATTAGCTTCTGAAGTTCTTCAACAGCATCTCGGAGTTGATTTGCTCCACCAAACATTTTGAGGATTTCAGGGATATTGCCATACTCAGAAATAGGCGGAACATGTAAGGCATCAGGAATTCTCAGTTCGTCGGGTCCGTGCTGGCTATACTTATCAAGCAAAGTTCCAAGTACAAACTGCCCTAAAGGGGTATATTGATGTAAAAAATCAGTCTCTGTTCGCACTCGTTGTGCGCGTTGTTCTCTTGTCTGAAGGGGAATTCCGAAAGCGACATAGCAAAACAAATCAAAGGGATCAGCATTAGAAAACTTTAATTCTTTTGCCAACAATTCTTTTTCAATACCAATCTTTTTCAACCCTTCAACAATTTCACTTCTTGATTTCTGGTCTGTCCACTTTTCGCGGAGTTTTGATTCGGATTCATACAGAGAATAGATTTGTCCACCAACATACTCTATATACGTTTTATGCTGTTCACTCCCATCAGGATTCAGGATATAAACCCCTTCTTCAGCAATTGTCACAGTGCTCTCATCAACATAAAATTTCTGTCCTTCCGAGGATGGAACAGTAGTACGAGTTCTTCCACCGCTGCCTTGTTTATCACCGGTTTCTATAACCTCTTTATCTTCGGATAGCGGATCTCCATCAAAATCAGGGTCGTTAAAATGTTGAAATGAAGTTCCCGTGTAATCAATAATGTCAAACGTGAATTTGTCATATTCTTCGCAAACACGAGTCCCCCTACCGATAATCTGTTTGAATTCAACGATCGAACCAACACCACGCACAATAACAATGTTTTTAACCGTGGGTGCATCAACACCGGTAGTTAGGAGTTTAGAGGTTGTTACAATGATAACCGAATCATCCTCAATATCTTGGAATTTACTGAGGCGTTCACGCCCATAATCCCCTTCATCGGAAGTGATGCGGCTCACATAGTCAGGGTATCTTCGGACATGTTCAGCGTTTAGATTAGAGAGGATTTCCCGCATAGTATCTGCATGTTCTTGGTCAACACAAAAGACAATCGTTTTGGCATAGGGGTCTGCCTTCAGGTAGTGAGTTAGATCTTGTGCAATTGCCTCTGTGCGGGGTCTAAGAACGAGTGTCTTATCAAAGTCTTCCGTATTGTATTGTCTCTCAGGTATTCTTTCACCGTGTCGGTCGGTTTGCCCTGGGGTTGGTTGCCACCCTTGTGCATCTGCCGAGGTCTGAACGTGTCGGACACGAAAGGGCGCGAGGAATCCATCTTCAATACCCTGTTTAAGTGTATAGAAATAGACGGGATCTCCAAAATATTGATAGGTGTTTCGGGTTTCTTCATGAAGGGGTGTGGCAGTCATACCGAGCTGCACCGCTGGCTCAAAGTATTCCAGTATGGACCGCCATAAACTGTCATCTTCGGCAGAACCGCGGTGGCATTCGTCCACGATAATGAGGTCGAAAAAATCGTCTGCGTATTCACGATAGATACCCGGATTATTCTCTCTCGGACCGATGGATTGATACAGTGCAAAGTAGATTTCTCGACTCTTAACGACTTCACCATGTGCCATCCGATGCCGTGCCTCTCCAAAAGCAGCAAATTCTTTGTTCATCGGATCATCAACGAGGATTGTCCTATCGGAGAGATAGAGAATTTTGGGACGACGTGAGTCCCCCTTGAGATTCCAACGCTGCTGCCAGAGTTTCCAACAGATTTGGAAGGCGGTAGTGGTTTTGCCAGTTCCAGTTGCCATTGTAAGCAGGATTCGTTTTTGATCTTTCACGATGGAGGAAATGACATTATTAATGGCAATCTGCTGGTAGTATCGAGGCGTTTTACCTCCTGTGAGGTCAAACGGTGAAAGGATAAGGTCTTCCTGTTGTGCCGTAAAACCTCCATGCGTTTTCAGACGGTGCCAAAGTTCTGATGGCTGAGGCATTTTGGCGAATGTAGACTCTAAACCTGTTATAAAATCGAATTCTACGATGAGTTCGCCGTTGGTAGAATAGGCAAAATTAAGCCCTAACACTTCAGCATAGGTTTTCGCTTGTTGGATACCATCAGACGGAGGTCTGTAGTCCGCTTTTGCCTCAACAACAGCAATAGGGAAATGGGGTTGCCGGTAGTAAAGAAGATAGTCAGCACGTCTGGCTTTCCCGCGTGCCTTTTCACCTATTATTTTTCCATCCGTAAAATAGCGCTCACGTTTAAAAGATGGCACGTCCGGATTGTTTGAATCGCTCCAACCGGACTCTTTTAGCAGTGGATCTATATTTCTGATACGCGTTTCGGCTTCGTTCATAATCAAAAAGTCGCGGTGAAACGCGACCTCTTTTCCTACTTTCGTAAAATTTTAAGCAAACAATTAGCATTGTCTAATGTAATCATAACATAATCTGACCTAAATACCAAATTGAATGAATACCGAGGGTGCGTAAATATTATGTGAAAACATGAGTTGAGGTTCACTCTATACTATACACATGTCGCCCCGCTGGGGCTTAGAAGAGATGGGGGACATCTGCTTTCTACACATAGGTCGCCCCGCTGGGGTTTTGCGGTGGGGATATGACACTTCCATAAACATATCGTCCCTCTGAGGCCGTCCACCATCGGTGCTGATGAGTCTCTTTTTCCCTGAATTGCGTTAATGCGAGGAGCTTCTAAAAAAATCAGAAATGCTTTAAAAACGGTGCGTGAATTTCATGGAAATTGTCCAAACTATAGTAGAAGA
>JAAXHO010000162.1 GCA_012270795.1 Candidatus Poribacteria bacterium
GTGTGTAAAGTTTTGGTTACTTGTCTGAACCAGGATTTTCAGGATTTACAGATTGCCAGGATTACCTCATCAATAGTTTTTTTGGCACAGATTTATACAAACTTTTGAATAGTGCATAATACTTCAAACTCATAATCCTGAAAATCCTGGTTCAGACAAGTAACCAAAACTTTATACACCCTCTCCAATAATTTTCCTTGACATTATCATATTTTCATGTTATCATTTATAATGAGTTTTATCCTGATAGGTATATAATGAGTTTTATCCTGATAGGTATATAATGAGTTTTATCCTGATAGGTAGTTGGTTAGATTCCTTTTCACCAACTATATCCCTATACAATATTAATTAAGATAGTTATACGTAATGATTGAAGTTAAAAACCTTACAAAATCTTACGGACCAACACTTGCTGTTAATCAAGTTTCATTCGACGCGCATGCTGGTGAAGTTGTCGGATTTATTGGTCCCAATGGTGCAGGCAAGACTACGACGATGCGTATTCTAACCTGCTATCTCACCGCTGATGCGGGGAGTGCAACCGTTGCTGGATATGATGTCGTTGAGAACGCCATTGATGTTAGAAAAAACGTTGGATATCTACCTGAAAGCGCGCCCCTCTATGCGGATATGGGAGTCGTGGATTACCTTAAGTTCATGACAGAAATTCGGGAGATTCCCAAAAGTCAGCGGAAAGAAAGATTACGAACAGTTGTTGATATATGTGGTCTTGAAGGTGTTATTCAAAAAGACATCGGTGAACTCTCCAAAGGTTACCGACAACGTGTCGGTTTGGCGCAAAGTCTCATACACGACCCACCTATCCTGATTCTGGATGAACCTACCTCTGGTCTTGATCCAAGTCAAACAATTGAAATACGAAATTTAATTAAGGATATTGGCAAGGAAAAACTTGTCCTATTCAGTACACACATTTTGCCTGAAGTTGCTGCAACATGTGACCGAATCCTTATTATCAGTCAAGGGGAGATAGTCGCTAATGGCACGCATGATGATCTTATTAGTCAAATTCGCAGTGAAGACAAATTGCATGTGACTATTCAAGGATCAGAAGAAGCAATTACGCCAAAACTCCAAGAATTGGATGGAATTACTCAGGTGAGTTGTGTGAGTTCGGACAATGGGGTCGTCAAATATGAGCTAACGACATCACAAGAAGGCTATTATGCTGCGGGGGATGTCTACAACGTTGTCGTCAAGAATGAATGGGTTTTAGTTGAACTCCGCCAAGAATCAGTTGATTTAGAGCAAGTATTCCTCCACTTTACAACTGGAGAAACGAGTAACATTACGCCAGCAAGGGAAGTTATGAGAGTAGAAAACTCCACAGAAGAGGAATAATTGAAGCAACACCAAAAACCACAAATATTACGAAGAAATAGGCACGTATGCAAAACATAAACGCTATATTCAAAAAGGAATTCAGAAGTTATTTCAACTCAGCTATTGCTTATATATTTATTACGTTTTTCCTTGGGATAACCTCATGGCTTTTCTTTCGAACATTTTTCATCAGTGGTCAAGCGGAAATGCGGGGTTTCTTTGGTATTATGCCATGGATATACCTCTTTTTTATACCCGCTGTTACGATGAAACTTTGGGCAGAAGAGAAGAAAATCGGTACTGCTGAAATCTTGATGACATTACCGATTAGGGATTATGAGGTGGTTCTTGGGAAATTTCTTGCAAGTTTCGGGCTATTGACTGTAACGGCTATCTTTTCTTTTGGCATACCCATTTCAGTTATGTATCTTGGCAACCCAGATGTTGGCACACTTGTCTGTGGCTATCTCGGACTGCTGTTGATGGGTGGTGCATATCTGGCAATAGGGTTGTTTGCTTCAACATTGACAGAAAACCAGATTGTCGCGTTCATTTTGGGAATTACAACTTGCTTTGTTTTGTTGATTATTGGAGAAGACATCGTCCTCTTCAGTTCCCCCGACTGGTTATATCCCATCTTTAGTTATCTCGGTCTCGGTGCTCACTATAGTAGCATTCTACGGGGTGTGATAGATTCGCGCGATATTATCTATTACCTTACCATTATTGGATTTTTTCTCTATTTAAGTACACTGTCGGTTGAGAGTCAGAAGTGGCGTTAAGTAAGGAGGCAAACTGTTTTGGCTGACAAAAGAATCAGATACGGTAGTAATACCCTTGCTTTTATAGTACTCATCTTCGGGATTTTGGTGCTGTTTAATTACCTATCTTCGCGTCGTTTTTTGCGTGGCGATCTCACCGAAGATAAACGTTATACTGTCTCAAAGGCGACCAAGAATGTTATCAAAAACCTTGATGATATAGTTACGATAACAGTTTACTTTTCCAAAGAACCCGCACAAGTCGCTCAAATTCTTCGTAATGTAAGAGATGTTTTAGACGAATATACCGCTTTTTCGCAAGCACTTAACATTGATTATGTTGATCCTGCCGAATTTGATGATGGGCAGAAACAGGAACTACGTTTTAAGGGTATCCCTGAAGTGCAATTCCCTGTTTATGAGGAGGACAAAGTGACAATTGCGAATGTCTTTATGGCTATGGCTGTGGGGTATGGCGGTAAAGAAGAGGTATTGCCAGTTGTGCAATCAACTGCAAATTTGGAATACGATTTAACCTCTGCAATCCTAAAAGTAACGACTAAGGAAGCAAAAACAGTTGGATTCTTGACTGGACATGATGAGTTTGATATCAACGCCCAAAAGCAATTTAACCAACAACTTCGTCAATCACTAGATCAAAGTTTACAAGGACAGTATAACCTTACAAGTGTTGACCTTCATGCAGGTGATCCAGTTGACCCATCGGTGACAACGTTAGTTGTAGCTGGACCAAAACGGCCATTGTCAGAACGTGAGAAATATGAGATTGACCAGTTTATCATGCGCGGCGGTAGAACGATATTCTTAGTTGACTCCATTACCATGCAACCGAATATACTTCAAGCAACACCGCTTGCTACCGGATTGAATGATATGCTTGAACATTACGGTGTCAAGCTTGGAAACAATTTGGTAGCAGACCTTAGATTTAATGACTCCGTTGCGTATCGCCAAGGACCTTTTACTGTGAGTCAAAATTATCCCTATTTTGTCAAAGTAATCGGAGACAATTTCTCAAAAGAGAACGCCATCACGAATCAATTGGAAGTACTGACCCTACCTTGGACGAGTTCATTGGAGGTTTTGGAGAAGGAGAATATTAAGTCAACAGAATTAGCAAAAACGAGTGAGTTCGCAAAGAGTTTTGAAGGGTATTATAATTTGATACCAGGCACCCCAATACCACAGATAGATTTACAAGCATATACGGTTGCAGCAGCTTTAGAAGGCAAATTCAAGAGTTTCTATGCAGAAAAAGAAATACCTTCGGTAGAATCAGACACGCATGAGCATGAGGATGGTGAAAGTGAAACCACACCAACAGAAGAACTAACGGAACGTACAACTATTACTGAAAGTGCAGAGACTCAGATTATTGTTGTGGGAACAGCAGGATTTTTAACGCAGGTAAGCATGAACAGCGTGACCTTTTTGTTAAACAGTATAGATTGGTTAACACTAGGAGAAACCCTCATCGGTATTCGTTCACATACCATCACCGATAGACCCATAAAAGATGCGTCAGGTCTTGAGAAAAACTTTATTAAATACTTCTGTACTATTGGGATTCCGTTGTTAGTTGTCATTGTTGGATTGATACGGTATCTCTTGAAAAGGAGGGTAAAACGGTTAGTTGGCACCTACGGTTCACCATTCTAAACCATGTTTTCCAGTTTGAACCTGCTAACCGAATGTAACAATGAAAAAGAAACAACTCTTGATTTTAAGCGGTATCTTTGTTTTTCTACTACTTGTTGTTCTAATTTTTGAAAATCCTTTTAGGAAAAGCGATTATCAAAAGAAGACTGAAACTGCAACGAAGCTCTTTCCAAATTTCAAAAAGGATGAAGTTTCAAAAATTGAAATAATTGCTAAGAGTGAAACGACAGTTCTTACAAAACAGAATGAGCAATGGGTTGTCACGACTATGGAGGATTATCCTGCCGATAGCGAAAGCGTGAAAACCCTGTTGGAAAAAGTTGAAGAATTTGATAATGCCGATCACGTGTCTAATAATCCCAAAAACCAGGCAGATTTCCAAGTGGATAGTAGTGGCGTTGAAACAAAATTGATGGGGGCAAACGATAAAGTGTTGGCACATCTGTTCGTTGGTAAGAACACCCCTGGCTATCTCAGTAGTTATGTGCGCGTTGCGGATTCCAACGATGTTTATATCGCTCAAGGGTATCTTCAAGGTACTTTTGACAAGAGCACAAGAACATGGAAGGATCGACACATCTTCAACTTTAAAAAAGGCCTCGTAACACAGATTAATATCACATCTGCAGACGAAAAGGTAGAGCTGCGGTTAGATGCTGAAAATAAGTGGCAGATGCACCAACCGATTTCTGCTGTAGTGAACCAAACTGAAGTTGACAATCTACTTACTACTTTGAGTAAATTGCCGACTGATGATTTCGCAGAACCAAAAGAACTATCTGAATACGGATTAACTGATCCAATCTCAACGATCACTGCAGTTCTCAACGATGGAACAACCCCAACCTTGCATGTTGGCAAAGAGGAAGGGGGCAAACATTATGTCAAAAGTATAGATAAGAAACAAATATTCATGTTATTTAAATCAAATGTTGATAATTTAATAAAGAAATCTGATGACCTGATGGAAAATGTGGCACCACCAGAATTGGAGGATCCCACTCCATCAGATGACGCGGAAACCACCCCATCAGAATAGAAAATTTAAGGCGAGTTCTGGAATAACACCGAAACGCATAGGAGAAAAAAATGAAACAATTTAGGTATTGTCTATTAGGACTCTCCTTATTGTTCGTGGCAATGCTAACAGCTTGCGATTCAAATGTTGTTTCTACTGTATTGACGCCATCATTAAGCGGCAGAACAATCCATGTTAATGGTAGTGGGACGGTTGTTGGGGACCCGAATATTGCATCGCTCAATATAGGTGTTTCTGTAGAAAGAGAAACCGTCAGTGAAGCACGTGAGGAAGCTGCAAGGGCAATGACAGGCGTAATTGAGTCACTAAAGGCAAACGACATTGCTGAGGATGACATTAGTACTGAAAATTTCAGTATCTATCCGCAATATGATTGGACAGAAAAGGGACGCATCCTACGTGGTTACAGAGTGAACAACTCAGTCAGCGCGAAAGTACGTGTATTGGATTCGTTAAGCGATGTGATTGACGATGCCGCCTTAGCTGGCGGAGATAGTATCGTTGTAAATTCCATCCAATTTATGATTGAAGATACAACACCTTTACAAGCTCAGGCTCGGAGTTTAGCGGTAAAAGATGCTGAAGCGAAAGCAAAGACATTAGCTGAGTCAAGCGGTGTAACACTCGGAAAACCGATTACGATCACAGAAAACACATATTACCAAAGTCCGCCAATCTATTATGAGGACGCAGAATCAGTTGCTGATGATGGTGATGATCGCACTTCCACCCCTATCGTTCCAGGTGAGTTGACTGTTGTCGTTAATGTCTCTATTGTATACGAGATTGAGTAAGGTTACATATCGTCACTTTAGGAACAGGTTCATGCCTGTTCCTTTTTGTTTTAATTTAGAACCTTGGCTTTTAAACATCCTTCTTTAGGATTACAATACGGTTGCTGTTTGTACCTTTGTTGTTGTTAGATACACCCCAACAATTTGCTGTCTTTGTGAAGTCCTGTGCATTAATCATCAACATCTCAGGGAGAAACCCTGCGTCTAAAGACGCTTTAGCCACCGCATTCTCTAAAAGAACAGTTCCTTTGCGCACCTCTCCTACCTCAAAGGCAATTTTACCGGTGGACTTTAGGACCCGATACAGTTCCACAAAAACACCTGTCATCCTATCAACCCAATCCTCCAACGATTTCAATTGCCAGATTTTACCTGATTCAATCTCTATTCCGCAGAACCACATCCGCAGCCAGTTGTCCTGTTCATAGTCAACCGTATCAAGAAACGGCGGTGAAGTGACAACCAGGTCAACCGATTCGTCAGGTATCTGTTGTGTATTATCTGCTGACTCTGTGAGTAGTAAAGCATCGTCTCGGTAGTAATTGTTAGGAAATTCATGCCGCAATAATTGCTTTGATTTTCTGAGTATCAATGCTTTTGTGTCGCGATATTCTGGAATTTGGTTTCGTCTTTCGTTGATTTTGCGTTGGGAATTGACCGAAGCTGCGAGATTCGGTGGTAGCGTGAAAACAGAGAAAAATCCTGTGGAATGCCCAGTGAGACGACTGCATGCTATCATCTGTAACCAAGCATCGACCTTGTCAAGCTTTTCTTGTTGGAAATAGGTTCGCCATCCGTAGATTTCTCTGAGTGTGTCTTCATGGAAAAAGACAAACAGATCTGGATCTATATTATCATCAAACGATAGGTCAACTTCAGACAACCTTTTTTCAATATCTGCTAATGTAGGTGGGTTGAGTCTGGGAGATGTGAGGGTTATTGATAGCGGGTTGATGTCGTTTCCAATGACTTTATGTCCGTGTAGTTGCGCTTCTATTAAGGTAGTGCCGCGCCCCATAAAAGGGTCATAAACAACAGATCCTTTTTTGCAATACTTGTTGATAAAGTATGCAGGCAATTGCGGTTTGTAGCAGGCGCGATATGATATTTCATGAATGGAATGACCTACGCGTTGTTTTGCAGTCCAATACTCGTCTACCTCTGTGGGAATATGAACTGTGAAACTGTCCGGCCTATTAAAATCAAAGGCTAATTGTATCGTAGCCATGTGAAATTTCCTTTTGGTAGATAATAAACTAAATCATTTTACAGTAATGCAAACTGTTTGCAAGGATTTTGTGGTTAACAGAAGCTTCAAGTCTGACATTCACAATAGTTGTAGGTTCAAGGAAATCAAGTCTTATCCTTTCTATATTTGCAGAATTTTGGCTATTTGAATAGAGTACTGTCAGAAGAAGATGATGAATAGGTTCAGAAAATTGACTGCGAAGTTTTTTTGATGACGACGTTAACACACGTCGATTAGCATCTTTTGGATTCCACCCACTCGTTGCTTTCACTTCTAAGGGTATTTTTTTGTTTAGTAGGTTGCCAAATTAGCATTTTATCGGGATAGCCTGCACCAGAACAATCCGAAATCGAGAATCCTAAAATAGCAGACTTAAGCTTAGTTATAGTATATTTTTCTACTTGATTTCCGATAGATTGGTTTGTGCTATTAGGTTTTATCGGACAAACCGAACCCTTTATTGAAGACTTTAAAACAGCATCAACAAATGCTTCTACAACAGCATCTCGCAAATCCTGAGGCCATTGATTAACAAGTTGACGGTCTTTTTGTCCTTCCCATCGTAAAAGATCTTTATAATAGTCATAAAGATTTGACATAAGATGTTCCTATGTTTTAAATTGTGAAATTAGATTCTCATATCAACAAAAGAACTTAAAATTTTAACGTAGAATAATCTATTTGTTTGCAAAAATTATGATTAATAGATATTGATTGTCCGTTTCCCCAAATTGTTTCTAAGTCTGGCGTGCATGTGTAATCCTTGAAAAAGCGAGAAACATCATCTGATTCTCTCTGTTCGGCAAGCCTGTTTTGAATGAGTTCAACGTTAAATGCATCAATTTCAATACCGATCGATTTTCGTCCTAATTGTTCTGACACAACTAACGTTGTACCTGATCCCGCAAACGGATCAAGTACAACATCTCCTGGATTTGTAGAGGAAAGAATAATCCGTAGAAGAAGTTGAATTGGTGTTTGTTGTTTGTGTAGACGATTTCCCTCCACATCGCGCAGTGCTTCATCGCCAGCAAAGTAGCCAGATGTCAACTCACGTATATCATCCCATACGTCGGTAACGAACATGCCATTTTCACGCGTGTATTTGTAATCTGCTGGTAGGGGAGGATCAATACGGAGGCGATTGAATACGCGTGACTTTTTACCCTTTGTTGCAAAACCGATTATCTGATAGTGTTTTCCGAAACGTTTCATTCCTGGAACTGCTGATGTTTTCTTTTTCCAGACAATCAGATTTTGAAAAATCCATCCACTATCACGTAAGCATTGCAGAACAAATTCTGTATTTTTTTCACGTTGCATGAAATAGATTGCTCCGCCATCGGAAGTCAAGTTGTAAATTTTTGTGCATATTTCACACATCCATTCCCAGTACTTTTCTGGTGGTAGGTTGTCATCCCATTGATTGTATATTTTGTCTTGATTGAACGGCGGATCGAGAAAGGAGAGGTCTATTTTTGATATAAAATTGCTGGATGCCAACGTTGTTGTGCAGTCTTCATGAAGTACGATGAAATCTTTGCTGAATGCGGTAGACATGTTGAATTGATGTTCCTACTGAAAGTTGCTCTGAGTAAAGTGATCTATGAATATAGTATGTCGCCCAAACAGGCGGAGTGTGTTATGCTAAACAGTGTAATTCTTTTCAATATCATCATCCATGTTTTCTAATACGTCTTTTGCGTCGCGTTGTGTTGGTTCCTCTTTTTTTATTTCTGCTTCAAGGAATCCGTTTTCGTCAATGACTTTTTCTTCAACATAAATAGGCACTTCACAACGCAAAGCGAGTGCAAGGGCATCACTTGGACGCGAATCAATATTGTGTTTATGTCCATTTAGTTCAAGTTCCACTTCAGCGAAAAAGGTTGTCTTTTCAATTGCCGTGATACAGACAGATTTGACGGTAGCAGAGATTGTTTCAATGACATTTCTGAGCAGGTCATGTGTCATTGGCCGTTGTGGGGTAATATCCCTGAGTTTTGTCTCAATTGCGCGTGCTTCCGGCTCGTCGATCCATATCAACAGTATCCTTTTGGATTCACCTTCTTTTTCCTTTAAGACGACGACCGGTGTGCGCGTGCTCCGGTCAATAGTTAGAAATTCGATATTAACTTCGACCATATTAATTCTCCTTTTCAATCAAGTTTTTTGGCGTGATAATTATATAATAGGGTATCTTCGTAATGGAATATGTTCTGAAACGAAGATACCCTAAGCGAACAGACAGGCACAATGAATAGCACTGCACCGTGAGACAGCAAGGACAGTAACCCTAAAAAAACAGATTGCTTAGCTTTAAGAATCTATTCGGAAACAAGTTGAGGTTCAGGATCAGAGTCTATGTCTGAATCGGAGTTTAAATCATCATTCTGTGTAAGCCCTTTAGCATAATCGGAAATTGTTTTTCCAATTTTTGCTGTATCAATATCGCTGAAGTTGACTAATTCCTTAAGAAGTGGCATAGCTGCGCCTGCGTTGACGATAGAACTGAGTATGCGATTCATCCCACCGGGGTTACCGTTTCCATTACCACTTCCACCTAAGTCAAGTACGCGAATGCTTTCTATACGTTCTGCCGGTTTCATGAGTTCATTGGTAACTTGGGGTAGTGCCTCCACGAGTGCATGTACTGCATCGCTGACAAGCACTTGGGGTTCAGCCTGATTTTTAGCTGTAATTAATGCTTCTTCCCCTTCGGCTTCTGCTTGTGCTTCAACAAGGAGAGCTTCGGCGAGAACTCTTGTTGCTTCGGCTTTGACTTTCGCAGCTTCAAGTTCTGCCTTTGCGGTTTCAACGATAGTGTATGCTTCAGCGTCTGCGTTTTTCTCTTTAGCGATTCTTTCCTCGTCTGCTTCTTGTTCGGCACGAATTAGTTCTACTTTGCTTTCGCGTTCAGCCTTTTCAATTGCTTCAGCGGTTTCAACGGCGGCTTCATAACGTGCTTTTACTGCTGAAACTTCCAAGAGTTCAATGAGGGCAGCCTCGCGTTCTTTTTCTTTCATAGAAATAAGAATTGCGTTTTGTGCTTCTGCCTCTTTTTCTTCCCGTTCTTTGTCTAAGAGAATAATTTTGCGTTCAATGTCAGTCTCTTTGACAGTTGCCTCTTGGTCAATTTTTGCTTTTTCGATACTGAGGTTTCGCTGAATTTCAGCTTCTTCGACCATTTGCTGTTGTTGCACGCGTGCGATTTCAACAGCTTGCTTTTGTGCGATTTCGCTTTCTTCAACCTGTTTTTCCTGTTCAATCCGTTCCATCTCAATTTTCTGTGTCTGTGCGATTTCAGCGGATTTTACAGCCTGTTCCTGTTTAATGCGTGCCTCCTCAACCGCTTGCAGTTGCTCAAACTTATGTGCCTCAACCGCGCGTTCCTGTTCAGCCTTGTTCGTAGCAATTTCCTTGCGCTGCTCTTCTTGTGCGAATTCAAGGCGTTGTTCAACTTCTAAAGCTTTTGTTTCTGTTTCCTCCTCCTTTTGCTTAATTTCGAGTTCCGCAAGGAGACGATCTTCTTCACGTCTGACCTTGTTTTCATGTTCAATCTTGGCGGTTTCAGTCTGCCTTTCTTCCACTTCCTTTTTGATTGTCTGAATTGCAACGACATCAAATCGGTTGTTTTCATCAAGTGCTTCAAGGGGTGTTTGGTCAAGGTTGGTAACAGCCACGGTTTCGAGTTTAAATCCGTTCTGTTCGAGGTCTTCAAGGCAAGCTTCTTGGACCTGGTCAGAAAATTCCTGTCGTTTTTCGTGAAGTTCCTGCAAGTCCATAGTCGCGGCGACACTTCTTAGCACACCGACCAGTTTACCTTCCAGTAGGGTATTTACCGCTTGTGGCGTTAAGGTTTTTTCACCAAGACTGGCTACAGCTTTAAGTACGTCTTGTTCGTTCGGTTCAATTTTGACATAGAACTCTGCCTGTATATCAACACGCAAACTGTCCTTAGTAATCAGAGCTGCTTGCCCTT
The DNA here is from genome assembly GCA_012270795.1 of Candidatus Poribacteria bacterium. Lineage (GTDB taxonomy): Bacteria > Poribacteria > WGA-4E > WGA-4E > WGA-3G > MSPOR6. The sequence continues at coordinate 10,850 of JAAXHO010000162.1, forward strand.
CACGTTCAACGGGGAGTTGCAACGTATTTAAAGAAATGATCTGCGTGGTATTGGTAATTGGGTTAACGAGGGTTCCACCAAATACGACACGTTTCTTACTGCCCCCTGCGATCACTAATGCAGCATCAGCTGGGGCTTTTTTGTAGAACGATTTGTATATTAGGACGAAAATAATGAATAAGGCAATAAGACTGCCCACAATAAGCACAAAAGGACTTCCCATAGTTTATCTCCTTGTCAGTAATGTTGGTTTGTAATGAAATTTTCGGGTTATAACAGGTCCGCTTCAACGGGTTTAACATCAAAAATTCGTTTTTCGGGGTCATAGTTTACAAGAATTACAATATCTCCCTTTACAGGTTTCGTTTCATCATTGATTACACGACATGTTACGGTGAGTGTATCACCGTTAGGTACTTGTACGCGTGCTGTGCCAAATGTTTCAGTTATTTGCCCGCTAATAACTCTTCCTCTTAATCCGAGCAGGTGAAGGTCTTTTGTAGCGGGGGCACTTTCAGGGAAAATTTTTGAGAGCGCGAGGGATAGATATCGTGTGCCCAAAACGCTACAAACGAGTGCAGCAGAGCAGGAAATCCAAAAAAATAGACTTGGTGCGACTTCTACATTCAGGATTTCGTTAACAATTAAACCTGTGAACCCCCAAATTGTAAAGAGTGTCATCACCACAATCATAAAGGGTACTCTTCCGATGTTCAAAAATCCCAGTGCCTCAGCAAAGACATTGCCACTTACACCGGTATTCGTAGCTAATTCAGTGTCAGCGTCTATATCTGCGTCTACGTCTAAATCTACATCGGCATCAACATCCAGGTCTACATCCGCATCTACGTCAGCGTCAACATCAAAATCTACATCCGCATCTACGTCAGCGTCAACATCGGCATCTCCGAAATCCAGACCGCCGAGGATGAGTCGAAAAATTGCGAATAGAAAAACAACTGCAAGTGGTGCAGTAAACCATGCGTTGTACGCAACAGAAAGATATTCCCAAAACTCACGCATAATATTATCCTCGTATTTGTTCTGTAATAAATTGATGGGCTTGTTTCGCTTCCTGATATTTGATGTTATCAATACCGTATATGTAGCGTTTGGCATGTATTTCTATGCGAGCTTGTCCAAAAAGACGATGTTTTATGCATCGCTCAAGTGTGACAGAACGGATATCTTCAAATAAGACATTACAACTGATATTTGGGTATGTGATAGGAAGATTTCCCATAAACTTTTCATCAAATACAATGACACGCTTTGACGTGATCCATACAAAATCAGGGCTTAGTAACGAAGAGCCCGCGAGGAAGCATTGGCGTATTTGCTCATGTTGCTGAAGTTCTAGTGCTGCATTTTTTTTAATTTGCGTTGGTAGCATTTCAAAATCTGCCATGATCTGATACCTTCAAACACGATATTGTTGGATTTACGGAGCAAAGTAACATACAATTGATTCTATGTCAACAAGAAAAGATTTGACACATTATTCTAAGTATTGATGGAGGTGGCGGGAATCGAACCCGCGTCCGAAAGCATATTGATAAAGGCTACTACATGCTTATCACAGGTTTGAGTTTCACCCTTCAGGTTCCCCTGTGCGGGAGCCGTAAATGGCTATCTCAAGTAGAGTTTCACGGCGTGTGCCTTGAGAGGGAACGCACCGCTATCCCGTATTGCGGCACTTTAGCGTCCCTGACGGGAGGCAGGTCAGCCAAGTGTAGCTGCATTAAGCAGCTAATGCTAATTCTTCATCAGCAATTATAATTGTTCCGCCTATTTTACGAGGCCTGCGGAGACCTCGACATGCAACCTGTATCGCAATTACCTCCGTCGAAACCAAAATTCACCCCCAAAGTCATTCTTGTGGGTTTATGTAAAGGAACGAATCTCTCGGTTTGCTTGTTCACGATCTATCTTATCACGCTTGTCATATTCACGTTTGCCTTGTGCGACTGCTATCTCCACCTTGACCTTCCCACTGTTGAAGTAGGCACGGGTTGGAATTAGCGTCATTCCCTTATTTCTGACAGATCGTTCAAGTTTGTTTATTTCGGTACGATGCAACAAGAGTTTTCTGGGACGTTTCGGTTCATGATTCATGTGATTTCCTTGATTATATAAACCGATAAACGCGTCAACAAGGAACACTTCTCCATCTGTTACTTGTGCATAACTATCCGTTAGGTTGAACTGTCCATTTCTTATTGCTTTTACTTCTGTTCCCTGCAGGACGATACCTGCCTCATAGCGGTCACGCAGATGATAGTCGTACCGTGCTTTTCTATTGACAGTAATGATAGGGTTCTGCGGGGATTTCTTCTTATTTTTCACAATATTGTTAATTCTAACATATACAATGGATGGATGCAAGTGAAATATTTTAACGTTCTAAAGTTCTAAATTCTGTGCTGTTCTAAGCATTTATACGTATGCCGTTTTACGAAACAGAATTGGCATCAAAAACTGATGAGCTTTCGGAGATAACCTGTGTTCACATCCCAGAGATGAACTTCATGCCGCCCCGCACTTGCGATCGTTTTGCCATCTGGACTGAACGCAACCATCAAGATGTGATACTTAAAATCATCTCGTTTCCCTTTCAGTCTTCGAAAGAGTTGTCCCGTATTGACATCCATTAGAACGACAGCAAAATCACCAAGGCCAATAGATGCCATTAACTTTTCATCCGGACTAAATGCAACATCCACATCATTGTGCAAAGATGTCATCCCATTGATTTCTCGTATTTTTTGGCCGGTGTTCGTATTCCACAGACTGGTGTGGATTGACTGGTTGATACCATTACCTTCAAAACATGCGATCCACTTGCCGCTTGGACTAAATGCTAAGTCCTTACCGTTCGCAACATCAGACTCGATTGTTCGGATGAGTTGCCCAGTACTGACATCCCAAAGATTAATATCTTCAGCATCACTGCTTGCAATCATTTTACCGTCCGGTCTAAATGCTACACCGAAGACACGATACGAATGTCCATTGAACGTTCTAATGTGTTCACCCGTGTCTGTCCTGAACAGTTTAACTCTTTCTTCACTCCCACTTATAATTGTTTTACCATCCGGACTAAATGCTATACATAATACTTGAAAACACCGAAGCGATCGGATCTGTTGCCCTGTGTTCGTATGCCATAGACGAATGGTATGGTCCTGACCGGCACTTGCGAGTGTCTTTCCATCTGGACTAAATGCTAACTCCCAAATATCAATATCATCTGTTTCCCTTTTTTTAAATCTATATTGTACAAGCTCAGTACCTGTCTGGGCATCGTAGAGTCCAATAAACCCATTTTCAAGTGCTATCGCGAGCCGCGTGCCATCTGGTGAATACTCTATCGTTCGGATTCTACTTTTTTTATTCGCATGTGTTTTCGGACGTGTAATTGGTTGCTGCGGGTCCTGCTGTGGATCATGCAGCGGATCCTCCAATGAACCGGAATGGGAATGCTATCAATATTAATAACATTTTCTTTTCTATCAAAGTGTGCCCCATTTTTAATCTCCTATGAGTTTTCTGATTTGTTGCCCTGTGTTCACATCCCACAAGTCTACTTCATCGCTACCACAAACTGCGATAGTCGTTCCATCGGGGCTAAACACTACCACACTGCAGCTGCTTCCCCTATTCCGTTTTCTGAATCTTCGCAGTTGTTTTCCTGTTTGCACATCCCTTATACAAACAACTAAAAGACTCGCACATCCGATCAACTTCCCATCTGGACTAAACGCAATGCTTTTGTAAACATCAGGAGATGTTGTGATTGTTCGTAAGCGTTTTCCCGTGTTCACATCCCACAAGCAAATGTACTCGCTATCCCTAATACTTGCGATTGTCTTTCCATCCGGACTAAACACTAAACTTGCGAAATTGAGTATTCCATAAGCAAGCGTACCTACTGTGATTGTTCGTAAGAGTTTCCCTATGTTTGCATCCCATAGACGTATGGTGTTATCCTCACTGCGACTTGCGATTGTCTTTCCATCCGGACTAAACGCAACGCTCCAGACTGGGAGCGTATGTCCGGAGAGTGTTTGAAGACGTTTACCTGTGTCCGCATCCAACAGATAGAGGTTTTTGTCCCGACTGCCGCTTACGATAGTTTTTCCATCTGGACTAAACACTACGTCCAAGAACTGATACTGATGCCTGAATGTGCGTAGGTTTTGTCCTGTGTTCACATCCCACAAACGCACAGTCCGGTCCGTGTCAGTACTTGCAAGCATATTGCCATCTGGACTAAAAGCAACGCTGTTAATCCAACTTGTATTCCATGTGATTAGATCAGGTTTGTCATAAGTCTTAGTATCGTAGATCAAAATACCGATGGTACTTGCCACCGCGAGACTTGTACCATCGGGTGAATACTTAATATCACTGATTCTGACTTCCCCTGATCCTACTTTCACACCATCGAGTGAATGCTGTGGTTGTGGATCATGCAGCGGATCCTCCAGTGAATCTTGCGGGATACTACAAGGAAAAAATGGAAATGCCAAAAATATTGCCATTAAAACTGAAAACAATCTATTTTTCATCGGTTAAGACTCCTTCTGTGCTGTTTTAATACCTATTTGGGAAACAACTTATACTCAAACTTAAAGGTATTTTCTATACTGTTTATTCTACTATGTGTTGAATTAAATGTCAATTATTCTGTCTGAACCACCAGGGTTATTCAGTTTTAAGAGTTTTTGTTTATTTGTGTTACTATTAGTTTATATTGTAGGTCCAAATCAACGGTGTGAATGCTCTATAGCATTCCCCGGGTAGAGCGCAGCGAAACCCGACACGTTTCGTTCCTGTCGGGTTTCCCAAGCTCTACCCGACCTACGCATCTAATTCACGAATGTTATAAATATCTGAAAAAATACCAAAAACTAAATAACCCTGCTGAACCACAGGTTTATTTAGTTTTAAGAATTGTCAGTTGATGAGTGTTACTTTCTGTTTATATCGCAGGTCGGGTAGAGAGCTTGGGACCCCCGACACGTTTCATTCCTGTCGGGTTTCCCAAGCTCTACCCGACCTACGGATGGTTATATTGAAATGTGAAAAATATAACAGAAAAACCGAAAACTAAATAACCCTGTCTGAACAAGGATTTGCAAGAGTATCAGATTTTCAGGATTAGAAGTTTGGACTCAATACGTATAAAATTACCTTCAGGACCTACGCATTTCTTCTTTAAAGTCCCCCTGATAAGGGGATTTAGGGAGTTAAATACCTGAAATAACGACTTTTTAACCCCCCTTATCAAGGGGGATGCGTAAGTCCTGACCTTGATAGAAAACAATCCCGAAAATCTGCTAATCCCGAGGAATGCCAAAAGGCATTCATACCGTTGATTTCTTGATTTGAGAATCCTTGTTCAGATAATGGACACCCCTACATGTTAGCATGTCAACCTCTTTCTAATAAACATAAGACAGGTAACCTAAAGGATACCTGTCTTATGTTATTTATAGTAAAATCTGAAAATATATTGACACACATAAAGGAGGGTAACCTCCTACCCCTATTCAGAAGGGTAACCGTGGTATTATGGTGAAAACACTTTAAGGTCCAATATTCACTTCATAGGTCAGATTATAATTCGTATTATCAGAATTCCTTTCGACCCTTGCAGTGAGGATATAGTCCGTATAGGGTTCTATTCCGTTCTCTGATGAAAACGTATAACTAAAAGTGCCTTCGGTTTCGGCATCACTACCACTATTAGCGTACAACCATGTGCCTAATCCCGTTGTATCCTTCTTTTTAAGATACCAATTAACTTCATTGTATGGAGAATCGGCGATCACCAAAAAATCTAGCGTTTCCCCAAGACCGTATAATGAAAAAGAATACGGTGTCGTTCGGTATAAACCAGGTGGGAGTGTCACACTGACATTGTAGTTTAACTCCTGCGTAGATGCATCTGCCGCTTCGCGAACAACCGCGGTAATTATATACTCTCCTGCAACACCGTCGGGAAAAGTGTAACTAAGTGTTACCTCAGTGAGTAATGTGTTACCACTGTCTGTTTCAACATTTGTCCCTTTTTCACTTGTGTCACCAGGTGCTTTCACATACCACATCACATCGTAGTAAGACCTGTTTGTGGTAAGGACCGCCTCGTGTGTATCACCCGCCGTGGCAAAGTAATCTGACCCCGTAGCATGAGCAAGAGTCGCTGTAAAGTTAGGGATGGGTTCGAGAATAGGTATCTCACCCACTTTATCGTCCACCGACGTTCCATATCTGGTTCCATCTGTCGCTTCTCCACTAACAATTGATTTTACTTTGTATCCGTATTCTGTTGAAGGAAAATTCTTCTTATATTTTACGTAGAAGCTGCCATCAATGAATTTTGTACCATGTGAATTCTCTTGGTTATAAATTTCAAATTGCTGCCAATTTTCGATCTGTTTATCTAAATCTTCATCTCTCTGTAGAATAAAAGTAAATTTACCGTTTTTCGTTCTAACTTCTTCACAACGAGCACTTGCATACAATTTTACATTAGCTGTGTTGACGCGATAAGCGGATGCTTCAATAGTATAGGGACCGTCAACGGCCGCAGCTGCTGAAATATCACTAACGGCACGAACAAAGAGGATACTTGAAAAAATAATTAGTAAAAGAACACTGGACAGTTTCATTTTATTCTCCTTACCTCGGTAATTCGAGGAAATTGTAGGGGTTTATACCCCCATCTGGGTACTCATAAACCTTTATCCCTGAAGCCGCAATATCACTATTTACATCTATAGGTTCATACCAACCGTCAATTAGGAAGGAGGATTCCCACTTTTCAGCAGTATCCCCGTCCCCCATTACACTTCCAGCATACCGTCGACCTACTAAATCTGGGTCTCCTTCTTCAATGGTACACCATCGCACGTAAAGGACACCAGGGATAGATGGATAAATGAGCCCATTATTATCAAACATGGCACCTTTAGTTTGTGTGCCCTGTTTCCATAACTTAATGCGGACTCGGACTAACAACTCATGCTCTGGTGTGGCATTATCCCAAAGTTGCACCGTTTCTCTAAATGGATAATCGGCAGGAACTTCAGGATACGGGCCAAAACCGAAAGGAGAGGTAGGCACGTCCGCAGCTAAATCTATATTTGCGTTTTTATCAAAGGTGTCGGTTTTTGTTGTTGTCTCCTCTGTGGGAACCGACGTATCTTCCACAGATTGAGACCGGCTTTCCATAGAACCAAGGGATTCTGTCAATGGCATGTCTGTTTGGTTCGGTTTCTATGCCTTTTGAGACGTATCCCTTTGAAAATTAATTTTATCGGTAGTCAGCTGTTTTTTGAATGATGCTAAATCGTGTAAGTTCCAGAGATAGAATAGCGCAGCTATAACAATGAAAAAAACGGAACTACCGATAAACCATTTGTTTGTTGTAAGGATGTAGCGAAGCATATTTATCCTCTGTTTTGTAACATTTTACTTAGTGGTTTTCTTCCACTCCCTTATTACACGTTTGACACATGTCTCAACATCAGTTGGGGAGATACCTAATTTTTTGCTAATCTCTTTGATAGGTTGATTGTCTAAATACCGTTCCATGACTTTTTGTTCTTGAGGTGGAAGGTTATCAAGCAGTTCATCTAAGTTGTGAGCAATTGGACGTAACCATTTGAGTATCCGTTCCCATCTTTTCTGAACTGCTTCTGCAGTGGAACCAATTACTTCAGCAATCTGTCTCGGCTTTAGACCATCCATTAGACATTGAACTACCTCAAGTTCCTTTTCTGAAAGAAGTCTTAGGAGACCTTTCAATAACTTTTGATCAGCCTCAGTTTGCTGTGCCTGCTGTGCTGCAAGCATTGATGCAGCAGCAGTGTTACTTTCCCCATCTTCATTATCAAGAGAGACAAATTCAGGTCCTTGTTTAACTTCTTGTTGTTTGTTTCTTATGTGATCAATTGCCGCATGTTTCGCTGTTTTATATAACCACCCTATGAGTTGTTCAGGATACTTGATCGTTTCTCTCTTGTAGAAGGCTTTGAGAAAAGTTTTATTCGTGATTTCATCAGCGTCTTGATGGTTTCTCACGATTGAGTAAACATAAGAGCATATTGACTTATAATGCTTTTGCATAAGAAGATTTAGTGTATCTTCGCTTCCTATTTCCAAAAATCGTCTATGTAATAGAACATCGTCCATTGTAATAGAACATCGTCCATTTCTCTCCCTGAATTAATTGTGCTTTCATGAAAACTCACGTAAATTCGGGATGGATTCCGACATAAAATTATTTTTTTGTCAGAATCACGGATAACACGGATTTCGCGGCGGGTGTACGGAATCTCGGAAAAGACCCCATGCTATGTTTTCTTGCCTGGTATTATCGTTATTTATGGCAGGACTAACGCATTTTCTCTTAAAGTCACCTTGGTAAGGAGGTTAAAAAGACTAAAAAACACTGAAATATCGCACTATTTTATTCCTTCAAAGGGGAATGCGTCTGTCTTGAATAATAAGCGTTATGCTGGTATTACGTTAACATATCGAGGTTGATGTGCGTTTTACTGCACGTTCACATCCCATAGTAGCTCAATGAAAAACATGTAACTTTCTAAATAAATCTATTTAACTAACTTAAAAGTATCGGATCCGTGCCTTTTGCCGTTGCTCAGATCCATTGTATTTGGAATTCGGTTTGTTTTGCTTGGGATCGAGAACCTTAACATGTATGAAAATCCCTTACATTTATGTCAAACCGAATGTTGTGTTATTTAACTGAACGTCACGAAATAACAATATTGGTTTTCAAAATGTTAATCTAAAAATTATAGTGGATTTTAGACCAACACAGACCAGAGGAATTCAATCGTTGAAATGTACTCTTGTAGTAGGTTTTTCAACACGATTTTCCTTGACTGCAGAAGCATCCTATTGTTTGTTAACGGGTGTGATTTATCGGCAATTGAATGCATCAGACAAGTGACAAAAACTTTACACACCCACCATAAATATACACTTGACATATAACTGAATCTATGATAAAACCATGATATGAAAAACACAAAAATAAAAATATTCTATATCATTTTATTATCATCAACTCTTTTCGGTTGTCAGGGAGGGTTATTCAATTTTTCTGGGGGGGATTCTTCCACTGGGATAATAGAAAAATCGGGTGAACTTACAGAAAACGAAGTGTGGGATGGACGTATCTATGTTACAGGAACAGTAACAGTCCCTGAGGGTATAATATTAACAGTCCGATCTGGTACGATCATCGGATTTGAACCGCAAGATGAACTCAGTGCAATCGTTGTGTATGGCGAGTTATATGCAGAAGGTGCCCCCGACAGGATGATAGTTTTTGGTTCTTTAGGCAAAAAACTATCGACACCAAATCAACCGAATACAAATAATGCAATTTCGCAATCAATAAACAGAGGTAATATAGAACTGCAAGGCACAATTCCCTATGGGACTCCAAACCAAGGCATGAAAACTTCTCCACCAAAAGCTGGAGATTGGCAAGGAATCAGAATTGAAGCACAGAGTCCAAATAGTAGATTTATTTACTGTCGTATTCAGCATGCTGTCAACGGTATCTTCTGTGGAACAGATTCTGTGCAAATTGAGAGATGTCTTTTCAGTGAGAACAACATCGGTGTGTTGTGTGAGAATACCAACCCGAAAATTTCCGCAAACGAATTCAACAGAAATGGCAGCGGAGCACAATTTCGTGGTTCTTCTGCACCAGAAGTTGAATACAACGAATTCAATGCAAACAGGTATGGAGTCGTATGTGAAGACGATTCGCGTCCCCGTATACAACACAACAATATTCGTTCAAACTACGAATATGCAATTATCTGTTATTCCACTTCATCTCCTGAAATTGTGTCCAACAATATTACAATGAATATCGGTTGGGCGGTCTATGACGGTGGAAAACTCCGAGATAATTACATTAGCGGGAACAAGCAACTGGGACCGAACGTTACTGAACTGAGTATCGGAACGCAGAGTGACCAGTTTTATGGTGTAGATGAGGTATTTGACCCAAGAAATACACCAGTTGCAGAGGCTGGGGTACCAAGTGATAGCTACTAAGCGATGAACAGAGTCAAAACCTACCTCGAACTCATACGCTATCCGTTATTCGGTATACCAATAGCAGCAACGCTTCCAGGTGCACTGATTGCCAGTGAAGGAAAACTTACATGGCGTGTTGCTGCAGCTCTTATCATTGCACTGTTTGGTTATTTTGCTGGAATGATCAAGAACGATTATTTCCACCGAGAAACCGATGCGTTCACCAATCCCCAAAGACCACTGCCTTCAAACCGGTTAACACCTAAACAAGCATTAGTTCCTGCAAGCGTAATTTACGCGCTCTGTGTCCTATGTGGTTTTCTGCTAAATGTAAAAGCAGGCATGTTGGTAATGGTGTTAGTTGCGATTTCGCATCTATATAATGCCTTCTTCAAAGCGCGGGGGATCTTAGGAAGTATCACATTGCCTTTGGGTATTGGGTTGCTGAACGTATTCGGTGCATTAGTTGTGAGTGGGAATGTACCACGGTTGGTTTGGTACGCTTTCGGTGCGACAACACTATACGACATCGGCACCCATATTACAACGACATTTAAGGATCTCTCACGAGATAAAGAACACGGAATTACTACGACACCAGTACAACTCGGTATCCGTCCTGCTCTGTTTTTGTCAGCAGCGGCTACGATAGCAGCTTTTGTGGTAGCACTATTGCCGTATTGGATAGAAAATACCCTCCCACATAAGGCTTATGCTGTTTGGGGCATACTGGGTTTGCTTGCTGCTGTTATTACACGCATTCCATTGTATTTACAACCGACTGAAAAAAACGGATATTACGCATTGAAAGGGTCAATGATAGGTTCAATACTCTTTTTTCCGTGCTTTATCGGGGTGCAAGTTTCTTTGCTGATATCTATCTCTATCATTTTGCCGTTGTTATTCGTCACAATGCTTTTATTAAGAACATCAAAACAAGAGGTATGAGAAAAAACAGAATATTCCAAGAAAAAGGACAAACATCAGAGGCATTCAATTGTCGATTAAGCGCAAATTTTAATACCAATTCTGATGAATATTGTCTCATTAAGAAATTCTACTGTTATTGCTGATTAGAGGTCCTCCCTTCTGTAGGAGCGACCTCCCGGTCGCGACCAAAGGTCGCTCCTACAGAAGATAGGGAAAATCGGGGTTAGAAACCCCTCCAACAACAACGAA
>JAAXHO010000239.1 GCA_012270795.1 Candidatus Poribacteria bacterium
CCCCTCCAACAATGATGCTTTGTGACAATTGAATGTCTCTGATATTTTCCTGATTTCCTCGGTGCGCGTTATTCAGGTTTTGGTTGTGTTTTCCATCTATTGTGCAACCAAAGCCACTGTTCTGGATATTCCTTGATATACGCCTCTAACATTTCCATTAACTTTCTCGTCCACTTTTCAACATCTTTTTCAATGTCATCAGATTTTTCCAAGTGAATAGGCGGAGAAATAAAAACACGGTGTTTGTCGCTAGGTAGTCGTATATCCAATGAGAAAATTATAGGTGCGCCGGTTTTCAGAGCAAGCGTCACAGGGCCTCTTGCTGCTGATGCAGGTTTACCAAAAAAATCAACAAACACACCTTGTTCACTAGCATTCTGATCAGCGAAAAATCCAACGGCTTTTTTATCTTTTAATGCGCGTAACGTTTCACGAACTGCATGCTGTTTTGGGATGATTTCTAAACTCAGATGCTCACGTCTCCTCCAAATAAATGCATTTAGTCTTTCATTCTTCAATGGAAATGCTATTGCTTTCCCACGGTTTGGAATGAGAACTCCATAAACAAGTGAAAGCAGCTCCCAATTCCCAAAATGTGGCAGGAAAACGATGACCCCCTTTTCTTCTGCTAACGCAGCATTGATATGTTCACTGCCTTCAACGGTCACTACGTCCCAGATATTTTCAGGATTCAGTTTTGTGAAACGCAGAAATTCAATCACAGTTTTACTGAAATTGACAAAACTTGCTTTACAGATTTTTATGCGTTCTTCATCACTTAGGTTGTTTCCAAAAGCTATCTGCAGATTATTATGTGCAATTTCCCTCCGTTTCTTGAGGGTCAGATAAAGTAACTTACCAATGCCAGTTGCAAGAAACATTGCGACCTTTTTAGGAAGTGCTTGAATTACCCAGCTGAAAACTAAAACCAGCAGATACACAAAACTATCTTTCCATTTGCTTCTTGTGGACATAATATTACCTGTCCAGGACCTCATCTAATCCTCAGAGATAAACAACCCAATCCCTACCACCACTTGCCAATGTTTTGCCATCTGGTGAATACACGACAGAATTAACCATAGCAGTGTGCCCTGATATAGAATTGATTAATACACCGTTACTTAATTCCCAAAAGCCTATTGCATCTCCTCTAATAAATGAAAGGATGCTGCCATCAGGTGAAAAACTAACTGAATTAAAATTCCTTTTAAGTCCCTGGAATGTGTTGAGGAGTTTGCGCGTCTCGTAATTCCATAAAAAGACTTTACCTTCCTTGCCCGAGCTTGCAAATGTCTTACCATCAGGTGAAAAGACAACAGTATTTACACCTCTTAAATGTTGTCCGAGTAAATGTACAAATTGTCCAGAATCAACATCCCACAGACGTATTGTTGAATCTTCGCTTGCACTTAGGATTGTCTTACCATCAGGAGAAAAGACCACACAATTTACTTCATCAATATGTCCTGATAATTCAAACAACTGTGTTCATTGAAATCCTTTTCGTCATAATTAATTTTCCACAATCCAATGGTTGTATATTTACTTCCAGTCGCGAGTATTTTGCCGTCAAGTGAAAACGCTAAACTATTGACATTATTCTTTTTGTCGTTGAGGGATCCGATCAAACGGCCAGTATCCACATCCCATAAACGAACATGAAAAGAATCTGCACTTGCAAGTATTTTCCCATCGGGGGAAATAGCCAAAGCAACCACATTACCAATTAGACCAGGAATGGTTTTCTGCAATTTTCCTGTTTTTGCATCCCAGAAACTGATTTTTGATATGTTTCCGGTTACAATTGAGTTGGAGTCAGGAGTATAAGCAATAGAAAAAGCATGGAATGTAAATTCATTTATTGTATTTTTAATTTTGTAGGTGTTAACGTCCCAAAAATGAATTGTGCCATTCTTACCAACGCTAACAAGTGTTTTGCCATCTGGAGAATAGGTTAGAGAATGGAGGGATTCATTGGTTTTGATGATATTCAGCAAACGTCCAGTGTCGGAATCATTTATTAAAATATTACCGTTATCGGCTCCTGTTGCGAGTGTTTTCCCATCAGGAGAAAACTGTACTGCCCAGATTTCTCCTATGTTCTCATCTAATTCACATGTCCTTATGAGTTGTCCAGTATGCCCATCCCATAGACTGACCATTCCGAAGCTGCCGGTTGCGAATACACTACTGTTGGGTTTACTCGCTACAGAATGAATATGTGCAATACCATGCTGTTCACTGGTGATAGTGTTTATACGTGCTTCAGTTATCGGTTCCAAAAACATAAAGTGTTCCCTATGCGATATGAACCACTTGCTATCACTCTTCCATCAGAGGAAAACGATACTGAATGTACGTTATCAGAATGTCCGCTCAGAGAAGTTATCAATTCACCTGTTTTGATATTCCATAACCCCACTGTGTTGTCATCACTTGCGGTAGCAAGTGTTTTTCCATCAGGATGGAATGATACTTCATTGACATCGTCGCGATGTCCCATAAAACTCAATAGGCGTTTACCAGTATGTGAATCCCATAAATTAGCAATATTATCATCACCTGCAGTGACGAATGTATTGCCATCAGGACTAAAGGTAAGCGATTTAATAGGACGTGTATGTCCTGTGAGTAAATCCAGTAGCTCATCTGTCCGTAAATCATAGATCCATATACCGATTGTTGTACTTATGGCAAGGCGGTTTCCATCTGGAAAATATGCAACTTTAAATGCTCTGCCTTTTCCAATGCGTGCTTTTGCTCTGTCTGGTAACCCCCACTGCTCTATTTCTTGGCTATTGACATTGAAAGAACTAACGAAAGATAATAGCAGAAAAGTTATGATTAGAAGCCTAAGTGTCTTCATGTATGTTCCTCTATCCAATATTTTGGTGTATTTTATAGTGAAATCTAAAATTATTATTACATTGCGATAGGTGCGGTTTCCTAACCGCACCCTACCAGGGGTGTGTAAAGTTTTTGGCATGAATTGTGAGTAAAGTTGTTTTCACTTGTCTGAACCAGGATTTTCAGGATTTCCAGATTTTCAGGATTACCTCATCAATAGTTTTTTACACAGATTTATGCCAACTTATGAATGGTGCGTCCTACCTCAAACTCATAATCCTGGTAATCTGTAAATCCTGAAAATCCTGGTTCAGACACATGCCAATAACTTTACACACCCCCTAACCAGGGAGTGTGCATATTTTTTTCGATTTCACCATAAATGACTTATTGGTGAAGTAGTATGAACACTGTGCTGATTAGAAATTAAAATCACGAAACTAACAAACTTGATCAATCATTTACCATTTTGTTTAAGTCCCATAAGAGGACAGAGCCGTCCATGCTTCCACTTGCGATTGTCTGTCCATCAGAAGAACTCACAAGACAATTTACCGACATTGTATGTCCTTTTAAAGGACTGAGATACACACCCGATAATATGTCACAGAGAATGACTGTATCACCGTTGGCAAATGCGATAATTTTTCCATTTAGTGCGAAATCTAAATCCAAACTATTCATTCGTCGATCACTGAATTTATTTATGAGTGCCCCTGTTTTTAGGTCCCATAAGGATACTGTTCCATTTTCGCTGACACCTGCAAGCATATTTCCGTCTTGTGAAAAGACAACTTTATGTAAACGGCTTGTTTGATCTTCAAGTGTGTGTATGAGTTTATCAGTTTCAACATCCCACACATGGATGAATTGATCGTCGCATGCACTGAGTAAAGTTTTTCTTCCGGGTGAAAACGTTACACATTTAAGAAAATTTAGACGACTTTTTGATTCAAATATTAGTGTTTTAAACAAATTACTTTTAAGCTCTTGTTCTCCAGTATTTATTTCCCACAATTGTATAGTTTTGGTAAGTCCTTCTATTGCAATCTTGCTCATGTCTGATGAAAAAGCGATACATTTATGTGTATATATATGCTTAGTAAATAAGCCTATGAGATGACCAGATTCCAAATCCCACAACCGAGTTAAGTCAGAATCAACACTTGCAAGTATTTTTCCATCTGTAGAAAACGCTAAAGTATTGACTTTTTCTTTGAGTCCATCAATGGTTTTTTCAAGTTTTCCTGTGTTTGCGTTCCAGAAACTTATTTTCGACATATTTCCTGTGACGATTGAGCTGCCGTCGGGTGTATAAGCGATTGAAAAGATTTGGAGACTAAAATCATCCATTTTTTTCTTTAGATAGTTTTCATTTAGGCCATAAAAACGAATTGTACCGTTTCTACTAACACAAACAAGTGTTTTTCCATCAAGGGCATAAGTGAGAGATTGGATGGGTTCATGCGTATCAAAAGTTAACAGCAGCTGTCCGGTATCTGCATCATTAAACATGATTTTACCGTAGTTATCTCCCGTTGCGAGTGTTTTTCCATCAGGAGAAAACACCACTGACCAGATTTCAGCAGTATTTCTTGCTAATTCAAGTGTTGTAAGAAGTTCCCCTGTAAGTCCTTCCCATAACGACACCATCCCAATACTGCCGATAGCAAAAACAGTACTGTTGGGTCGACATGCAACAGAATGTACTTTATGGATTCCATCTTGTTCGCTTGTAATTGTTTTTATGAGTTCTTTAGTTATCGGTTCCCAAAAACAGACAGTGTTCCCCTTGCGAAATGACCCACTTGCTATCACTCTACCATTAGAAGAAAACGAAACTGCGTTTACGTTATCGGAATGTCCGTTCAGAGATGTTATCAATTCACCTGTTTTGACATTCCATAATTTTACTGTGTTGTCAGCACCAGCGGTTGCAAGTGTTTTTCCATCAGGACTGAAGGTAACTTCATTGACACTATCTTGATGTGCATCAAAACTTAATATGTTTTCACCTGTGTTGGCATCCCACAACCTAACATTCGTATCATCACTTGCCGTGGCGAATGTTCTATTATCTGGACTGAATGCAAGAGACTTTATTGGACGCGTATGGCCAGTAAGTAAATCCAATGGTTTATCTGTACGCAAATCATAGATCCATATACCGATTGTTGTACTTATGGCAACACGGTCCCCGTCTGGAAAATATGCAACTTTAAATGCTTTGCCTTTTCCAATTCGTGCTTTGGCTCCGTCTGGTAGACCCCACTGCTCTATTTCTTGGCTATTGACATCGAATGAACTAAAGGAAGATAATAGCAGAAAAGTTGTGATTAGAAGTTTCAATATCTTCATGTATGTTCCTCTATCCAATATTTTGGTGTATTTTATGGTAAATTATGGAATTAATTACACACTTGCACAAGTAGGAGCGATCTCCCGGTCGCGAGCGGTAAATCAACGGTATGAATGCCTTATGGCATTCCCCGAGTCGCTCCTACCGAAAGAGAGTCACCCCAACCAGCGATAACAGCGGAATTCCTTAATGAGACAATGTTTTTTAGAATTGGTGTAATATCATTTAATGCAATTTTACCGAATATTTGTTATTTAATCTATCAGATTTTTTGATATGGCGTTAAGATCCCATAATAGAACAGTACCATCATCCCCACCACTTGCAAGTGTTCTTCTATCAGGACTGAACACCAAGGCTTCAACGTCAGCGTAGTGACCATTCAGTACTGCTATTGTGTTACCTGTATATGGATTCCATAGATAAACCCTATCTTCCTGACCGCCCCCGGCAAGTATATTTCCATCGGTGGAAAATGCCAAAGTATAAAGATTATCTTGCACTGCAAAAGTTGAAATAAGTTCACAATAATATGGATCCCATAACCGGATCGTCTCATCCCAACCCGCGCTAGCGAGGACTTTTCCATCTGGCGAAAATGCAATTGCACCAATCGTTTCGGTATGTCCCTTAAGAACAGTAAGCGGATGTCCTGTGTTTGCATTCCATAAACGCAGTGTCCTATCAGCACTACAACTTGCAAGGATTGTACCATCAGGTGATCCGGCAACCGCAAAAACATTATTGGTATGTCCAGTCAATAGTGCTAATTGGTTACCAGTATCAATGTCCCATAATCTGATCGTATTGTCATCACTCCCACTGACAAGTATCGTGCTGTTTGGGACGAATGCTAATGTGCGGATATATTCTGTATGTCCTTGCAAGACGTTATGTTGCATTCCCGATTCTACATCATATAGGTATATTCTATCATCACAAGCACTTACAAGCGATGCACCATCAGGAGAAAATGCAACATGGTCAATGGAGTCGAGGGGACCATCAAAAGGCGTAGACCCAGTGTATGTATTCATATCCCACAGATGAGGTGTATTATCACTTGCACAGCTTGCAAGAACGCTACCATCAGACGAAAAATCGAGAGAGATGCTCCATCTTGCATGGCCAGTGATGACTCCCTTTTCGGTGCCACTGTTTACGTTCCAAAACCGAATAGTGCTATCCTCACTGATACTTGCAAGCGTTTTGCCATCAGGTGAGAACGCAACATCCCAAACGAGGGCTTTATGTCCTATGAGCCTGGTGTGTTCTATACCAGTATCAGCATTCCATATTTGGATGGAATGATCATCACAATTCGCTGCAGCAAGCGTGCCATCCGGTGAATATACCGTTCGACCTAAACCCTCAAGGTCTGTGGCAAGGGTTGCCACCTTTTCACCAGTAGTAACATCCCACAAGCAAAGCGTTTCATCATAACTTCGACTGGCAAGTATAATGCCATTAGGAGAAAATGCCAAATGCCAAATATTATCTTCAGGCCCGGTTAATGTGGAGAGGTGTCTACCATCGCTGACATCCCATAGTCGAATAGTGTGGTCAAAACCCCCAGTGGCAAGAATCTTACTATTTGCTGAAAATGCTAATGTTATGATTGGCTCTGTATGTCCTATTACAGTAGAACGCAAACGACCTGTGCGACTATCCCAAAAGCGAATTGTCTTATCCCGTCCAACAGATGCAAATGTTCTTCCATCGGGTGAGAGTTGGATGTTTTGTATGTCTTCTGTGTTTCCTTTCAATGTAATTTGGTGTTGACCTGCCTGCGAATTCCATAACGTAAGTGTTATGGTTTCATTCCAATGTTGCCTAAAAAGGGTCGTCCCTGCCCAGGATAGTGGGAGTGTAGTTGTTCCTCGTTCTTGACCGGGCTGGAGAAGCACAACTTCTTTGCAAGTATGGACATCGTATATCCAAATACCAATCAAACCTGTAACAGCAAGTTGCGTGCCATCTGGTGAATATCGTACCTCTTCAAGACCACCTTTTCCGAGACGTGCTTTTGCACCTGGGGGAAGCCCCCATTGTGTGTACGGTTCGGTGTTTATTGCGTCCATATATACATACCCTCTGTGTTGGTTAGATTTTATTGTGAAATGTCCCATAAGATTACTGTGCTATTTCTACAGCCACTCACAAGCGTTTTCTCATCAGATGAAATGGTTATAGCATCTATTGTATCTATGTGTCCTTTCAAGGTCTTTTGAAGTTCGCCAGTTTCAATATCCCATAAAAAAATTAAACTTGATACAGCACATGCAATGAATTTACCGTTTAGCGAATAGACAACATCATTTGGCGGATAAACAACATAATCGCCTATCCCTTCAAAATGAACAGCATTCTTACGTTCTCCATTTGATAAATCCCACAAACTGATTTTGCAAGGTCCATCAGCGGTTACAAGTGTTTTACCGTCAGGAGAAAAATCCATAGAAGAATAAGAAACACCTTCAAAATTCATTTCAATTGCATTTACAAGTCTACCTGTTTTTATATCCCAAGTGTGCATTTTGTTATCATCCCCGATAACCATAATATGCTCTTCATTAGGAGAAAATCTAATTACATTTATAACTGACGAATAGCCTGAGAATGTATTCAATTGTACTCCTGTATTAACATCCCACAATTGAATAGTATTATCATAACTTCCACTCGCAAGTACATTACCATCTTGACTGAAGGCAACTGAAGATATTGCTTCTGTGTGTCCTTCAAGTGTGTCTATGAGTTTCCATTTGGTGTTGTCCCACAGAAGAATAGTATCGTCGCAAGTTCCAATAGCAAGTGTTTTTCCATCTGGAGTACATGCAATTGCACATACATTACTATTCATTTCAATCGTTCTCTGTATTTTTTGATTATCTATATCCCAAATACGAACAATGTCGTCAAAACTCATTAATGTCTTCTCATTCGGAGTATATATCACATCACCTACTACCTCAGAATAACCGGTGATTGTATTTTGAAGTTCACCGCTATTCACATCCCAAAAATATATCTCAAACCCATTGGAAACCGCAAGCGTCTGTCCATCTGGTGAATACCGAAAATCATTCACACTTTTTCTATGTCCAGGTATTTTAAATCTATGAACTAACCTTGCAGTGTTGGAATCAAACAGTAGCATTGTTCCGTCTTTATCTTCATCACAAGCAAAAGTTTTACCATCTGGAGAATACGCCACAAAATTCAACTTTGTTTCTGATGTGATAGTTTTGATTTTCTCTCCTGTCTGACTATTCCATAACGTGAGTGTTCCATTGGAATTCATGATAGCAAGTTTTTTGCCATCTCTTGAAATATCAATAGAAGAAACTCCACTTGTTCCCTCTCTGAAATTGCGCACAAATTCACCGGTACCAGCATCCCAAATACATACATTGTTATCTCCACCCTGACTGACAATCTTTTTACCACCTGAGAAGTATTTTATGTTATCAACACTATTGGCGTGTGCTGCAAAGGCTGTCTTATTTTCACCAGTTGCCGCATCCAACAATCTGATGAGCTCACCATTTCCACCAGCAATCACTTTTCCATCTAGACTGAATGTCAACAACCGGTACCCACATCCTCTAAATGTTGACTTCAACTCTCCAGTGAACCCATCACATAGACAGATTGTAAAGTCACCATTGGCTATTGCAATTATTTTTCCATCAGGACTGTAAGTAATGCCGTTGACACTAAATTTCTGATCTGTCAGCGTTGCAATCAGTTCCCCAGTAGATACATTCCAGAGTTTTGTCTCCGCTGGTGCCCATTGTCCATCACCACTTTGACTAACAAGGGTCTTGCCATTTGGGTTGAAATATACATTCGTGACAAAATCTTTATGACCTGTCAGAGAATTGATCTCCTTCATTGTCTGTGTATCATATAGCCAGACACCAATTGTACTGCCGACTGCAATATATTTCCCATCAGGAGAATATTGAAAGTCAAAAACATATCCTTTCCCGAACCGCGCGATTGCACCCTCAGGTAGATAATTTTTGATGTAATCTTGAGCAAGACAAACTGCATACAACGATAGTGACATGAAGATAATTGGAAATAGTAATACCATTTCTATAAAATAAGATACCATTTGTCAAAATGTTATGGTAGGAGCGACCTCTGGTCGCGACCGGGAGGTCGCTCCTACCGAAAAGAGACCTCCAACCAGGGATAAAAGTGAAATTCCTTAATGGGACAATATTAATTAGAATTGGTATAATACCATTTCTAAATGATTATGTAGCATTATTTCGTAGGTCGGGTAGAGCGAAGCGAAACCCGACACGTAGGATTAGATAAGGTTTTCATGTCGAGTTTCGCTTCGCTCTACCCGACCTACAGTTTATTTATGACAATTTGTCAATTAGAAATGGTAAAAAAATAACATTTTTCATTGAAAGACACCTTTTGAAAAAACCGTCTATCTATTAAAAGTTTTTTCAATGTCCCATATCAATATAGTTCCGTCTTTACTTCCACTTACAAGTGTTTTTCCATCTGATGAATACGCAAGACTATCAATCACATCCGTATGCCCTTTTAACATTGTAATTGTGTTTTTTGTGTCAATGTCAAAAAAGTATACTGTATCATCATTAGCGTAGACAAGCATGGATCCATCTGGAGAAAACGTTACAGCTGCAACTGTCTCATTTTCAAGGGTTAATAAAAGTTCACCCGTTTGTTGATGCCACAAACAAACCTTTCCATCCCAATTCCCACTCCAACAACATCCACTCACGAGGAATTTGCCATCAGGTGAAAACCTAACCGTCTGGACATCTCCTGTGTGACCAACCAACGTATTCAATAAAATGCCTGACTTTACTGCCCACAATCGAACTGTTCTATCCTTACTTCCACTGGCAAGTACCTTACCATCTGGTGAAAAGGCGACAGCAGAGACACCATTGGTATGTCCCTCAAACGTATTCAATAGAGCACCTGTAAGGATTCGTTCACCTGTACGAATTTCCCACAAACGTATACTGTTATCACTACTTGCACTGGCAAGCATGCGATCATCTGGTGAAAAAGCAACTGCATAAATAGAATTTGTATGCCCCAAATAAGTACCGAGAAACCTTCCACTTTGGGTATCCCATAACCTCACCAATTGAGAATCACCACCACTTGCAAGGATTTCTCCATCCGATGAAAAGGAAACAGAATGAATAGTATCCTTTGGACCGAAAATCGTGTTTAGAAGTTTTCCTGTGTCTAAATCCCAGAAGCAGATTTCTGTACCATTCCCACTTGCAATTATATTCCCGTTTGGTGAACACACCACAGAAGATATATGCGGTATTCTACTCGGAATAGTCTTTTGAAGTTTACCTGTTGGAACATCCCAAAATTGGATAATGCCATTTTTCATTGCACTCGCAAGAACACTTCCATCAGGTGAATATGAAATTGATACTACCGTATCTTCATGCTCAATCGTTTTTTGGACTATACCAGTGGTGGCATCCCAGAAACACACCACCCCTCCATCAAATCCACACGCAAGTGTGCGTCCATCCGGAGAAAATTCCATAGTGTTACCTTCATACATCCAACCTT
Organism: Candidatus Poribacteria bacterium; assembly: GCA_012270795.1. GTDB lineage: Bacteria > Poribacteria > WGA-4E > WGA-4E > WGA-3G > MSPOR6. The sequence continues at coordinate 10,808 of JAAXHO010000239.1, forward strand.
CTGTCTTGCATGTTCTCAGGAGTTTAGCAGTAGCCACATCCCACAAACGAATCTCTCCGTGCAAAGTTGCACTTGCAAGCGTGCTACTGTCTGGAGAGAACGCAATAGATACTATATCCGCATCTTCTGTAATTGCGCGTAAAAGGTTGCCCGTTTGTGCATCCCATAGAAGAATGGCATCATCTCCCTCCTTAGCACAACTGGCAAGAAATTTCCCATTCGGTGAGAATATTACCGAGGAAACATCCCCCGAATGTCTTTTCAACTCTTTAATCTGCCGTCCTTGGTGTAAATCGAACAAATGAATACCATTATAACAGCCAATAGCCATAACCTCACCATTAGAATTAATATCTAACGCATCAGCATCTCCAGGAAGTTCAAAGAACAATTCTTTACTTTGTCCAGTGTTTGCATCCCACAACCTTGCTGTATTATCATCGCTTGCAGATGCAAACGTATTTCCATCTGAAGTGAATGCTATTGAATTAACAGGTCCTGTATGAGTCGTTAGCAAATCAATTGCTTCACCTGTTTGAATATCATAAACCCATATTCCGATGGTGCTGCCAACTGCCAGCTTCGTTCCACCAGGAAAAAATTTTGTTGTCTTTATCCCACCTTTCCCTATACGTGCTATTACACCTTCGGGCAAACTCAATTGTGGGTCTAATTGTGCACTGGAATTTGATAGACCTATTAATGATATCAACGCTAAAATTATTGAAAAAAAGATGAGTTTGTTCATTTAAGTATGCTCCATTTTATCTGCGTTTCGGTGATCGTTGCTATTTTTATCGTGAGTTTGAAAATAATATTAAAGTGAGTTTGACACAATGATTTGAGGAACCTAACACCATATATCACACTTACCTAAATTTGATGCCGAATAAATCGCAGCACTCCAGCGGAGTGCTATGTTTATAGAAAATTGGATTTTCAAGTTCTTGCACTCCAGCGGAGTGCTATGTGGGCTGAACCACATACCGCTCCTACGGAGCGGGGTGCTGTGTTGGACAGTTGCTATAAACATATTGCTCCTACGGAGCAAGGGCTTGTCCTGGTTTCCAACCAAGATGAACGTTGACGAAACACCAAATTTAAAATGGAATTGTTTTATCAAACTCACGTTATATTTAAATTATGCAGTGACTTCTGAAATCTACTTTTTCTATTCGGTTAAATCCCACAATATCACTGTACTGTCTCTACAGGCACTCACAAGTTTTGTGCCATCTGATGAAAAGACAATTGAATTTATATCAGATATATGTCCTTCCAAGGTTTTTATAAGTTCTCCTGATTCAATATCCCATAGCGATATCCTTGATGTCCATAAAGCGTTATCTGAAAATTCAATCGCAACTGTTTTATTATCAGGTGAGAAAACTACATCATATCCCTTGGCAGCTGGAATGAAAATATCTTTGCGTTTCCCCGTTGCAACATTCCAAAAATGCACATTGAATTTGTCATCAGTTGTGACAATAGTCAATCCGTCATAAGAGAAGTCCATAGAGGAAAATTCATCAACATCCATCTCAGTATCGGTTGAAGTGATTAATTCACCAGACTCTATGTCCCAAGTACATATTTTTGTAACATCCTCTACTTTCACAATACCCACTAGATATCTTCCATCAGGTGAAAACAACAGTTTCCTTGAATCTGATATATCCGCTTTAAATGTATATTGAAGATCACCTGTTTGGACATCCCATATTCTAATTGTGTCTTCATAACTTGCACTGGCAACCACTTTTCCATTTGGGCTAAAAATAACTAAAAATACTATATCCGTGTGACCTTCAAGAGTCCTAATGTGGTTCCAATTAATTGCATCCCACAAGAGAATTGTATTATCAGAAGTTCCAATTGCTAAGTTTTTACCATCCGATGAAAGTGCAATTGCTCTGGCGTTGCCTTGTGCTTCTATTTTTCTTTGTAGTTTATTTTCACCTAAGTTCCAAATTCGTACAATGTCGTCAACACTTACCAATGTTTTATCATGTGGACCAAAAATTACATCACCAACTACATCAGAATAATCTGTGATTGTTGAATGAATTTCAAAACTATTTAAATCCCAGAAAAATATTTCAGAGCCATTGTAAACTGCAAGTGTTTTGCTGTCTGGTGAATACTTAAAATCACTGACATAATCGCTTACCCCAGGCATTTTAAGTTGATGTAATAACGCTCCAGTAACTGTCTCAAATAAAAGCATAGTGCCATTATCATCATCACATGCAAAAGTTTTTCCATCTGGCGAGAACTGAACATCGTATAATTCTAATTCACTATTGATAGTTTTTGTTTTCTCGCCAGTATGTGTATTCCACAAAATGATAGTATTATCTGAACCTAATACAACAAGCGAATTACCATCTTTTGAATAATCAATAGATGAAATCTCTTTCATATTTGACTTATATATACTCAAAAACTCGCCTGTTTCAGCATCCCATATAATTACATTGCTATCCTCCCCATGACTTACAATTGTTTTGCCATCTGCTGCGTAATTAATGGTCTTTACACTATTCGCATGTGCTGCAAATTCTGTCTGTAACTCACCTGTGGCAGCATTCAACAATCGTATCATTTCACCACTACTACCAGCAATCGTTTTGCTGTCTGGGCTGAACATTAATACTTGATATCCATATCCTTTGATGGTTGATTTAGGTTCCCCAGTAATTCCATCAAATAAACGGATAGTAGAATCGTTAAGTGCAATTGCAACCGTTTTACCATCAGGACTAAAAACGACACTACTGATTTTAGATTCATCAAGTGGATCTGTAATTTCAATAAGAAATGAAATTAGTTCTTCAGATTTCAAATTCCATAGTTTTGCTTCTGCAGGATCATAAGGCGAATTTAGAACGCCACCCCCTATGCTCACAAAAGTTTCTCCATTTGGATTGAAAACAATCTCCTTTACATACCCTTTATGGCCTGTCAAAAAATTCTTTTCTAACTTGGTTTGTGTATCATATAACCAAACACCGATTGTACTTGCAACTGCAATTTGTTTTCCATCGGGTGAATATGCAAAATCAAATGCAAATCCCTTCCCAAACCGTGCAGTTGCATCATCTGGTAGATATTTATCTATGTAGTCTTGCGCTAAACATACAGAACACAATGGTAAAGATACCATGATTGCTATGATCACATGTAAAATCAGTATTTTCAAAATCTGTTCTCCTTAAATGGATTCATCAATAGATATAGGGACTATTTTTTTGGTGGTACGACACCAATCCAATGCCCATCTTTTCTGTCATCTTCTATAAATGGCACTTTTGACCACCATGAGTTTTCGCCTGTTCTGGGGTGCCCACGATCAAAGTTGATCCCGATGTCAATTGGATCATCTGAATCGGGATAATTCAACATTTCCCAGGGAATTTCCATTTCAACAATCCAACCATCCTCAACAACCTTCGCAGCAACGTCCCACATATCAGGGACCTCATCAATAGGAACACCAAGAGGCGGATGACTGACAAACTTGACACCTAAAGAATTTGACATAAAAAATGTTCTGTCCATGAATTGATGTGTATGGAATGGATCAATAGTAAATGAAATCCAGTCATCACGGAAAGGTCTCATCTGATCTTCTGTTTCAAATGCAACCAAATCACCTGGATGTTCATCATATAGATACCATGCAAGATAAATGGCTTTATCACTATAAACTAACATAACCACAGTCTGATCTATGGCAGGTTCATGGTTAGCGTTTCGGTCAGTAAAATCTTTAGCTTGTGGGGCTTTTATCCAAGCTGCATCATTTAGATTTCCATCTATTATCGGGGGTGTATCAATCTTGACTGCCGGCAATTCTTTCGCTTGCTGACTGTTCATTAACCAGATAAGTTCACAACCTGATAGCAGCAATACGATTAAGATAAGATTTATCATAAAAGGAATTTTCATTATTTTTACTCCAAAAAATGTTTAGATTTATATTGGTGAATACACAATTATAACACATTTATGGATGCACTTTTGAAGAAATCGAGGGAAAGAAACTATTTTGGGATATTATACCAAATTAACGGGATCTATCTTTTTCCGACGGTAGGTGCGGTTTCCTAACCGCACACTTAGCAAAACGAATCACGTTAATTGGATATTATACCAATTCCAAAAAATATTGTCTCATTAAGGAATTCCACTGTTATTGTTGGTTGGGGTGTCTCTCTTCGGTAGGAGCGACTTCCCGGTCGCGACCGGGAAGTCGCTCCTACCAGATCTCTACAGGTAATGAGACATTATCAATTAGAAATGGTATTAGACTTTATGGATTAAGTATTGAATCCAAGTCCCATAAAAGTATTGTTCCATCCCTACTTGCACTCGCGAGAGTCTGACCATCCGGTGAATATGCAATACCATCAATCACATCCGTATGTCCACTATAGGTATGTAGCAATTCTCCAGTTTCTATGTTCCAGAAGTACAAAACACCATTGGTCCCACAAGTGATGATCTTGTCACTTGGAGAGTATACCACAGAATATACCTCTTGTTTATGCGTGTTGAGAGCCTGTATGAGTTCACCAGTCTGACTGTTCCAGAGGCGGACCTTTCCATCATGTCCTCCGCTGGCAAGGACACCGCCATTTCCATTTGGTGAGTATGCCACCGCATAAACACTTGCAGTATGTCCAACAAGTGTTTTCCTCGGATTTCCTGTATTGACATCCCATAATCGGACTGTGCTATCATAACTGCTTGAGGCAAGCATGTCTCCATCAGGTGAAAAGGTTACATTGGTAACTTTATCAGTATGTCCTGCCAGTGTCAATAACAAATCCCCGATGAGATACAGTTCCCCTCTGCGGACCTCCCATAAGCAGATTGAGTTGTCATGACTACCAGTGGCAAGCATGCGGCCATCTGGAGAAAACGCTACTGCAGATATACTTTCCTTATGCCTCGAGAAGGTCCCGAGGAATCTTCCGTTTTGCGCGTCCCACAATCGAGCTTTTGTTGTCCCTTCAGCATTGGCAAGTATTTTACCATCCGATGAATATATGACTGAGCGGACGTTTTCACGCGACCCTGTGATAGTTGTTTGGATTTCACCAGTCTCTGGGTTTTGAAAATGAATTTTAGTCCCATAGCCACTTGCGAGTGTCCTGCCATCTGGAGAATAGGCAACAGAATAAGTCCGTTGAGATGGTAAATGTGTCCCCTCTGTTTTTTGCGTAGAAGATAAGTGCGGTGTATGATCCGTAATTGTTTTTGAGACTTTACCGGTGTTTACGTCCCAAAACCGAATTGTACCATCCTCACTGGCACAAGCAATCGTTTCCCCATCGGGTGAAAACGCAACAGAAGAAGGCCAAGAATCTATATCTTCCTCAAGTTCAAACTCTTTCAGCAATTTTCCGGTACCAATATCCCAAAGACAGACACCACCATCTTTTATTCCAGTAGCGAATGAGCGTCCATCAGGAGCAAATGTAATGGGAGTAAAATCACTCATCCAACTTTCTAATTCACACGTTTTCAGTTTTTTACCTGTGTTCGCATCCCAAAAATTAGCTTCTCCACGAGTTTCTCTACTCATAAGCATGCTACCATCAGGACTGTACACGATATATTCTATCCAATCTGTTTCTCCCTCAAACAACTTTAGGAATTCGTAGGTGTGTGCATCCCAAATCCAAATTCCGCCTTTTCCACCCCAAGCCTCACTACTGGCAATCACCTTTCCATCTGGTGAAAATTCCGCTGAAAACACTTTCTCTGTATGCCCCTCAAGTTTTGCTATCTGTTCGCTCGTCCGCAGGTTCCAGAGACCTATCGTTTTGTCGTCACTTGCTGTCGCAAGTCTTTCACCATCAGGACTGAACACCACAGAGTTTATAACATCCTTATGTCCTACAAAACTTGCTTTGTGCTCACCTGTAACGGTATCCCACAAACGTGCAGTCTTATCATCACTCGCGGTTGCAAACGTTCCTTCATCCGGACTAAATACTATTGAATTAACTGGTCCTGTATGTCCTGTAATCAAGTCAATAGGTTTACATGTTGGCACATCGTAAATCCATATCCCAATTGTGCACGCGACCGCGAGTTTTGTGCCATCTGGAAAATACTTTATCTCATTTATCCCACCTTTTCCGATACGTTTTTTGGCACCTTGGGGAAGTCTCCACTGTGTGTAGTGTTGTGGCTTTTGCATGTTCATGTCCTCCTAATCTCTATTTTTGATGTATAATTCCTACTACTGCTTAGTCAATATCTGTTTGATAGCTCAAGCGTAGGTCGGGTAGAGGAACGAAACCCGACACGCATACATTATATTATTAGTAAAGTCGGGTTTCGTTCCTCTACCCGACCTACAAGTTAGGTGTTGATACAGCACTACGTTAAATCCCATAAAATCACAGTACTGTCTCGGCATCCACTGGCAAGTGTGCGCCCATCTGGAGAATACGCTACAGAATAGACTGGGTCTATATACTCAGTAAAAGTTTTTAGGAGTTTTCCAGTAGCAACATCCCAAACAGAAAGTTCCCCCATTCCACCACTGGCAAATGTACTTCCATCCGGGGAATACACTACAGAATACGCCCCCGCCTCCACGTCAACGGTTTTTAGAAGTTCACCGGTAGCAACATCCCAAAAACGGATACCATCAGCACCGTTCTCCCCGGTACACACAAGTGTCATTCCATCAGACGAATACGCAACATAATCTATAGAATGGTCTGACTCTGTGTCAATAGTTCTTATAAGTTTACCAGTGGCAACATCCCAAAAGCGAATTGTTCCATCAAAACCGCTACTCGCAATTGTAGAACCGTTCGGTGAAAACACCAGACCGTAAATCCAATCCTTATGTCCAGTAAGCGTATTTAAGAGTTCCCCAGTGTGTGAGTTCCATAAGCGGATTGTCCTGTCCCTACTCCCACTGGCAAGGATATATCCATCAGGACTAAAAGCCACTGATGCAACGTTTTTTGTATGTCCTTCAAAGGTTGCCTTATGTTCCCACGTACCAGGACGCCATAGCAGTATTGTGTTGTCGCAAGTGCCGCAAGCGAGTGTTTCTCCATTAGGTGAATATGCTATTGCAGATATTGAACTTTTAGGTGCAATCGTCTTTAAGAGTTTCTGCGTTTTCACATCCCAAATACGGACGATATCGTCTAAGCTCGCCAACGTATTCCCATCAGGAGAATATATTACAGGACCTACGACCTCAGAATATTCGGTGATTGTCTTTTGAAGTTCACCGGTATTTGCATCCCAGAAATATATCTCAACCCCGCTGGAAACGGCAAGGGTCCACCCATCTGGTGAAAATCGAAAATAATTAACCCTTTTTCTCTGCCCGGGTATTTCCAGATCATGTAATAATTCTCCCGTGTCAGCATCAAATAGAAGGACTGTTCCTTTTCTGTCGTCACTACATGCAAATATTTTGCCATCTGGAGAATACTGTACAACCTCAAGATTTCCAATCTGTTTTATTGTTTTCAGTTGCTCACCGGTATAAGGATTCCACAACCGGACAGTTTCGTCGGAATTCACACTCACAAGTGTTTTCCCATCTTTTGAAAAGTCAATATCAATAGAAGTAACACCCTCTGTCCGAGTTGTAAGCATTCGCAAGAATTCACCCGTATGAGCATCCCATAGACTGACATTGTTATCTCCACCTTGACTGACAAGGAACTTTCCATCTGGAGAATACCTCAGGAAATCGACAGTATTTGCATGTGCTGCGAAGGTTAACTGTAACTTACCAGTGGAAACATTCCAAAAACGGATAACTTCATCATTACCGCCGCTTGCAAGTGTGCTACCTTCTGGATTGAATGCTAACGTCTTGACCTGATCCGTATGTTCTATGAGAGTTGTTTTTAGTTCACCTGTGCCACTATCCCATAGGCGGATGGTTTCGTCTTTACCCGCGCTTGCCAGCGTTTTACTATCGGGACTGAAAACAAGAGAAAAAATCTCCTCTGTATGTCCTGTGAGTACTGCTTTTGACTCGCCAGTGGAGGGATCCCATAAACGAATTGTGTGGTCGTTCCAACTACTTAAACTCACAAGTGTCTTTCCATCAGGACTGAAAACAACGCCACTGGCATAATAAGTATGTCCAGTTAACAGATTGATTTCCTCTCCGGTTGCTACATCATATAGCCAGATACCGATTGTGCTTGCTACAGCAAGTCGGGTGCCATCTGGTGAATATGCCAAATCAAATACATAACCTTTACCGAACCGTGTTATCGCGCCTTTTGGTAAATAGTTTTTAATATAATTCGCAAGATTGTGCGATCCAACGGATTCTAACGACATAATATCTCCTTGTTGAGGTTCAACACCAAACTCCTTCCTTAGGAGTGAACGAACCTCTCTTAATCTTGTCTTGACTGTGCCTATAGCTAAGTTAAATTTATGTGCAATGTCTTTGACACTCCATGATTCAAGGTAGTACAACACTGCGATGGGACGCACCCGATGTGGAAGGTGATGCACCGCTTCTCTGGCATCTGCGCGTAATTGTGATTCCTTGTAACGGGTCGGGGCATCTTGGTCAATATGTTCCACTAATTCCGCATCACTCTGCAGGATTTCCTCACGCGAACGACGATGAGAAGAATAATACCTCTTACAAGCGTTATATGCAATGCTTCGCAGCCATGCACCAAAACTCTCTATTTTCCGAAGTCCCCCTATATTTTCCCACACCGCCATCCAGATATCAGCGTGAATTTCTTCCGCATCCCGATGTTGCCTCGATTGGGAGACAACGATACGCCAAATCCGTGGTGTCCAACGGGACATCAGTTCCGCAAATGCCGCTTCATCACGATCTTGGACGCGCTCAATAAGTTCTATATCTGAAAGATCGTTTAGATTTTTCATATCCATAGAAATCTACAAAAAAATCAATTAGGTTTTAATATAAAGAGAAAGGTCTATAAGGTGAGGGTTTAAAAAAATAAAAAATTATCTGCCTGATGTTGTTTTATAGTAAAACCTACAATTAATGAGACATTTCTGTAGCACAACCTGTTAGGTTGTGCAGAAACGGAACATATAAGTGTAAACTTAAGAGTCTTATATATTGTTGGAGGGGTTTCTANNGAATATATTCCTTAAGTTTACACCTAACGAATGTTAACATATTTACCTATAGTGAACTTTGAAATTATTGGGACACTAAAATAAATCTATTTTAGAACATAACGGTCAACAGAAGTTGTAGCACAAACTTTTAGTTTGTGTCATAAGGGCGCAAACTAAAAGTTTACGCTACAAAAGTGCCCCATTAATTATATGTTTTACTATATAATACCAAAACTATGGTAGATTATACAATTAATTCTACATTTTGAGTTGTAGGAGCGACCTTTGGTCGCGACCGTAGGTCGCTCCTACAGAAGATACCGCACAGTCGCGACCGTAGGTCACTCCTACAGAAGAGGTGTATAATTATTTCAATAATTCACCATAAATAACTCTGATTTTGGGGTATAAGACTTTATGGATTAAGTATTGAATCCAAACCCCACAAGAGTACTGTGTCATCATCACTCACACTTGCAAGTGTTTTGCCATCTGGCGAATATACTATAGAATTTATGGTTTGTGTGTGTCCAAAAAAAGTATGCATCAGTTTACCTGTCTGCACATTCCAAAAGTTGATATATTTGCTATCACTATTTATGCTCGTTAGCAGCTTTCCATCAGAAGAGAACGCTAAAGCCTTGACATTACCAGCATCTGCTATTGGTGCGTACGATAACTCATAATCATCTATTTTCCACAATCGGAGCGTCCCATCTTCACTACTACTGGCAAGTATTTTCCCATCTGGCGAAAAGGCTAATACGTTCACACCCTTTTCATGTCCGGTGATTTCTTTGAGATGTTTGCGCGCCTTCACATCCCACAAACGAATTGTCTTGTCAAGGCTGCCACTTGCAAGCATTTTTCCATCCGGTGAAAACGCAACGGATGTCACTGTCTCCGCATGGTCAGTAAACGTCGCCAGCTGTTCACCAATAAGATATTGTTCTCCTGTGCGAATTTCCCATAGACATACCTCGTTGTCTGTATCTCCAGTCGCCAGTATGCCACCATCAGGTGAGAAAGACACAGAAGTGAATTTTTCTCTATTTCTATAAGCACTATAAAAATACTTCTCATGATTTCCTATAAAACTACCAAGAAACCTTCCCGTTTGCCCATCCCACAGACGCGCTTTCATTGAATTGCCTACCGTAACAAAGATTTTACCGTCAGGAGAATATTCTATATCAACGACATTACAATGTGGTTCCTTAGTGGTTTTAAGATGTTCGTAAGTGTGTAGATGCCAGAATAGAACTTTGGAAGCTGCACCACATGCAAGGGTATTGCCGTCAGGTGAAAAAGCAGCTGAGAAGATTGATGAATCTAAGTGTCCTCTGATAGTGTTTTGAAGTTTTCCCGTAGAAGTATCCCATATCTGGATGGTGCCATCGTCAATACCACATGCTATTGTCCTACCATCCGGTGCGTATGCCACAGAATTAATCGGTTCACCTTCTGCCATGTTGTATAATTGATCAACCGTGCTTACATCCCAAAGACTTACATACTCCCAAGCACCACCCGTAACGAGTCTACTGCCATCCTGAGAAAATGCAATATATTCATAACTCACACCACTCTTTTCGATACTTTTAAGATGCTTGCCTGTTTTCACATCCCAAAATTGGAGAGGGGGCGAATTTTCACCTGTGACAGCAAGTGTTTTATTGTCTGGAGAAAACGCGGCATCTGTAATATTTGTTTCAATCAAAATATCTCTTATCAGTTCACCTGTTCCTGTATCCCAATATTCAATAAATGATGTGTTTCTTTCACTATATCCGACAGTAATAAGCATATCGTCTTCAGGTGAAAATGCCATTGCGTATATATCCGAATTACTTGTATTTTTTATTGTCTTAATAAGTTTTCCAGTACGCGCATTCAACAATTCAATGAACCATGATCTACTCATACATGCTACCATATCACCCGAAGGACTAAAAGTTAGTAAACTTATGCCTTTATCAAACCCGACACATTTTGCTTTGATTTTGCGTGTTTCTGTGTCCCAGAAGATGATAATATTATCCGCACCTCCCGAAACCAATGTTTGTCCATCTGAACTAAATGCAATTGATGTTACAGGCGCATCATGACCTGTAAGCAGGTCAACTGCTTGTAATGTATTTACATCATACAACCAGATACCTATGGACGTTGCAACTGCAAGATACTTACCATCAGGAGAATACTTTATCTGTTCTATTCTGCCCTTTCCCAGACGCGCTTTGGCACCCTCTGGTAATCCCAATTGATTATGTATTTGAGAAAATGCTGTTATTGAGTAAAAGGTGAAAAAGAAAACAATAGAAATCAGTGGTAATGTATTTAGTATAAGATTCAATACTTTCATCTAATTGTGTACTCCTTAAGAATTTGTGTTGCCTTAGAGTGTACTAGGACTTACGCATTCCCCCCGCTTGCGGGGGTTAGGGGGGTAAAATAGGCAGAAATTTGGTTTTTTAACCCCCTAAATCCCCCCTATCAAGGGGACTTTAAGAGAAAATGCGTAAGTCCTGGTGTACTATAGTTTGGACAGTTTTTGAGTCGTGATGTTTTTCATTTTCATTTTAAATCTCGCGCTAAAACACATTTCGCCCCTCTGGGACTTGGAGTAGGACTGGAAATGATCTATACACATTCCGTCCCTCTGGGACTGCTACTTTGATGTCAGATATATTTTCGTTGAGTTACAACACTGTCCGAAACTCACAGAAAAAAATTTTATTGTCCATTTCGGCAGCACCAGCGGTGCGAAAGGTGTCCAAAAAACAATACAAACGAAAACTGTCCAAACTATAGTAGAGTATATAAAATAGGACTTACGCATTCCCCCGCTTGCGGGGGGTTAGGGGGGTAAAATAGGCAGAAATTTGGTTTTTTAACCCCCTAAATCCCCCTATCAAGGGGACTTTAAGAGAAAATGCGTAAGTCCTGTAAAATTAACGTGGAGCATCCCATAACAGCACAGTGCTGTCCCACCCTGCAGTCGCAATGGTGCGCCCATCCGGTGAATACCTAACAAAAAACGCACGTTCAGACCTCGAACTTTTTTTATGTTCATCAGTAATTATATGAAATACCTCAAATGTATCAGCATCCCAAATTGATATAGTCTCCCTGGGACCGGTACCCGCAATTGTTTTTCCATCTGGTGAATATTCCTGAAAATAAGTTTTCGCTTCCGGCTCAATGGTCCTAACTGGTTCGTCATCACCCATATTCCAAAACTGCGTAGTGCCACCCTTTATCCAATTAACACATACAAACTTATCCCATTCAGGTGAGATTGCTATTGAAGTCGCAGTAATTGTTTTTACCGCCTTGCCAGTGTTTATATTCCAAAAACAGATTTCTGAATCATTGGTACTGACAAGCGTTTCACCATCTGGTGAAAATGCCACCATTCTAACAAAATCTTGTCCCCAATCAATGACTTTGATAGTTGCACCCGTATCAACATCCCACAAATAGATGTTACCACCGTTATCTCCACCGGCAAGCATCTTACCATCAGAACTAAATGCTACTGATTCAAAACCTTCATAGTCACCTTGGAAGATACGTCCAATTTCACCCGTTTCAGTGTTAAGTAAAAACAGTGTGTCGTATTCGTAAGGCCCAGGTCCACAAGCAAGTGTCACACCATCTGGTGCATAGTCAATATAAGTGATGTTAATCTTACCCGGATAGTAGGTTTTTTTTAGTTTGCCAGTGTTGGCATCCCATAAGTGAAGACTGGGTCCACTACTCACAGTAACAATCGTGCTACCGTCAGGTGAATAAGCCATATCCCGAAACATCTCTGCATATCCATTTAGAGTAAGTTTAGATTTAGAAGTAGCAACGTCCCAGAACTGGATTGTTCCGTTACCTCCCGCGTTCGTAAGCGTTTTTCCATCTGGTGAAATTGCAAGATGGTGGGTTGTATCCTCTGGACTATTAATGGTTTTGAGCAATTTACCTGTCTCTACCTCCCAAAACTGAATAACATCATCGCCAGAATTATTACTGACAAGTATATTATCAGTCGGACTGAATACTATTGTATTAACACCGTGGAGGGCTGAAGTGGCTTCTATTTCTATGGTTGGCTTCTCGTGATTTGTATGCAGTTCCCACAACCGTATTCTCCCATCCTCACCACCACTCGCTAAATACTTACCATCATAAGAGAAAGCAAAGCAAGAAATATATCCCTTATGTTCGGTAAATGTCCGAAGAAATTCTCCCGTGTGAGCATTCCATAAATGTAGCATCTCATCACTGCCATAACTGATAAGGAAACTTCCATCTGGAGAATAGATGACTTCAGAGACATCACCCCATGTCCAGCGAAGGTTTGTAGAAGTTCCCCAGATTCAACATGCCACAACCGAATTGTCTCATCATCACTTCCACTTGCAAGTGTTTTTCCATCAGGACTAAACACAACTGAATTAACATAACCTTGATGTCCCTTTAGTGTTGCCTTATGCTCTCCAGTATAGGGATTCCATAATAGAATAGTGTTGTCATTTCCATTGGAAGCAAGAAGTTGACTATCCGGACTGAAGGCAACAGTTCCGGAACTTTCCATGTGTTCTACAAACAGGTTAAGTTCTTTACCGGTGTTAGCATCGTATAACCAAATTCCGATTGTACCCCCAGCAGCAAGCAGTTTACCATCAGGGGAATATGCCATATCAAATATGTGTCCCTTTCCTAAGCGCGCTTTGGCATCTTTAGGTAATTTCCATTTTGTAGAATCTTGACCAAGGTTGTTTTGCATAGGTGTTTCTCCATTTTGTAGACCATCGTCGCTGCCTTTACCAGATACAGTCTTGCTTCCAACCCGATTTTGCACATCAGGTGATGATTTAACGTTGGGGATTAGTGGTACATCAACAATTTCTATAGTAGTCTCCGATTGTGCATCCAGACTATAAGGCAACTGATAGCGAGCCAAGAATTGATTACTCATTCCTAAAAGAAAAACAATCAAGACAACAGAAGAACCTAATGCTCCTAATGGCAACAGGGGTTTGCTGCCAGAAGGGGATGCCTGTTCAATGTTTCTGATTTTACGCAAAATATTCTGTGTCAGATTCGGAGACAGTGAAATACTACTAAGCGTTTCGCGTAAAATAGTATCCTCCTTCCTCAAACGTTTTCGCGCGCGGCTCAAACGGCTTTTAACCGTGTTCGGTGACACACCTAAGAACTTACTGATCGCCTCACACGTCATTTCTCCGAGGTAGTGGAGTATCACGACCGTCGCTCAATCTCTAGTAGTTTTTCCAGAAGTTTTTGCACAATCTCGCGTCTACACTCAACTGCAGCGTCTTCACGCACTTCCGAAATATAACTCGCATACACAGATGCTTCTAATGTTTCTTGACTCATGGTTTCCAAGGATTGTATTGATTGTTTCTTCTTACGCTTCCAGGCAATACACTGTCTTTTTGTGATAACATAGAGCCAACCCGCAAAAAGGTTCGGGTCCTTTAACGTAGGTATTTTTTTGTAGACTTGAAGAAAGACATCTTGCGTGATTTCTTCCGCAAAATGAAAATCCCCTATTTCCCGCCAGGCAACCGCAGGCACACTTTTTTGGTGTTTTTGAACTAAATCACCAAAAGCAGATTCGTCACCTGCCAAAATCTGCTGAATCAACTGAAAGTCATCTTTTTCCATCAACTCCTCCACGATCATTTTAAGCATACAATAATAGGTGACGCGATCTTACAGTGAAAAGGTTGCATTAATGCCATAATTCAAAAAAATAGAAGAACTCACTCTCTGTTTTCCAAAGTAGAAAAGATAATTTTAGAACAGACAACCTCATACTTCGCTTTGTCACACAGAAAATAAAAGTCCCAAAAGATTTGATCTTCATTGGGTTCAGAAGCTTCCAGAGTTAGTACCTGACAGATACCCCATGTAGGCCCATCACGCGGACCCTCATGATAATCGTTGATCATTTCAAACGACTTGACATCAATAAACTCAACTTTAACAAGTTTGTCATGCTCCTTACCATAAGGATAAGGATTGACTGTCAGAATAATTGTCTTATCAGCGTACCCTATTCCTGTGGCCTCACCCTTGTCATTAAAACCTTTGTAATTTTCAAACTTAATTTCTATATTCTCAACATAACCATCATGAAAACGATTAAATTGTTTTAATGCTAAATCTGCTTCATCAGCATTTTTTGTTTCAATTCTATGTTCCATTCTTTTCCTCCTTGTTGTACTTATTTCTCATTATACCATTTCTAATTGATAAATTGTCATAACATTTCGTAGGTCGGGTAGAGCTTGCGAAACCCGACAGGCACTAAACGTGTCAGGTTTCGCTAACGCTCTACCGGGGGAATGCCATTGGGCGAATGCGCGCATGGCATTCCCCATGATTCATACCGTTGATTTGGACCTACGAAATAATGTAAGATTATCATATAGAAATGGTATTACTTTCGCAACTCTTAGTATGAACTATCCAAAACCGATTTTAAAAACAAGGTGTCACATCCCAAAGCAAGATAGAACCATCATAACTTGCACTCGCTAATAGTTTATTCTCTGGAGAAAACACAAGTGCCTGCACATCTGTCGGGTGTCCCCAAAAGGTTACAATGTGCTTACCTGTATCTACCTCCCACAAACAGATAGACATCTTTACTATACCTTCCTTCCACCAAGCACCAGCAGCAAAGTAGCTCCCACAACTGGAAAATGCTGCAGCATACATGCGTTCACACGCTTGTGGTAGAGATAACCGAACATGAATTTCATGCTGTCTCAAGTCATACAAAAATGTTTCATCACCGCTGCATGCCAAATACCGTCCACATGGAGAAAATCCAATAAACGCGTAAGGTCCATAATTTAGACCTGTCAATCGGAGTTCATTATTTATGGTGTCCCACAAGAGAACCTCATCCCCATTACAAGCCAAATACTGTCCACACGGAGAAAAACCCATGATTGCCGGAACTATATCACAAGAAAAACTCCCAATCTCTTTACTACTCCCCATGTCCCATAGTTTAACGCCACCAGTTGATTCACTTGCAAGTATTTTACCATCATAACTGAATTTCAATGTTTCAATCTTATCACCATCCTCTTCATCAAATTCATCATCATCAAATTCATCATCATCAAAATAATCATCTCCAAGTTCTTCATAGATGTCAATATCTGTCTTAAGAGGATGTGTCAATTGATATTTCTGTTTCCCACTTTGTACATCCCACACCTTCAAGCTTCCATCTTCACCAGCATAAGCGAAGAACTTGCCTGTTGGTGATAATGCAGGAAAAGCACTCCAGTATTTTCGCCCAGTCCCTTCAATAAGCGGAACACCATCCCCATCGGCTTCCCAAAGTCTAACATTATCATCTTTAATACTTGCGACATAGAGTTTTCCACTTTCGGTATTATAGACAAACTGATTTTTATCTGTAGTTTCCACAGCCACTGCCGGACGCGAACGCCTGCTTGCAACATCCCATAACACGACACCTTCATGATGGTGTTTCACTGCTAAGGTTTTGCCATCATCTGAAAACACTGCAGAAGTAGGATACGAAATAGGCGAATGGGTAAACTGCCGTTTATCCGGATTTTCAGATGTCCATACATTGATGAATTCATGTCTGCTTTCGTAAGCAAGTTGTGAACCGCTTGAAAATACAACAGTGGTTCCCCAATCACTCATACTTGTAAAATGCACCGTATTTCCCCAAACTTGATCAGAATAAAGTTGTTCACCACTATTCAGATCGCGGACGAATATTGTGGTGGCATCTGTCCCGTGATAATTGACAATTGCTGCGCGTAGTATGCCGTTTGGTGTGTAAGATGGAATGATACGATATACATCACCATAATCGGTATACGTCTGCACTTTTTGCCCTGTTTCAACCTCCCATTCGTAAACGGTGCCGTCTTCACCACCTGAGGCAAGATACCTACCACACGGAGAAAAACAGAGGGTCGATACCCAAGATTTATGGGCGTTGAGGACCGTAATTTGTTCCCCATTTCCAACTTCCCATATCACTATTTCATCTGCATTGTGATAGGTTTCACTGCTACATGTAGATGCTATCAATTGCGAATCAGGTGAGATACTGATGGGTCTGTAGAAACTGACAAAATCAATACCTGGATAATACTGTCTTACAGACTCACACGTTTCAGTTTGCCAGATTTCCACGGTAGATGAACTTGCATAAGCGGCTGCAAGATATTGACTATCAGGTGAAAAGGTCATTCCAGAGATATAAGCTTCAGTTTCTACTTGTACTAAGCATTCACCGGTCAAGATGTCCAATATCTTTAGAATATGGTCTGAGTTGCTGGCAGCAATCCATTTTCCGTTAGGTGAAAAGGCGACGCACCCCACCATACCCCGTTCCGTCTCCCATAATGCTCTGGGGGATAGTGTTTCAAAGTCATATATCCAAAGCCCTAATGAGTTACCGATGGCGAGATACTGCTCATCAGGTGAAAAAACTATATCCGGTTCACGACCGCGCCCTAAACGCGCAACCGCACCCTCAGGAAGTGCCCATGTTGTCACATCGTCGCCTTCAACACCTATTGGTGTGGAAATTACTGATTCTTTGTTTAGCATTATATATCTCCATGATGACTGAATCTTTCAAGAATTATTCATATAGTCGGATCTCAGAGTTATTTAGTTTTCGGTTATATTTTTTCACATTTCAATATAACCATCCGTAGGTCGGGTAGAGCGAAGCGAAACCCGACACGTTTCGTTCCTGTCGAACTTCGCTAACGCTCTACCCGGGGAATGCTATAAGGCATTCATACCGTTAATTTCTTGATTTGGACCTACGGAAGAATGGTATAAAAATAATTAGAATTGGTATAATTTTTCACCAACTACTAACTCAAGCAATTTCCAAATCTTTAAATGATCTTCAGGTGTTCGGGGTTCCCACTTCAAAGTTAACAGATGTGGAAGTGGGATCAATTCTTGATTTAAAAATGGACGTAAAGTAAAACGAAACTGCTCAGCATAAGAGATATTACCTGCAGAATCTGGAGAACATACATACCCCGCTTGTTCAAGACGTTCATGTAGGGAATTGACTAATGTGTAAAACCAAATATATAAATCCAAATCTGCTACTGTGTTCAAGGAAATACCCAAAAAACCTTCATGACTTGTTATGTTTGTAGCACTAAATATGAAAGGTAACTTATGTAATGATTTTGCCAACAGATGCCTTGCCTTCTCAGCCGTGTCAACTTCGGTTGTAAGTTCCTCATCTTCTAGGATCATCTCTTTAACACATGAAATCATCTGTTTCCAGATTTCCAAAGCTTGCTTCACTTCCTGATGACAAACATAAAAACGATAGGAGATATATACTAAAAAAATGGGTATACCAGAACTGTCCAAGTTTTCTGCATGAACCTGCTTATAACGCTCATATATTGCTTCGGTAGAACTTACATTTTCATTCGCTTTTTGCAGGGAAGCTGGCAAGTAAGCATTTTTGTCTGATCTGTTGGAATTATCTAACAGCATTAACAAATCAACAATAAAACGCATGGTTGTGAGTATGTTTCCGTTACCAAAGGAAGCAATCCCAAGATAGCCCCCATAAGGATCAGGATCTTCTCGAGTTGGATGACCACTACAAGAACTCCCTGTTGTCCTTATGTGTGGAAATTGATTTAGCAAACTCACAAGTGTCCGAATCTCAAGACCAATTTCTTCCAGAGGCGGATGCTTAACTTTTTTATGCAGATCGTCTAATGTCGATGGTGCAGGTTGCAACGCTTGCTCTGCCGAACCTTCTAAATCAGACAATTCGTATCTATTATGATCCCGATATTGGATAGCAAAATGAGTCGCAAAACGGAATCCAGTAGACCGAATTGACCCTCTAAACCCATGATTATGCAAATTGTTGACAATATACTCTACTATTTTCTGCTCAATCCTTTTCTTCTCAACATCAGAACAAGGTATTCTAAGCGCATCGCGTATCCCATATTTACCATTTATTACACGATCTTTTAGGACTTCCAACGCATCGGAATCTTGATCTTTCACTGCCGCGACTATCAATCTTTCATCTGATATGTTTGACATATTTTTTCTCCTCTTGTTTTTGGTTTCTTAGCATTAATTTCGTATAAGAACAGACATTATAGTGAAATCCATAATTATTTGCACACTTTTGCCTCGTTCTATCTCCCCTCGCTTGCGGGGGGATAAAGGGGGGTAGTCCTTTCGTGTGTAAACTTAATTGTGGATTTTACTATAAGATCAAATATACGGTTTCAGATCCCACACCAAGATCGTCCCATTAAAACAACCACTCGCTAACATAGTCCCATCCAGTGAAAACGCAAGCGATTCCAGACGCGAATTATGGCCCTGGAAGACATGAATTAATTCACATGTATTAACATCCCATAACCAGATAGCCAAATCCTCCCCATGCCCATACCGAGAAGTCCCCCCTGCAAGATACTGTCCACAAGGTGAAAATGCAAGCGGATCTGCCTGACCGCACACTACAGGTTGCTGTATTGAACGCACCTTTGTGAACTGTTCAGCACACCAGAAACGGATCTCATTTTCCAATGAACCAGCAATAATGTTATCACAAGGGGAATACACAAAACCTATCGGTGTGCAAGGTTCATCAATAGGTAATCTGGCAATTTCTTGGTTTGATTCCACATCCCACACCCGAGCTGTCCCGTCTTTTGCACCACTCACAAGTCGTTTCCCATCCAGCGAAAACGCGAGTGTCCAAATTATATCCGAATGTCCTTTGAGCAGCATCGGCTGCTCGGGTTGTTCTAAATTCCAAACATATATCGTCCCATCTAAACTTCCTGCAGCAAAATACTTACCAGTCGGCGCAAGCACAACGTTCCGCGTCAATTCTACCGGCTCTCCAGGAAGAGAAAACTTTGCAATTAGTTGATCCGGCATACTGACAACATACACCTTTCTATCCTGTCTAAAAGTATAAGTGACCAGCAGTTCTCCTGAAGGTAAAAGGGTTATCGCAAATACCTGATCATCTGTGGAAAATGTATCTCGGATACATTTCTTGTCAACATCCCAAAATGCTATTCCATCACTATAATTACTCACAAACGTCTGGTCATTCAACCATTGCAGTGCCACAGGTCCAGGCCACGGGAAGGAAGGTTCATGGGCTATTGAGGACATCGGCATTTTGCCATCAACATGTTTGGTGTTTGGTGTTTTAGATAACTGTTGTGTATAGGCAGTAGCCAAATCAAGTGCACAAATACCTACAGACATCTCAAATAGTTTTTCGCGCTGTTCTACATCCCACGCTTCTATAACATCCACAGAACTATTCAACATTAAAGCAATTAGCCTACTTTCTTTTGTGTAAAACAAAGAATACGGATCGCTGAATTCAGGATAGACATTCTTTTGTGAACCTGTTGCTATCTCCCACACACGTAGAACCCCATCATCTGATGCAACGAATTGCCCACACGGTGAAATAGCGATATCGTCTACCCAATCATCCAGTTCAGTAAAAAGGGCAATCTGTTCACGTGATGCCACATCCCATACTGAAATACAACAGTCAACACTTCTGTCATCGTTCAAGGTTTCGTCAACACACGCGCCTGCCAATAAACGGCTATCCGAGGAAAAAACGAAGTCCTGCCCCGCTAATTTTAAAATTGGCTTACCCGTTTCAGGATTCCAAAGGTATGTTTGCGCGCCCTCTGTGTCTGGATTCAATAGTTTGCTATCGTTTGAATAAAGTTTGGGATTCCCCGCAGTCGCGGCAAGGAGTTCACCATCTGGTGAAAACTTTAACCCAGAAATATCATTAGATTTCCATTCGCGTTCGCCACGATCCATCTGCGCAACACACTCACCAGTTTGGATATCCAACACCTTTACAACACCTTTCATAGATGCTGTCGCCACCCATTTACCATTTGACGAACATACAAGATCTCTATAGGCATCATGATCATCAATCTGCATAACACACGCACCGCTACGAATATCCATTACCTTGATAGTCCTGTACCCATTATATATAACGATCCATTTGCCATCCGGGGAAAAATCGATGGAATTGACTGAGCCTTTACCCGGTTCCCATAACGAAACAGGCGACATAGAAGAAACATCATACCACCATAACCCTGACCCAGTTCCGATAGCAATAAACTTTCCATCAGGTGAAAGTTTAGCAGCTCCCACGTTACCCTTACCAAACCTCACAATTGCATCCTCCGGTAGTGCCCAAGTTTGCCCCGTAGGGTCGTTGGCAACAACATTCAACTGTGCAGGTATTCGGCTTGGTATGGCAGTATTAGTCCCAATCTGAATTGGACTATGTGATTCAACATTTTTTAAAGTCATAACGCCCCCTCTTATCGGTTCTGCATCAAATTCCTCACGCAGAAGTTTTCGTATCTCCCTTAATTTCGTTTTGACTGTACCAACAGCAAGATTAAACTCCTCCGAGATTTCTTTGATGCTCCACGAATCTAAATAAAATAATTCCGCTACAGAACGCACCTTTTGTGGTAGGTTATAGATAGCCTCTTTTACATCCGCAATCAATTGTGCTTCTCTATATCGCGCTGCAGCATATTGGTCAATGTTTTCAACTATCACGGACTGTTGATACGGAACTTCATTTCGTGATCGTCTCGCCAAAGTGTAGTATCGCTTGCATGCGTTGTAGGCAATACGATGCAACCATGCACCAAAACTATCCACATTTCTGAGTTCTCTGATATTTTGCCATACAGCCACCCAAACATCAGTGTGAATCTCTTCAGCGTCTCGACGTTGTCGAGAATTGGAAAAAATAACACCCCTAATCCGCGGTGACCAACGGGACATGAGCTCTGCAAATGCCTTCTCATTCCTGTTTTGTACAAGCCGAATTAATTCTTCATCTGTTACGTCACTAAAAGCAAGAAAATCGTTGCGCATAAACAAATTCCTGAGCCAGTTTTAACGTATAGAGGAGGGTTTTTAAGAAAAAGGTTTAAAAAAATATAGTAGATTTTAGAATTATACCAATTCTAATTATTTTTATTCCTTTCTTCCGTAGGTCGAGTAGAGGCACGAAACCCGACAGAATAGCCACAATCATACATGTCGGACAATACATGTCGGGTGTCGCTTCGCTCTACCTATAAGTGTAAACTTAAGAGCCTTATACCAATTCTAATTAATATTGTCCCATTAAGGTATTTCACTTTTATCGCTGATTGGAGGTCTCTCTTCGGTAGGAGCGACCTCCCGGGCGCGACCTGGAGGTCGCTCCTACCAGCTCCCCGCAACTAATGAGACATTATCAATTAGAAATGGTATTATATATTGTTGGAGGGGTTTCTAACCCCGATTTCTGCTGCTGTGTATCTCAAATCGGGGTTAGAAAC
>JAAXHO010000045.1 GCA_012270795.1 Candidatus Poribacteria bacterium
CAAAATCGACAATTTCAGCGGGCTTAAGCGTTGCGAGCGATTTGTATTCTGGCTCCGCCCTGGCCAATTTGATAAGCTCCTGCATAGAGGTAAAAACTTCCTTCAGCACAAACTCCTTTCGTCCAGCCCATGCATCTTGAGTACCCAGCTTTTCGCCTACTTGAATAGATTCATCAATGCCTCGACGCGGTCGATAGCTTTCGGGTCGAAAATCCTGCGTTCTTCTTTCCAAATCAAGCGTAATCCAACTATATTTCGGATACTGCTGATTATCCTGTAAAAACCGAAACGGAATAGGATAGATTCGAACCCACTGTTCGCCATTGAGTAATCCCGCTGTACAAACCAATTCTCCATAACTGCTCGAAGGTTGAGGATAGGTTTTAACCGTAATGAACACCTTTGCTTGAGGAATTTCAAGATTCATTCTTTAAGCCCTATAAATGGCTAACTCGGGTGCTAAAATCTGCGCTCTTCTTTAAGTATTCCGTCACCTGATTGCGGTGACAGCAGTGATGCTCTTTTTCAAAGCACGTCAATGCAATGCGCGTATGTTTGCTCAATAATATTTTTACATCTTCGAGACTTTCGCGTTGATCTGGTAAAATTTTCGTACGATAATATTCAAACAAATCTCGATATGCATCAGGTAAATTTAGATTCCGTCTCAAATTTGATGGAATGCCCAACTCTGGCAAATGGTAATATTGAAGGCCAACGCTCTCTATATAATTTCGCAATCTCGTTTTAGAAAACCCATATTTCATAGATAATGGATTTTTACGCACATCAACGAGTGCCTTAACATTATTGGCAATCAATTGATTAAGATAGGCATCAATACTTTTACCTTCGTATCCAATTGTGAAAAGGCAGGGCGATGTATCCCGCTGCCACAACAGCTGCATAGACGCAATTTCATCATCGCTTAATATTTCTGAAAGAATCGTACTTTGACAAGCGTAAGCAGGAAACTCGAGATAGGTTTTTCGAATGAGTGGATTCCCTCGCAATCCATTTGTTTCAGCAACAAAAGTTTTAAGAGCGATTTGATCTTTTGACTTGAGTTGCTCGACAAAAGACACATCTGCTATAAATTCAAAATCCTCGTCCTGACTTAAAAGACCTTGTGATACCAGACGACTCTTATCTTGATAAGACAAGAAACTAAATCCACCGTATTTATATGGAAAAAAATCATAGAAATTTTGCCCGGTATATTGGCAAAATAAAAAGAGCAATTTTTGAAAATCTGTCCGCTTTAATCTGCCGCCAAACACCTCAACCACTGCCAGCAGAATTTTTCGTCGGTAATACATAATAGAACACCCCACATAGAGCAACCTGAATGAAATAAACACACTTCAAAAAAATTAGTGCACAAATGTTCATTTGTCAAGATTTGTTTTTTCTTTTACATTCCTCCATCTTTAATTCTTTACAAAACACACAAGATGAATAACTTAAAGCCCCTCAAATCTACGCGAAAGGAAAATTTATGGAATTCGTCCAAAAAGACGCACAAATAACACCGCATTATTTTCCAGACGACGGTGTGGTTCCAAATAGTATATTCCCTCTCATAGTCTATCAAAACGCTCTATCACTGCCCGAAGACGACCCCGCGCGGGCATTTGAGCAGGTATTTGCTGCCAACCGCTGGTCGCGTTCATGGCGCAATGGCATCTATCCCTTTCACCACTACCACGCCACAGCGCACGAAGTACTGGGCATAGCGCAGGGAAGTGCCAGAGTGTGCATGGGCGGTGAACAGGGCGTGCGCTTGACAATAGGACCGGGAGATGTCATGGTAATTCCCGCGGGCGTAGGACACAAAAATTTGGGTGCGAGTTCAGATCTATTAGTCGTAGGCGCGTATCCCGATGGACAGCATCCGGACCTGTGTCGAGAAAGTGCCCGTGAACACAAACACGCGCTGGAAAATATACCCAAAGTACCAATGCCCGCTTCCGATCCGGTCTTTGGAACAAACGGTGCTGTAATGAATTTATGGAAAAAATGAGGTATTTATGCAATCGACAAACATGCTCTACATCATTTCCGATCAACACAACCGCAACCTGCTCGGATGTTATGGTCATCCGACAGTACAAACGCCCAACCTGGATCGGCTATCCGAACAGGGCACGCGGTTTACCAATGCCTACACCAACTGTCCAATTTGCGTACCGGCGCGCGCATCTCTGGCTACCGGACGCTACGTGCATCAAATTGGCAACTGGGATAACGGACATCCATACATCGGAAACACGCCAAGCTGGCACCACCGCTTGCGCGAGCAGGGTTTTAACGCCACATCAATTGGCAAATTGCACTTTAAGGGCCAGGGCACAGATCACGGATTCACCGAAGAAATCGAACCATTAAACGTCGTCGATGGCATAGGCGATGTACTGGGCAGTATCCGGGAACAGCCGCCCTTTCGCAACAAACGACCCGGTATTCGAGAAGCGGGACCGGGCGACTCCAC
>JAAXHO010000167.1 GCA_012270795.1 Candidatus Poribacteria bacterium
AAAATAGAATATTACACAAATATAATTAACTGGCACAAGTCGTTAATTTACCCTCAAACGCAGCAAATTCGCTTGTAAAAAAAGTATTGAAATTTATAGGTGGTGTAGCCAAACCTTA
Source organism: Candidatus Poribacteria bacterium (assembly GCA_012270795.1). Classification (GTDB taxonomy): domain Bacteria; phylum Poribacteria; class WGA-4E; order WGA-4E; family WGA-3G; genus MSPOR6. Next base: position 119 of record JAAXHO010000167.1, read on the forward strand.
CCAAATTGTGCGAGTAGAGAAAGCTAAGGCTAAAACATCTAAAATTAAAGCTGAATCGGATCTTGAGATAGACGAATTATATCAGCGAGCCGAGCATCGCAGAATAGAGGAAGATGTCAGGCAGCAAAAGATTGTGGAGAGCGTTGTAAATAGGGCTATACCTCATCTAAATGAAAATTCAGATCCTAGGGGCATGGATGATGATTGGATTGATAATTTATTCAATAAATGTCGCACAGCATCTAATGAGGAAATACAGGAATTATGGGCGCGTATCCTAGCTGGAGAAGCAAATACCCCTAATACTTTCTCAAAAAGAACAATTAATATAGTTTCAGATTTAGATAAAAGTGATGCAGAACTATTTAGTACGCTTTGTAGGTTTGGATGGATAATAGATGGAGTGGTTGTGCCAGTCGTAATAAGTATGAAAGCAGATATATATCAGAAATATGGAATTAATTTTGAGTCTTTATCTCACCTAGAATCAATTAATCTCATAACTTTTTCATCCATTAGTGCATATCAGTTAGAACTTTTTAATAACAATGCTCGCAGTATCAGCGCAGTTTTAACTTACTACAATAGAAAACTTAAATTATCCCTAAAACATGGGAGTAATATGATAAACACTGGATTTGTTCTGTTAACAAAAATTGGCAAAGAACTTGCTTTAAAAGGGTAGAACAAGACCGGTCAGACATCCCTTGCCCCTTGACCGTTAGTGTAGTTCAACGAAACTTGATGTAAATTTGCTCAAATAACAACTGGGAAATTCAAAACATGCAAGCACAAACAGAGCAGGCCCCTTACGATATCGCCATTGAGCATTATAACAAAGCAATTGAGCTGAAACCGACCTATGCCCAAGCCTATAATTATCGTGGTATCGCGTATAGTGATAAAGGTGAGATGGACCGCGCCATTGAAGACTTTAGTACCGCTATAATGACGTAAGGAAAACTATGCTGAGGCATATAGCAATCGCGGTGCAGCTTACCGCCTGAAAGGTGACTACGATCACGCCTTTGAAGATTGTAATACAGCCATAAGACTTGATCCAGATTTGCCAGAAGCATACAATAATCGTGGGATAGTATATAAAGTCAGAGGCGAGATAGAGTCTGCTATTAAAGACTATGACAAAGCAATAGAACTTAATCCAAATTTTGCTTATGCCTATTACAACCGTGGTATTATTCACTTTGAAAAAGAAGATTACGATCTTGCAATCGTAGATTATAACAGGGCAATAGAACTGGGACTGGACCTTGCCAATCCTTATAACAATCGCGGGAATGTTTACAGCAAAAAGGGCGAGTATGAACGTGCCATCAAAGATTATGACGCAGCGATAGAACGTAAACCTGATTTAGCAGAGCCATACTACAATCTCGGTATGGTGTTTGTACGCTTACAAGAATGGAAAAAAGCCAAAGAAGACCTAACAACTGCTGCAGAACTCCAAAAAAGTATCGTCGTTGAGAACTTTGGGAAAGACTACGGTAGCGTTGCCGATTTTGAACAAGAACATGGTGTCAAACTACCAGAAGACATCGCCACACTGCTAACTCCAACGCAGATATAGCATTCCAACCGGTTAATCCAAAAACTTTGTCTAATCCGAGATTCAGACAGGTTGGATTCTGCTATCTTACCTAATCTACAATGCCAGATTGAAATCCTGCAAAGTTGAAAGTTTTTGTAAATTCTCTGTGCCACTTTTGGTATTGCAATTGTGCGTATCGTCCATGCGTCAGTGTGGGAACTGATCAGATTACTGACAGCCTTCGGTTAAGATTATTGGTGAATAATATCCTCACTACTTGAATTGGTTGAAACATAACTATAATGAAGGTATACTGTTGATTAACGTAAAAGAACGACCAACAACAAATATTGAGCGTAGTAGTCAACACATTTGTGTATAACTATAATATCACAAAATCCATAGATGAATTACGAGGTATTCGTTATGAATGAGTTACAATTTGCGGGAGCAAAGTGGTGGAAATTTGATTTTCATACACACACACCTGAATCTCTTGATTTCAACAAAAAAGACAAAAACATGTCAACTGAATCATGGTTGAAAGCCTTCATGGAAAAAGAGATTGATTGTGTAGCGATTACTGACCATAACAGCGGCGGGTGGATAGATATATTACAGCAGGAACTCAAAGAAATAGAAGCACGCGAAGAGGTTTGGTATCGTCCTTTATATATCTTTCCAGGTGTAGAAATTTCAGCAAACGGCAATGTCCATATATTAGCAATATTTGGATGTAATAGGAATAAGAGTGATATTGAAAGTCTCCTTGATGCTGTTAAGTATGATGGAACAAGAGGGGATAGCGATGGTGTAACAAAAAAAAGTGTTATTGACGTTGTTAATGAAATTTCAGAACGAGGCGGCATCCCTATTCCTGCTCATGTGTATAATACAAGATCAGGTTTGTTCAAGCTTGACGTTTCAACGCTACGGGGTATATTTAGAAATGATAATATTTACGCTATGGAGTTACGTGACAGCAATTATCAAAAACCCCAATTATATAAAGATGAAAAGGTCCAGTGGACAGAAATAAGGGGTTCGGATGTCCACAATTTTAGTGATGATTATGTTGGAACGTTTACTTGGGTCAAGATGGATGAACCTTCTATAGAAGGACTAAAACTTGCGCTACAAGATGGTGACGCTTCTGTAAACCGCAATATGAACGAAAACCCTAACATACTTCCGTGTAACTTCATAGAAAAATTAGAAATTACGAATGCAAAATATATCGGACGCGTGGAAACATTGAAATGCGATTTTAGTCCATTTCTCAATGCGATTATTGGCGGTCGTGGAACGGGTAAGTCAACTTTATTAGAATTCATTAGGTTTGTTATGAGACGCGACAAAGATCTCCCTGAACCGCTTGTAAAAGACAGCCAGAAATATTTTACTTCAGAAGAAAATGACAGTCTATTGTTGACGGATACCAAAATATCGCTATTATATCGGAAGAATAATATATGTTACCGTTTAAACTGGTATTGTAAAGAGGATTATCCCTCTTTGGAACAGAAAAATGATGATGGCACCTGGGAGCAGGTTCAAGGGGAAATCAGGTCTATGTTCCCGGCATACATCTATAGTCAAAAACAGATTTTTGAATTGGCACGGAATCCGCGCGCCCTAATTAATATTATTGACGAGGCACCCGGAGTTGACGCTGAAAATATCCGTATAAGTATTAGGGAACTGAGTAACCGATATAAGCAAATTGAGAATAGACAACAAGAGTTGAATGAAAAAATAGATCAAGAAATCCGATTACGTGGAGAATTTAACGATTTGGCGAGGCAGATTGAGTATATCGAAAAATCGGGGCATAAAGAAGTGATGCAAAAATATCGTCTACGTCAACAACAGTTAAATGAAATTGATGTCTTAGAAGATAAATGGACAGAAACACACAGCGAACTTTTAGATACTCTGGAAAAGATTACGCCAGCAGCTTTTAATCAGCATCTCTTTAGCGAAGATAAAGAGATATTGACAGATCTAAAAAGATCAAATGATAAATGGTTGGTTATTCATAACAAGTTAAATGAATTAAGCAAAGAGGCAGAATCAATTATCAAAAAATGGCAGGCAGAAAAAAATGCAGCACCTTGGATGCAAGACATTGAGTCAGATAAGACAGGTTACGAACAATTACGGTCAGACCTTGAACATGAAGGTATAGACCCAGAAAAATACCATTTGTTATTAACCCAACAAAAAAGTATACAGAAAGAGTTGGATCTAATTGATGAGTATCAAGCTTTAAAGCACACCTCGGAAACTGAAAAACAAAAGGTGTTTGACAAAATTAGAGAGAATAGGGAGATACTCACAGAAAAACGCCAAGAATTTTTGACCCCTGTTTTACAAGACAATCAATTCGTGAGTATTAAAGTCCTACCCTTTGGTGAAGAATGGATTGATATAGAGAATGAGATTCGAAGTATGTTGCAATGTTGGGATCGTTTTGACAAGGATATTGAACAGTTAAGACACATCTATCAGCCAGATGGCGGCAAGGATATTGAAAAACTTAAAGAGGCAATTAAGGATATCCGCAATGGAAACGCCGCTGCAAAAGATAACCGATTCGCTACACATCTAAAAGAATTGCCACAAGAATCCATTAGTGATTTTCTGATGTGGTTTCCCTGCGATAATTTGGAAGTTACTTATGGTCATAATCGTCAACGGATACAGAAAGGATCACCCGGACAAAAAACTGCAGCACTACTTGCATTTATCCTTTCTTATGGAGATGAACCACTTCTCTTAGATCAACCCGAAGATGATTTGGATAACGCGTTAATTTATGACCTGATTGTACGGCAATTGCGTGAAACAAAAAGCAAACGACAAGTTATCGTTGTAACTCACAATGCCAATATTGTTGTTAATGGTGATGCTGAGATGGTTTTACCTCTGAAGATTGTGGAAGGTCAAACCGATGTGAAAGATCCCGCAAGTATCCAGAAAAAAGGAGTGCGGGAGGCAATATGCAGCATACTTGAAGGTGGAGAAAAAGCATTTGAGCAACGTTATAAACGTATTCATCTCGGAGATTAACTATGTTTCACAGTCAAACCGAACTCCTTGAAAAAATTATACTTGGTGAAGACTCAACAATGGAATTCAAAAGAGAGATGCCTCACAGAAATAGCCTTGCAGACGAGATCGCTGCATTTGCGAACTCCGAAGGTGGAACGATACTTATTGGTGTTGATGACAACAGAGAAATTGTCGGAATTGAACTGCAGAAATTGGATCATATAGAAAAAACGGTTGTTGAAATATGCAATGACAGCATTAAACCCACCGTTCGCATTTTCACACAGAAATTACCGATTGACGAAAAAAATATACTGAAAATAGAAATCTCAAAAGGGCTTTTTGTACACAAAACCTCTAACGGTTATTTCATCCGTCAGGGAAGCACTAAGAGAGAAATGACCACAGAACAGTTGGCGAGGTTAATACAAAGTCGATCACAAGCAAGAATTATCAGATTCGATGAACAGTTCGTCCCAGACACACATAGAAGAACATTAAGGGAATCGCTATATCAACGCTTCATCACAGAAGATGCTGCTGAAGATGAGATAGAAGACCTACTCATAAAAAAAAGACTACTCTGTAAAGAAGGCCGGAATATTCACGCTTCTGTCGCGGGTGTTTTGATGTGCCATGACGCACCTGGTGATTATCTTTATAACAGTTTTATTCAAGCCGTTTATTATAGCAGTAAACAAAAAGATGCTAACTACCAGATTGATGCCAAAGACTTTAAAGGCCCCCTTGACCAACAGATTATAGATGCCTTTAAATTTGTTCGAAAACATAACGAGGTATCAGCGCGTAAGGAAGTTGGAAGGATTGACCAACCCCAATATAGCATGCGCGCTGTATTTGAGGCAATCGTTAACGCAGTCGTTCATAGAGATTATTCTAAAAGCGAGTCAAAAATCCGTTTGTTCATGTTTGCTGATCGACTTGAACTCTATTCACCAGGTGCGTTACCAAATGATTTAACAATTGAAGAATTATCTCACAGACAAGTCACGCGTAATGAACTTCTATCTCATTTACTTTCAAATATTACATTAGATGATGATGTAAGAAACCAAGTGAAGCGGGGGCACTTTTTTGAACGACGAGGCGAAGGTGTAGGTATCATCCTGAACGAAAGCGAAACATTGAGCGGAAAAACACCTGTCTATGAACTCCATAACGAAGAATTGTGCTTAACAATCTTCGCCGCAGAATCTCTACAAGAAAGCAATGATACAATTGAAAAATAACACATTTCATTGAAAATAGGATGCTGAAAAGTGCCACAATTTAACAACTTGTATTCCTCTTAATTATCAAACTCACGTTCTTTGAACCTTGCGATTGCCCCGCGTTCAGCCATCTCCGCCCTTGCATAATGTGCCGGCATCTGTGAGTTTTTCCATCTACCTGCTACTTGTAAGTCCACAATAGAAGCACCTGCTTTGACGAGAGAGACCGCAGACCCTACCCGCAAAGAGTGGCCTGAAATAAATCCATCGACACCGGCATCAGCAGCTCTCTTTTTAATAATATGTCTGGCGGAGACATCCGTAAGCCTACCGGTTTGTATATGACCCCCGCGACGAACTGGACGAAACAAAGCACCGTGCGTAATACCGGCTTTCTCTCTATACTGGCTAATCGCTTTACGTGTTTCATTTGTAACATATAGCGCGACCCCTTCACCTTGTTGATCTGTCTTTGACCTTTCAACAACCAACGTGTTCTGTTTAAAATGTTCTACATCTACTGCGACCACTTCGGAGACCCGCAGTAAGCAATCAGACATAAACCGTATCATCGCTGCATCCCGATACCCGATTATAGACCTATCTGCTTCAGCAAATGCGCAGACTCGTTCAACGTCAGCTCAGACAAGTGCATTTACTTGACCGCGACCCTTTGCGTCGGGACGGATAGATTTCAATCGCTTTGACTGATGGGAACTGCACATCACTCCCTTTTACATTGCTGAAATACTATTTGACAGCGGCTAAGTTGACCGATAAGGTGTTTAGTGCTATACCTTTTGCATCCAAACTTAAGAGGTAGATTGCTAATTGCATATCTGTGATGTTGTCCAGTATCTCACCTTTAGTGGATAGGAAGTCATTGAGTTGTTGCCAAGTCAATTGATACGCGCGTCTTGAATTCGGAGATAATGCGTCCCATGCAATGCCAATCCGAAGTTTATCTTCATCGGTAAGTTGTATTTCACTGGCGTGGTCAATCGTAACTAAGTTTGGCATAGTGTTTTCTTTAAGGCTAAATAGAATGGTGAGTAAATCCCTAAAAGAATTAACGCTGTTTTACTCGTGACTTTGTTCTATTCGCGGAGTCTTGAGAGATCATACCCGCGGCGTTCAAGTTCTAAAAACAGTGTTTCGTCTGCTGTGATTTTGATTGCTGACGCTGCACCACTTTCTGAATATTTATATAATGCCCGATCAAGAGTTCGCATCAAAACGCCATAACGCTTGGCTTCTGCCCGACAGAAATTGACATATTTCTGCCAGAATGGTTTATCGTAGTAGACTTCTCTATTGTCAATCCCAATGGAATTCAGCGCGTGCACATCAAGGATTGGATATTTCTTTCGGTCGTAGAGGTGTAGAATCACAGATGCAACAGACTCTGCTACACCTTCTATTTTTTTAGCTTTTCGATTTTCTCCCAATCATTATCAAGGCTAAAAGCTTCACCTGTCACGTCTTCAATAAGACCCTGTGGGTTTTTATCTATTTTACTGGGGACATAGTGGGATTTCCACTGTGCCATCTCCCGTAATTCGGCTGTCAGTAGATAGCCTTTGGGTGTCTTGCTTGTCTGGCGTGCCTTTACTTTTTCTATAATATCTATGACGTTTTGTTCTTCGTGTTGACGCTTTTCTGTTAGATTTTCAATGTAGTGAGTCTCCCAGTCAAGGATTTCATTTTTGGTAGTAAATGGAGATTGCATCTCGTATTCTGATGTCATAAGGTTTTCCTTTCCTGTTTATCAGATTTTGATAATCGGCTTCCGATGTTTGTCTTCATCTGTAAGTTTAGATCACTAATTATTTATCAAACTTGCGTTTTTTTATTTCACCCCATTGAATTAATAGTTTGTCTTGAGCTTCAACTCCGAAACTTTGGGCAGGGTCATCTCCCTCAGCGACATCTTCCTCTTCAGCAGAAAGAGCAAGAGCTATAGCTGTTGGACGACTTAATCCCGTGACGACATCTTCTACATTAGTGCCATCAAGGTTTGCCCGCTGGATTTTACCCTTAACCGTCCAATACATCTTGCTACCTACTACATCTAAAGCTATATCATATGACCAACCTTTTCCGGTAACGAGGTCTTCTATGTTAGTGGTATCAAGGTTTGCCCGCTGGATTTTACTCGTAGCTGTCCAATACATCTTGCCACCTACTACATCTAAGGCTACACTTTCTGGCAGAAGCAGGAAACCAAGTTCAAGGGGTTGTACGTTAGTGCCATCAAGGTTCGCACACTGGATTGTATTGAGACGAAGGTTCGTCCAATATATCTTGCCACTTACCATATCTAGGGTTATATCATCGTATGTATCTTTCCCTATAGTTATGAGGTCTTCTACATTGGTTCCATTAAGGTTTGCCCGCTGGATTTTACCTGTTTTTTCGTCTGTCCAGTATATCTGCGGACTATCGGGCGCGACGACGGAAACTCTTTGTGAGTCAAAAAGGAATCTCTCAAGCGATTCCCCCCTTTTTCCCAATTCCATTGCCTCTTTGATTTCATCTTCAGTTAGCGCATAGTCTAAAATCATCACTTCATCTATGATACCATCTAAACCTGTGCCAATCATTAAAGGCTCTTGGGAATTTATAAAAGGTTCGGGTTGCCGATCCGATCCTTGACGTTCTGAAACTTTCTCTCTCCCGTCAACGTAGAGTCGGATTCTTTTGCCATCAGTGACTGCTGCAAAGTGGAACCATATTTCGTTGAGGTTCTCGTAATGTCTAATGATTCTCGGCGGGTAAATGTTTGATGTGCCTATCATAAAGTGGCTTAATATGTTAACAAAATCTTGCTCCTGTTCCTTGAGAAAATCTTTATCATCTTCATTGAGCAGAGGGGAATCAATGGGGAAAAAATTCGCAAAAAATGTCGGATGGACGGCATGAACGCCGATTGGCCCCGGCATAGATGCCATAAATCCCAAATTACCAAACTTCGAATCCGCCAGACCAAACGCGAACTTACGTTGACAGGAGGCAGGAAAATCAGGAATGCCATTTATGAACTGACCTTTACATTTAGGATCGATAACGTAAAGCCAAGAGAATAAAAGACCAGGGTTATTGACATAGAGCGGCAGATCAAGTTCCAACTGACCTCGGTTCGCGTATAAGCCATAAGATACTTGTCCTCCCGGGGCAGACTTCCAAATAAGATTTCGCTGCGATCTCTGGCCAAAGGCAAAGTCATTAATGTCGGCAAATTTCACCCAACACATCAAGGTCAGTTGATCCTTAAGATTAAGGCTTTCATTATGAGGCACTTCAAGCCAAGAACCTGCATCAAGTTCTAATCCTTCGCGAACTTTACCACCCCTAGTCGATTTTGCTGTATTCCTACCTTTTAGTTCACCATGATTATGATTTGGAGATGAATCCTTGCCAATATGTTCACTATTGTTGAAAGACCAATAACCGACTACTCTTGCGTTAGTCTCCATCGTTGAGCCACATAAAACAAGTGTAAATAAACAAGCGATAAATATATAGACTAACTTCTCTTTTGTTCTCATAATATTCTCCTTTCGTATACGCGGTTTTTGCGTCTCTCCACAGGATGTTATAACTAATGAGCCTATCAGTTCTAAAAAATCATATCTCATTTAAGGCTGCCGTGTTCAATCTGACTTTATTACGTTTCGGTTCTTCACGTCCCTTCCACTCATAAATCTCTGTTGGATTTGAATTAAACACTTTATGCACATATTCTATACCCTTATTAGCATTAGGGCGTTTATGAAGTCTGAGATGAACCTTTACCCAGTTGCAGTCTTACAAAATCACCAAACAATTTATGAGATAGACTGCACTTATTGCCAGACTTATTTCATTTGGGTTCTCATTATTAAGTGCAGGAGTTTTATGTCTTCCCGCAGGACGTTAGTGAAACGTTTGTTGCGGATATTTGAAACGCCTCCGCGGGCGAGTTGTTAACGTCCTACTCAACGATTATTGGAATGTAATAAAACCCGAACATGATAGCCATTTCGTCTTCAGAAGTGAGTCCATATCGTATCGTTTTATCTGTATCATAATTTGAATGGGTACACTCAAAACGGAGCCCATCTCCTGCAATGAGGATAATGGGTGGGTCGAATATGTCAAAAGGGGCATTATCGTAAGCGATGCTTCTATGTAACAACTCGCCTGTAGAGGTTTGTCGTATTTCAAAAAGTTCACCGTGCCGGTGCATGTGGGAGGTGAGTTGAAAGAGATTGAGGTGTGTAACATTGCCGTAACCGAGGAGTCTCAGCAGTTTTAGTTCATTGTCAACATGCCATTCGTCTTCAATTACGCGGGTTGTTTGGGATGGCACTTCTATGTCTTTGTTAGAAACAGCAAAGCCCCTCGCTTCGTATTTTACATCTTCTGGTGGCAGTGTGTAGAGGTTGACATAAGTTTCACCGATGAGTGTTTGTGTGCCGAGCAGATTGACGTAGTGTGAGTTCATGTCAAAAACGGTGTCACCTGCGATACGAAGTGCGACACCATCAGGAAATCGGATTGAAGTTTCTGCACGTTGCGAACCGATGATGGGCAAGCGGTCCACCAAGGCAAGATGTCCTGTGGCTTGCGGATCATCAGGATTTACCACTCTAAAAGTATCTTCCGCATTGACACCGATCCCTGGCACGATCCCTTTCTCAAGTATCCCCCGCTGCAATCCAAGTCTTGTCACACGGTAAAGGATAAAATGATGGCTTCCTGTTGGATAGTAAATATCAAAGCCGTTGACGAAAATATCGCCTTGTGGGGTCTGTCCGTTTTCATCGGTGATCTGTGTGGCGTAGAATACTTCTAACTCTTTACCCGCTTCAATTTTGAAAGGCGGTAAATGTATCTGGTATCCTTGCCCGAGTGGAGGCGGTGCGGGTGCTTGGAATGTTTCCTCCGGGTCGCGAAGCACGGCGAGGTCACCGATGCCCGCGAGTTTGTCTTTTTGTGGTGCACCTGTGGCACTTTCGATGAAAGTGGAAGATCATTCTGAACAACGCACTTGGTATTGAGTGTGTTGTCGGTATCGGTGGATCGTAATCCGCCAGCTTTTTCAAACTGTTCTCTTTCTACGCTCATATTTAGATCTCCTATCGGTTTTCCTTTTTGCGGACAGAAACAGAAAGTGACTACACGTTGCTGTTAATAGCAACGTTGCTGTTAATAGCACGGTGTGATATATTGATACCGTGTGCTTGCAAGAATTTGCAGATAACCTCACAGGCAGGCGAAATTGTTGTGCTAACGATAAAAAGCCGTAGCTGTTCCGATCGCTTTTTCAACTCAATTTCCGAAATGTCTCCTATGTCCTGTTCCTCTCTTATTTTATCACTTAAAAAAGCATAACCGTAACTGAGCACTTGCCCAACTGATTTATGAACGGCATCGCGCCTACGTGTCGTATCTCGATGACCAAATTCGGTTTTTACTTCGACAATGACAGTCCGATTTTCTGAATCTGTTCCGATCAAATCTACGTATATATCCTTGAGGTTTGCACCGAATAATCTTTTGTAAGGTTGCCAGTGGATTTCCTCATCAAATACCTCCAGCGTATTTTCTCTTATCCACTTTACTAATTCATCATGTTTCATATAATCCTCCAATAGTGCGGGGGTTTTACGTCTCCCCGCAGGACGTAATCTATTTCCAGTACTTTAATTCTTCTAAAACTTCGTCCCACATATCATAGAGTTCAACAGACTGCTTATATTCATCGATCTGTTCTTGGCTCGGTTCTACGCCGTTAAACACATTATCCACAACCCAACTTGTTACTCTCTCATCGTCCTCATCACCTGTAAATACCAAAGCGTTTATTTTTGGAATATCGTCATCCCATTCACTCTCCAGTTTTTCTATCTCCCTATGAATACCACCTAAAACGTTTTCGGGTATGTGGAAACCTGGCCCCTATTAAGCAAAATCATAAGTTCTTTGAATGTAGATTGCTTCTGATGGACAAGGTGCAGCAATGTTATATACATTTCTCTTTTTGTGTTGTCTGATGCCGCCATTTGTTTCTCCTTTGTTTAGTGCAGAGGTTTCGCGTCTCCCGCGGAAAATGTACACGGTTTATGATATAATCATAGGGCCAACCTCTGTTACTGACCATTTACCATCTTTTTTCTTCAACAGATAAGGTGCTGAAGAACCACTTAAGCCTGACTCATCGTATCCACCCTGAACTTTGACGGTGTTATTATCAATCCAAGTGGTGAATTTTAGCCAAAATAAAAGACCTTCGCCCTGTCTGTATTGAGAACCTTTTCTCACCTCTGGAGAATGTTTGTCAAATCGCTTAAGAAAATTGCGAGATGGATTTTCACCATCAATTTCTATGAAATACATTTTTGCTTTCTGTTGTGCTGCAGAGTAGTTGTTATCGAATATATAGCGGAAAAATGCTTCAAACACTTCCGGTTTTTCGGTTTCCCGATATATATTTTCTAACGCTTTCTCACTCAGGACTTCAGGTTTTCTTTTATTGCTACATGACGTATTGAGCAGAACTAAAAGCAAGCACACTAAAAGTGAACATATCGTCTGTTTTCTATTTTTTTTATACATTGAATGTACCTCCGTTAAGTTCTCCTTTGTACGGCAGATCGTGTCCGAATGTTGTCCAAAATAAACTGGTTATCAGAACAACAGCGATTACCGTAAAAATAAGGTTTCTAAACATTTGGACAATCCTTTACCTCCTTTATTTTTCATCATCTTTTTTTGAATGCCACCAGAGTGCCCGATCTAATGTTCGCATCTGATCAAATGTAGGCATCTCAATAGTGTCACTTTTCGCATGGTTTCTACAAAACGTTACATATTCTTGCCAGAACTTAAATGAATCTTTCTTTCTCCAACAGACTTCGCAGAATTCTCACTAAGAAATGGGTACGGGTCTTTGTGAAAAAAATGAAGTATCGCTGTGGCAGTAGCGACTCCGACACCATCAAGACGATTTAAATCGCCCCTTCTCACGCGTTCGTCTTTACTTTGCAATGCGTAGCCCGTAATTTCTCTTACGGTGTTTTCAGAATTATTTTTAATAAGAGCAACACGACGTCTTGATACCCACGTGGCAACCTTTCGCAATATGTCTTTGGTCAAATAGTTCTGTGCACATACTGCTTCTCTCATATTGATTAATTCCTGCTCAAGTTTGGCTTGTTCTGTATACTCACTAGTAAACCAGTATTCACAATACTTCTTTGCTAAGCTTGGTATATCAGATTCAGGAAATTGTAATTCCATACTTTTATCTCCTTTATTGAGTGCGGGGGTTTTGCGTCTCCCCGCAGGACGTTATTTGCACAAATCTATAATCTGTTTTTTTAGTTGTGAGCCCTATTCACCTACATTAGACAGAAAAATGAACTTTATCAACGGAAACGTTGACCGCGCTCCGTATTACTTCTTTCCTCACGGCGTTCTTGTGCTTTGTCGCGCCGTTCTTTGCGTAATTCTTTGAGCTGCTTTATCTGTTCCTCAGTCTGTAATTTATTGTTGTTTCTCTTTATACTTTGCGATTGCGCCCCGCTCCGCCAACTCCGATTTCGCATAATGTGCTGGCATCTCAGAACTTTTCCACCTGCCCGCAATCTGCATCTCCACAACGGAAGCACCGGCTTGTGCTAAAGCAACCGCAGAACCCACGCTCAGCGAATGCCCCGCAATAAAACCCTCAACACCGGCAGCCGTTGCACGCTTCTGTATGATACGCCTCACGGAGAAATCTGTCAGCCTTTCCGATTGGATATGGTCACCCCGGCGTATCCTACGAAACAATGCTCCCGAAGTGATACCCGTACGCTCTTGGTACCGTTCTATGGTGTTCCGTGTTTCGCTTGTCACATAAAGTGCCGTTGCTGTTCCCTCTTGATCTGTTTTGGATGCCCGAACTATCAGAGCCTGCTTCTCAAAATCCGATACATCTACCGCGACCACCTCAGAAACGCGCAGCAAACAATCCGACATAAGCCGAATCATTGCACTATCACGTAAGCCTGCGATTGTGTTTTCAGATTCAGCGAAAGCACAGACTCGTTCTGTTTGTTGCCAATCAAGACCTGTGACCTGTCCACGTCCTCTATTTTTTCCTTCGCGCCGAATACCTGCCAATGTCCGAGTGGTGATCGGTAAATCATAATTCTTGTTTTCATTGCGAAGTTGCCACCGCACCGCAGCCACCACAATAGATATTGACGAGGGAGCTCTTCCTTGTCCGTACAGATCTGTGATATAAGCGGCTAAAGTACCATCAGAAATTTCTAAGCTCCGATCCGAGAGGTATGTCTGAATCCCCGCCAAAGCATGCCGATATGCTTTTAGTGTGTTCGGCGCGATACTGGCGCGTATTAAAGCTTCGGTCTCGCTTTTCAACCTTGTCATTTCTGTTTGTTGTGGATCCACCCTTTCAAGTTCGTTTCTCATATTTTCGGTCTCCATCACTTTTAGAATGTTCAGCCTGATGACAAACACGGCACATCGCTGTTAAGTCTGAAAGTCGTTCATTGAACACGCGTTCATACGTCTCGTGATGCACTTCCGTTGCGTGGTTCCCACACCGGCATCGGTAACCTGCAGCTTTCAAAACCGCCTTCCGCTTTATTTGCCATGCGTCAGAGTCAAGAGATGTTCTGTATAGCCAACGTTTACCTTCAAGTGGCAAATTCCTGCCAACATGCTTTAGTGCTTCTCTACCGATAAATTTGAGTCCTCGTTCTATTTTAGATGACATTTTCATTCTCATTTTCACCATTTCTGTCAAATAGATAGTGTCATATAAGACGATTTACAGGATTACCTCATCAATATTTTTTGATGTGCGTTTAGGTCCTCTTTTAGAATAGATTTTGAAGGGGTAAATCCTGTAAATCTGTAAATCCTGGTTCAGACAATATTTACGTTTATCGGTCTTTTTTGATGCTGCCCCATGTGGTTGTGAGTTTAGCTTTCGGGTCTACGGGAAAGCTGGTATCGCCGAAGTATTCAATTTCGCCAATTTGAAAGTGCGCCTGAACGGTTTTAAAAGTAATAAACCGAAAGAACCGATATCCGATTTTTTGCTTGTCGAAATCATCGCCTGCATCAAAACGGATAACTTGCAGTCGCTCATTCCACAAACTATCCCCGTCGTGAGCGAAGATGGTTGTAAAATCTTCGCCATCGTTTGAGCCTTGTATCTCCCACACTGTCGGGTCTCTCCCAGCAGCATCGTTTGCAGAAGATACGGTGAAGTGTGTTAATGCGTATTCTTGATCAAATTCAGCTGTTACGTGTATGCCTCCCGCCGGAAGGCTGGAAGGTCCTCAGCACCATTTGGCGTTGCCGCCGCCGAGTTGGTTATCGAAGACGTTAAATGCAAATTCTCCGCCACCGAAACCGGGTTCCTCGCTGGATGTGAAAGTGGCGTTGTAACCTTCATTTGCATCAGCCGCACCGTCGTCTTCTGGGTCGGTGAGGTCACCACCGAGCAGTGAATCTGTGCCTGTTCCCAAGACCTCTTCCGCTTGTGCAATGTCACTCGTGCTGATGACAAAACAGGCTATCAGCAATACAATGCCTGCGAATGCTAATGTATGTTTCATAATGTTTAATCTCCTTAAGATACCCATCCACCTTCTGCAAACAAAATAGCCCGCACCATGAATAGAGCGCAGACGGGCACAATAAAAAGTTGATGAACACCAGCGATATTCGCCTGTTCATTAACTGATATATTATTACAACTGTTAATTTTCGTGAAGGGGGGGGTAAACCGATAGTTAATATAACGGATAATCGGTAAAAGCGCAGAGCGTTCAAGGATAGAATATACGCACAAGCTAACAGCATGTGTTACATAAGTATTTTGCATTTTTGCCATCCTTCGTTCTGTTTGCATATCTGTACCCATACCAATTATTGCTTACGATTGCCTAAAAAGACAAAAATAGTTGTTTACTTGCAGAAAAAATTATTCCTACAAGTTTTATTATGCATTCTATTATAACGACTTGTGCCAGTTAAT
>JAAXHO010000056.1:0-9924 GCA_012270795.1 Candidatus Poribacteria bacterium
GAATACAAGAGAACGCAAGAGGAATATAAGAGAACGCAAAGGGAATCGCATCTGTTTCAGAACGTCTTGCTTATTTTGAAGGCAAATATAACCAAAAAGAGCGTATCGCTGATTGGCTCAGTAAACTTATATTCCTACTTATTGGCGGTGGTATTGCCCTATTAGGTAGATACTTTATTCCTTGATATTCTGAGAAACCCTTGAATTAGGAGATAGATACTATAATTACTTTTCAGGCAAACTGACATCCATCACTCTCAATCATAAGGATTCTCAGATGTCCGCACCTTAATTGCCTCAGGAGTCAAGGCACCGAGAGGTTCCTCCCCATTAAGCACGCGTTCAAAATCGTCAACAATCATATCCGCAACGCGCAAGTTCGCATCCTTTGTCCTACCAGCAATATGCGGCGTATGCACAACATTATCCCTATTCCGAAGTTCGTCATCAATTGGCACAGGTTCTCTATCATAAACATCAAACGCACCAGCGAGTTCATCTTTCACAATCTGTTCACGCAACGCAGCCATATCAACAGCGTGTGCACGCGTAATAATAACAACCAATGCACCTTTGCGAAGATGGTAGATGCGTTCACGGTTCAGCAGATGCCGTGCTGATGGCGTAGGCGGAACAGCAACAAAGACAATATCTGCCCTATCAACAAGCATGTCCATATCAACACGTTCAACATCCCATTCCCGGAGAAGTTCATCAGCAACAAACGGATCATATCCCATAACAGTTGCACCGAAGACTCTGCACCACCGCGCGATCTTCCGACCAATCTGTCCAAGTCCTATCACCCCAATCTGTTTCGTACCGAGATCCCCGTTCACAAAGTCCGGATCATCACAAAACTGATGTGCAACGGGAAGTTTTTTCGCCCCCCATATAGGATCACTCCAATTCCACAGTTTTTCACCTTGCGCCATCTGCATGTGCCACTGCGCAGTCCGCCGCAACGAAGACAAAGCAAGTCCAAAAGCACATTCCGCAACAGATTGCGACCAAGCACGTGTAGATTCAATCACAGGGATACCACGTTCCTGCAGTTTCGCGTATGGAATACCATGTCCCGTGTTGTCTGTCATTGTACCGACAACCTTGAGTTTCAGGGCATTGTCAATGCAAGCGTCAGTAAGCCTACCACCCCATTGTGAAATTCCAACCATATCGCTCAAGTCCACCTGTTCGTGGATAGGGTCTTTACTGGTCGTATTCAGAACAAGTGTTACACCCAATTCTTCAAGTCGTTTGACCATCTGTTCGTGGACGAAGGGCCAAGAACCCTCCAAACCAGGATTACGTGTAAATAGAAACTGGTGTGTTGACATTCAAAAAGTCCTCCTATGATGTAATGCGAATATGGGGTGTTGTCGGATACCTACCCCGACGATTACCGTAGAGCGTCAGTCCGCCCCTGTTTTCTGCATTGCCTTTCACTTCATAACGCACAGTCAGCGTATCTGCTGAACCACCATTCAAACACATCTCCTTATCTAATTGAATACGATAGAGATATCCATAGTTACCCAAATTTTCATGAATATAGGTAAGCACACCGCGAGCATCCGCAGGACAATCCGGAAGTGTCAGTGTTTCCAACGCATGCCCGTTCACAGAAACCGTTACATCTGAAGGATACTTTTCTGGTTCCGTTTGACGTGAACCACCATTGCATGAAGATGCCTCAAAAACCAGTTCCATCTTTGAGATTTCGTCCGGATTGATCTCTTCTGGCAGCGGTATCAAATATTCAACATAACCTACGCCTTGCGCAGAAAAACGCTGTTCCGTTACCTCCGAACCAGAATCCCATTTGCTCTTAGATATATCACCCGGCAGATGTGGAAGCGATGTGAGCCCAGGAACGTTCTCTGTGAATATCTCAAAATTAATGTAATTGCGAGCAACAACCGCACCCGTTTCATCAGATACCCAAACATGGAGTGTCCCAACAGATGAGTTCATCTCTGGGATGGTAATCTCAAGTTGATGCACCTTCTCTACCTGATACTGCGGAAACGGAATACCAACACTTCCACTCACGCGTCTACGCTTCAGTTCACCATCTTGCTCAACCGTATCCAACTGCCAATGGAACGTTGTGCCGTTAATCGTCTTATATGAAAAGTGACTGGTATATATGTCTGCCGTTATCGTTTCACCAGGAGCAACAGTGGTGCCGGGCGGATAGTCAATCGCAATAAAATCAAGATTATTGATGTCATTGTAATCGTATCCGAATTCCTTTACTGACCGATCATAGTTCATAAAGCCGTTATGTTCCCACTCAATATCCTGCAACTCAGTATAAACGTATCCACAGATTTTCGTATGCAGACGCAACTCATTTGTCAGATACTTAAAACACCACGCGACATCTTTATCGCCAGCACCAGCACTAATACCACCATATTCACTATTAATCAAAGGCACATTCGTTTGTGTGTTATCACCGGTATAGTTAAACTTTGAACCAGGATACGTCTGTTCCACAACATTAGCGATATGGTCCTTCGCATGCTGATAATTGTTGATATAAAAATGCCACGAGTTGATATCAGTTTCTACATGGTCATATAAGCAGGGAGAGTTATCCTCAACCAGACGAGTCGGGTCAAGAGATTTCGCATAGTGATACATCTCCCGCACCCATTCTTGATGATCCTTTTGCTCCTTGTAACCTCCCCCACCAAGTCCCCATGTTTCATTGAAGTTGCACCATGAAATAATGGATGGATGATTAAAATCGCGTTCAATGTTACCGCGAAGTGTCTGTTTAAATCTGGCTTTTGCCTTTTCCGTGTAACGACCAAAGTTTGGTATATCACACATAAAAAGCAGCCCCAATTTATCTGCCCAATAGTAGAGACGCGGCTCATCCATTTTTATATGTAGGCGAAGGAAATTGAAACCGAATTCTTTAGCACGTTCAACATCGATTCGAATCGCCTCATCGGTCAGGAAGGTATAAACCCCTTCCGGATTAAACGACTGATTAAGCGCACCAAGCAGGTATATCGGACGGTTGTTAAGATAAATATAGGTATAATCGCCACCCGGTGCTTTTTCAATAGACACCTTCCGCATACCAAAATAGGTGTAAATCCTATCAATAACAGCTCCCTCTGATACCAACTTCAGTGTGACATTATACAGGTTTGGTGTATCTACATCCCAAAGTCGTAGTTTTTCAGGCGGAATCTCTACAGTGAATTCTGTTTTTTCTCCAGCAGCCACACCTCCCTTCAAGTCCTCACATTCCCATTGCAATTCAGTCCCAGACGCAATCTCACCATCAACCGACACGTCAAAAGTAGCACTGCTATTGTCAATGTCTGGTGTGATAAGACACTGCTTGATGTAAGTTGCATTTCTCGGTTCAAGGTAGACCGTCTGCCAAATGCCACTCGTGCGGGTATACCAGCCTATCTGTTTCCCCGCAAGTTGTTCCCCGTGGTCTTGTGCATCATACACACGCACAACAATCGTAGCAGCTTCGCCAGGTGTCAACGCATCTGTGATGTCAAACTCAAACGGAAGATACCCGTTACCATAACCACCGATGACCTTGCCGTTCACCCAAAGTGTCGTTTCCCAATCAACAGCACCGAACTTCAAAATAACCCTTTTGTCTCCCCAATTTTCTGGAATGGAGACTGTCCTACGATACCACCCAATCGTGTGTCGAGGCTCCCCCTTATAATTCCCACTATTGATAAGACCACCACATGTGATCCCTTCCGGTTTAAGATACGCATTTGTGCTTAAATAAGTCGCACTATCAGCACGGTCCTCTTCTCCCCACGCCGCAAGACTTTCCCAAGGATACGGCACCTGTATTTCCAATGAAAAGTCAGCAGGACCTGACGAAAACCATTCCTCTTTTTCACCGACATCATCAGGGTCAAACGCAAATTCCCACGTGCCGTTCAGATTTATCCAATCAATGCCCTCAGACGTACCGCGCTGAAAATCGGGACGCGGATACTCAGGACGCGGTGTTTCTATTCTTGTCACTATCAATCCATCCTTATTATTGTGAATGCGATAACTTTGCCCTCCATTATAAGCAATTAACCGTTTTTCCTCAATAAAAAACTGTATCGTAGCCAAACCATTCAACTTTTTTCCAAAAAAAGCGGTTTTTAAAAATAATTTTTACAAATAGTAATCTTTTTGGTCTATTTCCACGTTGCGTAACGTGAATAACATCATATTCTAATGTAAAGAGAGGGGAAAAATGTTATCTTCTACTTCAGACGCTTTCTTACTAAAACGGATTCATAACGGCAATTTTGATGCTGTTAATGGACTTATTCTAAAGTATGACCCATTAATAAAGGCAATCATACGTGATGAAGTGAAGAACTCCGATGCAGCTGATGATGTGTATGGCGATGTCCGCCTCGCAATCGTCCGACGGTTCCGTCGAAAAGGTGTCGCAAACATCAATGCCGTTGATAAATGGATCAAGCAGGTTGTTCGTAGCAAATGCAAAGATTATTGGCGAAAAGAGAAAAAACGCCAAAATTTATTGGTAACCGCACAAGAACAGCACGCAGCTGCCTTAGACCAGGATGCATGCAAGGAACTTCGCTACAGCGAGGTGTTTGAAGTTATAGATGCAATGGATCCTATTTATAAAGATGTCGTTGAATTGTGGTTAGAGAAATGGACATCCGCTGAGATTGGCGAAAAGTTAGGTATCCCTGAAAGCACAGTGAAGTCTCGAAAACGTGCCATCGTCAGAAAAGTGCGTGAGCATTTCGGTGTGTCTCTACCGAATTAGAAACAGAAAAACGGTACTACCACTTCAACGATATAATGTTTGTTTTTTGTTTACACACAAACAGGAGACGTGCTAAAATAGAGTACATCTCCTTAATAAAATCTATCAATTTTGAAAAGGAGATTTCAAAATGTTATTAAATTTGAAGGTCAAAACAACCCTGATTGCAGCAGTACTTACTGCAACTTTTTTATTCAGTTTTACATGTTATGGCAATGGTGTCGAGTTTGAAATGGAAATGGAATCCTACGATGGAATCTATGAAGACTATAATTATGGGTATTCGCAAGGTATATGGCATCTGGCTTGTGTGAAAACATCAAAACCGTACTACTCTGTAGAGTGGTATATTGATGGTGTTCACCAAAAATCAAGTTATGGCGATAGTGATAACAATGAGGTCGAAGCCTATTTTTGGCCATATTGGCTCAACGGTACCCTCAAAGGGACAAAGTATACCATTAAAGCAATTGCTTACTCTATGGATGCGAATGCGGTCATGGTTACTGATTCCTACACCCTTACTGTCTATCAACCAAAGATAAGAGAAGGCTATAAAAAAACCGATGTGTTGGGATATGCTGAACTCACCCGACAATATTATAAACATCCTTATATTAGCATAGATTGTTATGTTTCTGCTTACAACCATGGTATTTCCGAACTTGATAGGTACAGATTTTACCGGTTCAGACATCAGGTAACAGGTCCCAACGTCAACAAGTTGGTATGGGATGAACCAGAAGGTTTAAGTAAGATCAAAAAGGATGAACGTTATGGACCTTATACTTCAGCTAATTCAATCAAAGATTTTTCGATCTCTATTGATGAGGGAATACAAGAGAGAGAATATACCTCTATCGCATACGTTAAGCTTGAAGTGCGCGGTGATGTTTGGGTTAGAAATCCAGGACGATTACTTCTCCACAAACAATACACCATAGATAATTGGGATGCCGGTAATACAGAAACGTTTACACGTGAATAACAATTATTGAGATGGAAGGGGGACATCTCACACCCCTTCCATTATCCAAGGAGGTTATAATACGTATATTTTTTACGTCCCTCTGCCTTATCCTACTGTTCTTGTGCACAGTGGCAAATGCTAAAATAGTTTTTAGTTTCAAAGACACCGATAATTTAAGTGGTATCTATGTGATGGACGATGATGGCAGCAACACCACACTGCTAACTGATACATTATCACCACGTTCGCCCCGTTGGGCACCTGATGGAAAACAGATTGTATTTGAAAGACGCGTGAAACTGAATGATAGTCAAAAGGTACATCTGTTTATTATGAACGCAGACGGCACCAATATTCGGGAACTCACAGAACCTATACAACCTGACGGTAGGGATCTACACGCATCGTTTTCACCCGACGGTAAATATATCGTTTTTAGAAGATATGAGAGAATAGACAACGATAATAAAAAACATAGCATTTGTGTAATGGATATTGAGAGTGGCAAGGTCAAAAAGATCTCCGATCTTGGTGTGAATACCCCTGCGTGGTCGCCGGACGGCAAACAAATTGTTTTTACGACAATCCCTGTTGCAGGAATGTCTGGCGGCAATGTTTGGATCATGGGTGATAACGGCCGGAATGCCCGAGATCTCTTACCGCCACCGCCGGAAGATGGTTTGATTATTAGCAGATGGAACCCGAGATGGTCACCTGATGGAAAACAGATACTGTACACAGAAGATCGGGATAAACTCGATCTGATAGATGGTGTGTTACACTATATTCCACAAGGATATTACTATTTCATTTACGACTTGAGAAGCAAACAGTCCAAAAGATTAACATCCCAAACAATTTGAGACCCTACGATAATGCTTGGATGGATAATGGAAAATCAGTAGTTTTTAGTGCGGCTGAGAGAAAGCTAAACCAACATGCTTTAGCTCCAACAGATTTTAATATTTATAAGTACGATACTAAGACAAGTAAAATTACGCGTTTAACAGAACAATCCGGACTTTATGCTTCAGTAGATTGGATCAGTGATGATGCACATGCAGTCTCACCCGTTGGCAAACAACCGATCCAGTGGGGAAAACTCAAAGCATTCCTAAATTCCCGAATTGAAGCACTCAAGGTGTTTTCACGTGACTTGTCGGTTTTCCTATCAAATTAACGCCAATGCCACTTATCGGCTAAGATGTCCGCCGCATATTCAGCGGTAACCACATCAACACCGTAGTGCCTTCACCCAACACACTTTCAATCTCAACCGCTCCCCCATGTTCCGCAAAAATACGTTTTACATTTGCCAGCCCAAGTCCGGTTCCTTTCGGTTTGCTCGTAAAAAACGGCTCAAACAACTGTGCAATATCCGCTTCAGATATGCCAATACCTGTATCCATAACTTTTATACATACCGAAGCTTCCTGTTTGAATGCAGACACAGTAACAGTGCCACCTTCAGCCATCGCCTCCATCGCATTCAAAACAACATTCATAAATGCCTGTTTAATCTTGTCAGCATCAAACGCAAAGTCAGGAAGTTCCGCGTCAAGTTCTAAAACCAACCGAAGCTGATGATGTGTTAAGTTCGCTTCCATCAATGCTAAAACACTTTGTAATACTGGCACTAACGATTGTCGTTCAAGATTGAGGGTCGTAGGACGCGCAAAATCCATCAAACCTTTCACAATCGTGTCAATCCGCTCAATCTCCTCAAGGATATATTCCAACGATTGACGCTGTTCATCTGACACCTGCGGCTTCTGCAATAACATTTGCGACAACATCCGCATAGACGATAAAGGATTTCTAATTTCATGCGCAAAAGACGCTGACATCTTTCCCGCTGTCGCTAAACGCTCCGCTTGAACCAACTTATCCCGAGATTGCTTCAAGTCTCGCGTCATCTGATTGAACGCAATGGCTAAATCACCAATTTCGTCCTGCGTTTTAATCGCACACTGGTCATCAAGGTTCCCCTCAGCAACCTGTTCAGTAAAACTGACTAAATTTGTAATCGGTTCGGTTATGTTCTTGCCAATACGATGACTGATCCACGCAACGAGACCCATAACAAGAATAGCAATGCCTAACATATACAACGTCAGTGTCCGCTTCGCCTCCGAAATTTCATCCATCGGACGCAGCAAGCAATAATATCTACCAAGAGACAACAAATGATAAAAGACCTTGTAATGCTTCCCACCAAGCCTAACATCGTAGGTGACATGGGTAGCATCCCCTTTTTGGAACGATTGTTTCACCTGTTCCAAACGCATACTTTCAGCAAGAACTTCCAGTTGCTGTTCAGAAGCAGGAAGTTCTCTCAGTGTGCTTGCATTCATCGTAAAATCCGAACCAAAAATCATGACCTCTACACTATAAGCCTCCTTGACTTTCTCAATATCTTCCGTAATAAAGCCTGTTTCTATAATGACATCAAGCCAGCCTTGTGTCTCACGCGTAAACTGCTCACTGTATTTCCACGCGAACAACTCCACCGTCAACAACGGCACAATGACGCTAATAACTCCGAATAAAAATAAAAAAGGAAGAACAATTTTGGTCTGAATGCTAAAGCGGCGCATGCGGTATTCCTTAAGGACAATGCAATATAAACACTTTACAATAGATAAACCCACTTGTCAAGCAAAAGCAAACACGGGACAGAGGCATTCAATTGTCGATTAAGCACACATTCTAACTTATGTTTCCTAAGGTAGGAGCGACCTCCTGGTCGCGACCGGGAGGTCGCTCCTACAGAAGATGGAGAAATTCGGGGTTGAAAACCCCTCCTACAATAGTACATTTCGACAATTGAATGCCTCTGAAACACGGGGTGTGTAAAGTTTTTGTCACTCTTTTTGTCAGAATCACTGATTTCTCGGATAGGACCTCTGCATCTTGTATTGCTTAGAAAACGCTTGTCCTACGCGATACAACTTATTGCAGGTATCTTTTCCGTGTCTTCTGCGAATTCCGCGCACTCCGCGATTCAAAAAAAAATGAAAAAATATTCACATTTTATCAAAATTTACTTGACAACGCCATTTTATACATGTTACAATGAGAATTACATAGCAAAACAGAATAAAATATTTTCGCAATCGATATTAACATTATGTACAAAATCAACCCAAATTTTCAAACTAAAAAGAAAAAATACAAAATGTTACACTTTCCGAAAATTAATTTTTTTGTTTATCAAATATTGACAGAAAAAATGCCTATAAACCCTTACTACGACTGCGTTTTAGTCAAAATATTAAAAGTTGCCAAAAAAACGAAAAAAGTGTCCATTTAGTAACTTTTAAGGAGGAAGCAACCCATGAAATTTGAAGAAAAACACAAAGAATTTGCCGTAAAATGTTTCGCAAAGTATATGAAAAGAGTTGACGTTGTTGAAGCATTTATGGAAGAATTCTTATACGATATAGCAGTGGCATGCACAAAAGAATATTCCGAAAAAATCCCAATTAAAATCGTAGAAGATTTATTGAAAGAGATAATCAAAGACGTAATAAACAATTCCTCTTATAACATGAGCGAACGGATCTCATCGCTAAAAGCGGAATTGAAAAGTCTAAAAGAAATGGCTCAAGAAGGAGAAAACATAGTTACGCAAAGGGAAATCACCGAACAACAATAACTTATCAACATTACCGATCACGTTCAGACCTATACCAAGGGACTAAAAGATAGTCTATCAAATCGACTACGCAGACTAAACATCACCCACAACCAATTCCCCACAAAATACCGTAAACTATTTACACAAACACGAAATGAATACTTCAGAATACTACCGAGGTGAAAAACCAAATATTGATGACAAAATCGTCATGGAATTAGAAACCCTCTACGGCTATGTCAAGATACTATTTTCCATGAACAGAATCCAAAAGAATTGATAAAGCATCTAAACTTAGCACACAACATCCTGAAAACAATCGCTACATACAACGCAATCAATGAAAACCAACATGCTATAAATGTCACACCTAACACGACTGAACAAATTACCAGCACCCAGAAAGCCATAACCCAAAAATAAGTGTCAATGTTATACCATTTCTAAAAAATACAGGACTTACGCATTTCCCCTCGCTTGCGGGGGAATAAAGGGGGGTAAATCCCTGAAAATGAC
>JAAXHO010000056.1:9980-83459 GCA_012270795.1 Candidatus Poribacteria bacterium
AAATATTGTCTCATTAAGGAATTCCACTTTTATTGCCGATTGAGGTGCCTCTCTTTTGTAGGAGCGACCTCCCGGTCGCGACCGTGTGCTCTCTACAACTATCTTCCATGTATTTGAACAAAAACACAAAATGAGTTGTCTAACCAAACAGAAACAAGAAACTTATTAGCATAAAAGGTGTATAAACCAAAGCAAGTCAAAGGTACTAATATCTATGGTGAATTATTAAAATAATTATACACCTCTTCGGTAGGAGCGACCTCCCGGTCGCGACCGGGAGGTCGCTCCTACAACTCAGAATGTAGAATTAAATTTACCATAATTGACGTAACAAAACTATGTATAGACATAGTAAGGAGAATTAGAATGCCAGACACAAAAAGGCAGCCCTATCTATTATCTGCAGATGAAATTGACCTAATCGATGAACACGACCTGGTAACCCGATTTCAAAACGGAGATACAGCAGTTTTCAACACACTCGTCCTAAAATACCAAACACGCATAGCAAATCTCATCTATAGACACATCAAAGACACAGAAACAACAAAAGACCTCTGCCAAGATGTTTTCTTGAAGGCATATAAAGCATTACCTAAATTCAAACGCGAGTCGGCATTCTATAGCTGGCTATACCGAATTGCTATAAATTGTTGTATTGACTATCTACGACAACAGAATAGAAATAAAACTATCACCTTTGACGAATTAACCGCAAAACCCGAAGAACTATTGCTGATTAGCAAATACCCATCCCCATCTCATCGCGTTGAGATGGAGGAACTCGGAGATATTATTAACAAGGCAGTACAACAACTTCCTGAGAAACAACAGCACGTTTTCAAACTACGATATGACCAGAAACTAAAGATAAAAGAAATCGCTGACCTAATAAACAGATCAGAGGGAACAGTCAAAACACACCTACACCATGCACACCGAAGACTACGTGAATTGCTACAACCCTATCTGGATAATCGTCCATTAGAATGGAACGGAGAAACATAGCACCACTGTCAAAAATAGACCAAAAACAAACGCGTTTGAAGTCCAACGCGTTTGTAGTCCAAATTGAATCGCACGACTACAAACGCGTCTTGTCGTTAAGCATAACACCTTTTCTTTGTAGCATCATCTGGCAGGTTGTGTCTTTTCTTTGTAGCATCATCTGGCAGATTGTGTCTCTTCTTTGTAGCATCATCTTTAACCGCACCATACCTAAAATAAAATCGCTTTCAAACAAAAGACACAAAAACCCTTTAAACATAAACTTTTAACTTGCACCTTTTTCAAAAAATATGATACACTAATGACAATTGCCACAATTGAGCCAACTTTTTAGCAGAATCTGCTAAAAAAAACGAATATTGTTGATATATTTGCTAACATGAAATAAAATTCGCAAAATAACTTGGAAATGTGGTAAACTCTTTCGCATAGCCACCCTTTTCTGTCTGAGGAGCGTTCAAAATGAACGATAAAGAGAAGTATAACGACGAAAAAGAGAAATACAGTAAGGATAGCAGAAGGCGATACGACCAAAAATCAATCGAAACCGAAGATCAGTTGGAACTCGACGAAGATGAGGATATCGAAGAAGATACAACAAACCTCGGATATTCTCGACGAACCACAGAACAGAACCGATACGAGTATGACCCAATTGACGACGATGTTATTATTGAAGAAGATGTCACAAGCTCCGGTTATTCCTTACAACTAATACATCAAATCATATCAGAGACCCCAGTGGAAGATAGAAGAAGACGCTGGTTGATTGAACTGCGCCGATCTATCATCAACGACGAAGGCGAATTCCGACACAGAGTCCGAGCCATCGAACAGGAAGCAAAAGTCATACTCTCTGAGATGGAAGAACAAATCGAAAAACTGACTGCTCCAGCGAACCGTATCGGAACGCTCCTCGCAGTCCCAACAGACGAAACCGCACGCGTTACCGTCGGCGGCTCCGAATACTATGCAAATATCGACCCAAAACTAGAAACAAAAAACCTAAAAAAAGGCATTAGCGTACTCCTAAATGAAGCATTTGTCGTCGTCGGAGAACTCGGATATAACGAATCTGGACCAATCGCTAAAATTGCCGACGTACTACCAGACGGGAGACTCCGAGTCGGATCTGAACCCAGCCTACAATCCGTTATTATAGAACGCGCTGCCAACCTCATAGATATTAAACTAAAAACAGGAGACGAAGTCCGACTCGATGCCAGCCTAAAAGTCGCAATAGAACGTATCGCATCAAAAGAACGCAACGACTACGCGCTTGAAGCAGTACCACAAATCCCATGGTCAAAAGTCGGTGGACTCAACGAAACTATACAACGAATTAAAGACACTATTGAACAACCAATATTACACCCCGAACTCTTCAAACGATTTCAATATACTGTACCAAAAGGGTTTCTACTCCACGGCCCACCAGGCTGCGGCAAAACCCTAATCGGAAAAGCTACTGCTTACAACCTTACCGAACGCCTCAAAACTGAAACCGGAGAAGAAATTGAAGGCACTTTCCTACACATCAAAGGCCCTGAAATACTAAACATGTGGTTAGGGGAATCTGAACGAAAAGTCAGAGAAATCTTCCTCGCAGCACGCGAAAAACGAGCTGAAGGAAAACTCGCATTTGTCTTTATTGATGAAGCTGAATCTATTTTGGGAACTCGCCGCGCTATGCGATCACACAGCATCTCAAACACACTCGTACCAATGTTCTGCGCAGAAATGGACGGAATAGAACCTTTGCAAGAGGTCGTCATCATACTCGCAACAAACCGACCCGACTTAATCGACCCAGCAATCCTACGACCAGGTAGAATCGATAGAAAAATAAAAGTAACACGCCCCAATAAAGAGGCCGCAAAAGATATATTCAGTATCTATCTCACACCCGAACTACCCATTGAAAACGTTACAGAAGAAATTGCTGATAAAGAAATTATTGACGGGTTGATTACACAAGTCGTTGACGAAATGTTTCGCGAATCAACTGAAAACCGATTCCTTGAAGTCGCACTACGAAGTGGACGACGTGATATCCTCTACCGTGGACATCTCTGTAGTGGCGCAATCATTGAGTCTATCGTACAAAGAGCGAAAGAAACCGCAATGAAACGCGCAATCGCTGACCCAAATACAGAAACTGGCATCTCCTCAGACGATCTCATAGACGCTCTCAACGCAGAATTCAGCGAAAATGATATCTTCCCACCCACAGAGGCGACAGAGGATTGGCTAAAACTATTGGATTACGACCCCGTCAATGTCGTAAAAGTTACGCCTATTCAATCCGAAAAAAGAGAACCCAGAAAAACACCGAGCCCGGTCATCTAATTCATGACTTCAGCCTGCAACATCACGCAGTTATTGGAACACAAAAGAAAGAAATAAAGCATGCACAGACTTTTTGGAATAGAAACCGAATACGGTATCACACTCGAAAATGCTGAACAGATTGACCCCGTTAAGGAGTCCATTGAACTTATAAAAAATTATCGAAGAGAACCGTTTTTGCCCCAATGGGATTACAACGGCGAAGACCCGTTCCGAGATGAACGCGGATTCCGAGCAAAACAACTCAACAACCACCCTGATGAAGTGGAGGAGGAAAAACAAGACAGAGAACGATTCGCGAATCAACCCGGACGATCATTCCGAGAAATCAAAAGTGACAGAATACTTGTCAACGGCGCAAGACTCTACAACGACCACGCACACCCAGAGTACTCAACACCAGAATGCCAAAACCTCTTTGACCTCGTCGCACACGACAAAGCTGGCGAAAGAATACTCCATAAATGTGCTGAAAGACGAAGTAATGAACTCGGACAACGCGTCCTATTATACAAAAACAATACCGACTTTTATGGACATAGCTACGGATGCCACGATAACTACCTAATGGCAAGAGAAGTCCCTTTTAGTTACCTAAAAGCAAGCATCCTCCCGTTTTTTGTAACACGACAGATTTTCGCAGGTGCCGGCAAAATAGGTATCGAAACTGAAGCAGGACTCGCAACTCCCGGACATTTTCAACTCACACAACGCTCCGACTTCTTTCACGTCGAAGCAAGTGTGGACACAATGCACAAACGACCAATCGTCAACACACGAGACGAACCGCACGCTGACCCCGCAACATATCGCAGACTTCACGGAATCGTCGGAGACGCAAACATGTCCGAATACGCAACTGCACTCAAGGTAGGAACAACCGCACTCATAATAGACCTAATTGAACAGCGGCTTATCCCCGCATCTTGCGCAATCGCAAATCCCATCGATACCATCAAAACCATTTCTCACGACCAAACGTATCGATGGATGCTACAAAAAATTGATGGAAAAATGATCTCCGCTATTGACCATCAAAGAGAATACCTAGAACTCGCACAAAAACATCTCGCAAACCAAAATAGCGATACCGAATGGGTACTAAAAGAATGGGAGGAAACACTCAACGCGCTCGAAAACGATCCCATGATACTTACCGACCGTCTCGATTGGGTCGCAAAAAAATGGCTACTAGAAACCTTCGTTGAAGCCGAAGACATCGCATGGGACGACCCATGGCTACAGAGCATCGATTTAGAATACCACAACATCGATTTAGAAGAAGGTTTGTTCTACGGATTGCAAATGCAACGAGTCGTAACCGATGAACAGGTGCATAACGCCATGCACACACCACCGTTGGACACGCGCGCATACTTCCGTGGAAAATCACTAAACAAATTTGAAGACGCAATCAAAACTGTCCAATGGGACAGCATAACGTTCGAAATTAATGGCAAACCCGTTACCGTCAATATGAACTCACTCGCAAATCCTGAAATTGCACAAAAGTATAACGAAGCTCTTGACTTATCCCCTAACCCTCAAACCCTCGTTGAAAAACTCGGTTTAAGCTAACCTATCTTGTAGGAGAAGGTCACACTAACGCATCTCATAAATCTCAGGAGGGGTTTCTAACCCCGATTTACCAAACACGCGATTTGATGAATTTGGACAAAGTTGCATTTATGAGATACGCTGTAATATTAAGCTGCTTCCACAAAAACAAAAAAAGGAGATATACCAATGAAAGCCCAAACTGTCTACTTCCCAGAACGAAAACAGAGACCCGTAAAACCAATCGGTCCCGACGATGGCGGAGACGATAGCAACGCACCAAAACGCCCCGATGTCAATAGACCCGACACACAAGAACTCCTCAAACGGATGCGACGCGTTGACAAAGACCAATCAAGGCGATACCGACAAAGGACAGGGGAATAATGAACCATAAAGGCGACTTTCTCAGCCTACTAAAACACGCAGACACCTTGCACGGTGATACGAAAACCACTCCCAACGCATCAGATGCCAAACTAAACGCAACACTTAATACTTTACAAGGTACAAAAAATGCAATGCGGGAAACTTTTCAGATACCAACGCAAGCACATACGTTAGAATTAACGGAAGCCACAACAGTTGTCGGAATGCGTTACAATGACGGTATTATCATCGCAGGCGACCGGCGCGCAACCGCAGGCACTTCCGTCGTTCATGACCGCGCTGAGAAAGTCCTACCAATCGATACACACTCCGTACTCGCAATCTCCGGCGCACCTGCAATGGCGTACGAAATCGCAAGAGTCCTAAAACACTCCTTCCAATATTTCCGCCGCAGCCAACTACAAGAACTCAGTGTGGAAGGTAAACTCCGAACACTTTCACGGCTTATCCGTGATAACCTGCCAATGGCAATGCAAGGCATCGGGGCGGTTATCCCCATTTTTGCATTATACGCTCCACAAACCGACGAAACTGAGAATAGCGGTAAAATATACTTCTACGACGCACTCGGCGCACACTTTGAAAACGTCGATTTCGCTACAACAGGTTCCGGTTCAGTCTGGATACGCGGTGTCCTACGTTACCTCGACCGATGGGGAGAAACTCGTTTAGAACACATGGACCAACGCACCGCAACTATCACCATTCTAAGACTACTCGACACCGCAAGCGAATATGACGCAGCTACCAGTGGATACAACGCAAAAGCAGAAATCTTCCCCACTGTCAAAACCATAACACAACTAGGTGTGGAAACACTATCCGATAAATACCTAAAAGAATGTTACGCGGAGGCTACATAATGCGCGACTTGCCGTACCGTTGGATTGAAGCAATTCAGGACCGGCGCGACTACATCGAAGACCAACTCAGACTCGGAAGCCCCGTCGTCGGACTCCCCTATGCACAAGGCAGCCTCCTATTGACTGTTACAAAAGGGGCACAGAAAATATTTGAAGTTCATGACCGAATCGCACTTTCCGCAATCGGACACCCCGCAGACATTGAACGACTACGCATGCTCGTCACCGACACCGCAAGCGTACAATCCTTCCAAAGTGCTACAGAAGATGTGAACCTACATAGACTCACACATTACGTCTTAGCACATACCTTCAAACAAGCATTTGAGGCAATCGTCGGGGAAGCATACATCATCAAAATGCTACTCGTGGAAATCGGAAACGGGGAGGCCAAAACACAATTCACACATATCAACTATGACGGAAACGTAAAGGTACAACACGACTCGGCTGTTATAGGCGGCACTTTGGAAATAGAAAACGCAATGCAAGAATACCTCACTGCCGCACAAACTAATTCAGAACGCGACCTAAACACCGCACTCAAATTAGCACTCAATACTTGGGCTGTCGGAAAAAGGCTTAGCAAACGCTTCGAGGACGCTGAAGAAAACACCAAAGTCACTGACGAACAGATACACGAAATCATAAAAACAGAATTAAAGGAAGGCGAAATTGAGGTCGGGATATTGGATACAAACTTACCCGCAGATACCAAATTCCGACTGCTCACACAAGACGAAATCCATACCGCACGCAAAACAAATTGACATCTTCAAAAAAAGATTTTGACGAATAGCCAACTACCAATTGAGGAATAACCCATGACACACAGGATAATGGGAATCGAAACCGAATTCGGGTGTATGATCCAATCACAAACAATACAGGCACAACGCATCAAAGTCTCACCTGAGGGCATCGCTGCACGTGTCAGAGACTATACCTTCAAAAATCTTGAACTCGGTATCCCCGATCTACATTATCGTGATTGGGGTGAACCGCCCGGTAATGGCGGGTTCCTCTTCAACGGCGGCAGACTCTATATCGACATGGGGCACCTTGAATATGCCACACCAGAATGCGCAACACTTTTCGACCTTATCGCTTACGATAAAGCCATCGAACACGTCATCACCGCAATCCTACAAGACACCGGCATCTCCGCACACGTCGCCTTCTACAAAAACAACATAGACCATTACACAGGCGCAACTTTCGGATGCCACGAAAACTTCCAAGCACGACGCGATGTCCCCTTCTATAAAATCGTTATTCCAACACTGCTACCCTTCTTCGTTACACGACAAATCTTCGCAGGAGCAGGAAGAGTCGGCGGATACGACGACATCCTGGAATTTGGCGATGGACAATATACCGTCGACGACTTCAGCGGATACCAAATCTCACAAAGGGCAGACCACATCGTTACCGAAATCTATGAATGGATACAGTT
Organism: Candidatus Poribacteria bacterium; assembly: GCA_012270795.1. Classification (GTDB taxonomy): domain Bacteria; phylum Poribacteria; class WGA-4E; order WGA-4E; family WGA-3G; genus MSPOR6. Next base: position 17,604 of record JAAXHO010000056.1, read on the forward strand.
CAGCCGCGCAATCATCAATACACGGGACGAACCACTCAGCGACTATACCAAATATCGTAGACTCCATCTACTCGTCGGCGACACTAATATGTCAGAATACGCAAACGCACTGAAAGTCGGAACCACCGTACTCGTCCTTGATGCAATCGAGCGGTACTATCAACTCCATGGTGAAAAACTGCCGATACCCCATCTCGACCTCTTAGACCCTATCGCCGCTATCAAACATATCTCACGAGATACCTCTCTGGCATGGGAGGTGGAGCTACAGAACGGAACAACCATTTCCGCTATTGACATTCAACGTGAATACCTCAATTTTGTCAAAGACACATTGATCCAGCCTGACGAAACAACAGATTGGCTCCTCACCGAATGGGAAACCGTGCTGAATGACCTGGAAATAGACTGGACACGCCTCACCACACGCCTGGATTGGGCAGCAAAAAAATGGTTCCTTGACGCATTAATCGCAGAAGAGAACTTGACATGGGATGACCCATGGCTCAAAAGCCTTGATTTAGAATACCACAATATTGACCCCAATAGCAGCATCTTCTACGCACTTCAAAGCGAAGGCTGCATGAGACGTGTTATCACCGACCAGCAAATTAGCCATGCAATCAGCAATGCCCCCCGTGACACCCGCGCAAGAGTTCGAGGCTATCTGATGCGAAACCTTAAAAAACAGAAGATGCCCTGCATCGTCGACTGGCACCACATCTACGCCGGACAAACAGAATGCTTCGAGATGAAAGAACCCTTTGACACCTCAATACCCCAAGCACAAAGATGGCTCAGAACCCTCAAACTCCGACAAAGATTGTAAATATACTCTACCCATCCGATTTAACCGTTCTTGTGTAAGAGGTTATGTCCAACTTCTTTGGTAGGAGCGACCTCCTGGTCGCGACGCGCACATGTTGTCTCTTGTAGAAAACGTTTCTCATCCCTTCAGAATTATGCAACCGTTTTGCATCTAATTTGCGTCAGTATATTACAATATGCGAATAATCAAGTTATCGCTTACGGATGGCATGCTATGAAAAATGACATTGTTGAACTCATCCAACGAATCCTCGCTGACGATGAAGCAGCATTTACCGAACTTGTAAATCAATACAAAAAACAAGTTCACGCGCTTGCATGGCGAAAAACTCAAGATTACCATATCGCACAAGACATTACACAGGAAGTCTTCCTAAAAGTCTTTCAAGAACTTCACACACTGAGAGACCCGCCCCTTTTTTCAGGCTGGCTCTACGTAATAACTGCTAACTTATGCGCAACATGGCACCGCAAAAAACGGATACCAACGCAACCATTGGAAAACGAAGAAATCACAATGCAAGAGAAAGATTTCTATTCCCAACATGTCGTTGAAGAACGGACAAAAACTGCTGTTGAGGCACAACGTGAAGTTGTCAAAAAACTACTCGCAAAACTGAAAGAGAGTGAACGCACAGTCATGACACTTCACTATCTCGGTGAGATGACAATAGAAGATATAAGCAAGTTTATCGGAGTTTCTGCGGGAACGATCAAAAGCCGCCTGCAACGCGCACGCAACCGGTTACAGAAGGAGGAAACGATGATTAAAGAAGCACTCGAACATTTTCAAATTACACCTAACCTGACCGACAATATTTTAAAAGAAGTTGCTCGTTTAAAACCTACTACACCTGCTGCCAGCAAACCTTTAATCCCTTGGGTAGTTGCTACAACAGGGGCTGTCTTAATTGTAATAATGTTGGGCATAAGCAGCCAATTCTCAACCCGGTTCCAGCAACCCTATAGCTTAGATGCACAGACTGAAACGACAGTTGAACTCATTGATGCACCACTTTTACTAAATCTTGATTCAAAACCTGATGCGCGTCGCCAACTCGGTAATGCAAACGCCCCGGCAATACGAATAACAGTCAACAGAATCCAGATGAGGTATCATTAGCAGCTGTCCAAGATAACGCTGGAGACGATTCTATATCTAAAAAACAGTGGATTGAGTATGAACGTGAATCATTCGTTAATCCAAGTAATTTACTGGCGACACCTGAAGGTGAACTTTATACTTTATCTGGATGGGGACACCTCTACAAATTGAAAAACAATGGTGAAAGTTGGGAATATATCATTGATATGAGTTTATTAGAAAAAAATTTTGTGGATGGTGACACGCTTATGGCAAAGTGGAACGGTATCCTATATATGATGTGGCATAATAAATTCTATGCTTCTAAAGATGACGGAAAAACGTGGGATTTGATACATGAACTGGAAATGCCTGCTGGGACAAGTTCAAGGTTTTGGTATCCGGTGGATCTGGTGTTAACGGAAAAGACTTTCTATCTGATTTTCTCAGAAACAGCATATCGTTCTGAAGACCAAGGCAAAACTTGGAAAGAGATGAGCGATGAATTTACAAACCCACCCGATTCTATCATAGTTATACAAGACACACTATTTGCGACATCAGACACAGAACTCTATCGCAAGGGCAATGATAGTTGGAAAAGATTAGAATTGCCAACTCCTGAAGAAGTTAATGTACATACAGTTGCAGGAACGAAAGATTATTTGTATGTAATGGTAATAGACCCCTACTTCATTCCTGGCGTGGCAAATGAGGGAAGACAGCGCGCGTGGTGGATTCTGCGTTCAACGGACTTAGGGAATACATGGAAGGATATAACACCGACAAACGCTTGGCCAATAAAAGGAGAACCACCCTATGCAACGCTAATCGCTACTGGTGAGAACATCTTGATAATGGAGAAAGGTATGGTTGCATCAACTGATGCAGGAGACACATGGCTGCCTCCGTTGAAACCCAATGTTTCCCCTTCAATGGATTCTTATTCACCTGCAGCTGTATTAAATGACCGTATCATCTATGTTGGTAGTGACGAAGGTTTCAAACGTTCAAGTGATGGCGGAAAATCATGGGACAGTGTTGAGATTCCCGCAAAAAGGAAGTTTACACGAAATATAGATAATCTAATCGTGTATGATGGAAGCGAGAAATCCCAAAAAGCCCGTCCAGCAGTCTATGCAAAGTCTTGGATAACAATAGTAAAAACTACCGACAAAGGAAAATCATGGAAATCCATAAAACTGGATGTACCAATGACAGCATCTGTAAGAGATGATCAACCTAAAATCCTCAGAATAATAAACGCTGATGATATACTTTATGCAAAAGGTGAAAGGGTTACCGATGAAGTCAATCTCTATCAGATTTCCGATGATGGTAATACGTTAAATCAGATTAAAGGTCCGCCAACCCTGAATTCCAGAATGTTAATGAACAAGTTACGGCATATCAGAAATAACCCTCCTGCTTCGTCAGATAAGTCTTATGTTGAAGAACTGCAAGAAAACTTTGTTGGCGCAACACAATTTTTCAAGGATTTGGTAGAATTAGCACAAAGTGATTTTCAAAACCAACACTTTCTATCATCGCCTTCAAAGATATAAAATGCTTAGGACCCAAAGTCTATGTAGCAACGGATGCTGGTGTAACTATGTCAAAAAATGAAACACAATGGCAAGCTATCACTGATGCAGCAGGTGAAAATCTCGTTATGGAACACTTAGCTGTTGATGATAAATGGCTTTGTGGAATTACTGAGAATACAGGGATTTATCTATTAGTAAATGACACATGGGAACAAATTGTATCAGAGATTCTTGATAAAGTGACCTCTCTCGCTATTGATGGAAATACATTATACGTCGGCACACTGAAGCGCGGTATGCTCCACTACAATCTTTCAGAATAAAACAACGAACCTTCAAGCGAGGCAATCTCTTCTGTAGGAACGACCCGGGGAATGCCATTGGGCGAATGCGCGCATGACATTCCCCATGATTCATACCGTTGATTTCGCACTATAATGGAAAATAGGATGTTTGTGCAAAAACTTTGCACACCTGAACACCCCCCAAAATTTGACAATTCACACATTTCATGTTATAATGTTAAAATAAGTAAACTTGCGATTGGATTGGAGAAATAACTTGCCGACTCCTGAAAGGCAACACCCTAATACCACAGAGGCAAAGATTCGCATAGCACCCTCCGTGATGTGTGCCGATCTCTGTAATTTGGAAACAGACATTCGGGAATTGGAGAAATCGGGAATAAACCTGCTACATTTTGACTTGATGGACGCACACTTCGTGCCAAATATGCCGATAGGTTTGGCACTCATTGACCAATTACGACAAAAAACAGATTGCGATTTCGACATTCACCTGATGGTGGAAAATAACGATTTTTTCGTGGAAGCAGTTGCGGACATTGGCGTTCAACAAATCGCTGTCCATGCAGAAGCTGCAACGCATCTGGATAGAACTCTATCAGAAATTCAAGGACATGGTATAAAAGCAGGGGTCGCTTTGAACCCAGCGACACCACTTTTCGCGATGCAGTATGTTATTGATCGACTTGACTTTGTGCTCATTATGACGGTCAATCCGGGTTTCGCTGGCCAGAAATTGGTGCCAGCGACACTACAAAAAATTGTGGATTGTCAAGCATTTTTGAATGAACGCGGTGTGAATATCCCCATTGAAGTGGATGGGAACGTCAGTTTTCAAAATATACCGAAAATGGTTGCAGCAGGCGCGGACATCTTAGTCGGTGGCAGCAGTAGTGTTTTTCATAAAACAGGTTCGCGCTCAGAAAATATAGAAAAAATACATCAAGCCATTTCACTTGGACTTGCCAAAAGAGGGTGTGATGCATAACAATTTGATGCAGGCACTTGTCCTGTATGATGTTGGGGATTTGCGGTTAGCACAAATACCCATTCCAAACGTCTCTGAAGGACAGGTCCGAATTCGAATCGGCTTTTGTGGTGTTTGTGGTTCAGATATTCCGAGGGTATTCTCTAAAGGCACTTACAGTTTTCCCACTGTCTGCGGACATGAATTTGCTGGAACAATAGATAAATGCGGTTCAGGTGTTGAAGACTTCACGGAAGGTGATAAGGTAGTCGTTTTTCCACTGATCTGGTGTGGTAAGTGTGATGCCTGTGAAAGAGGCAAATATGTCCAATGCAGCGATTACGATTACCTCGGTTCGAGAAGTGACGGTGCTTTTGCCGAATATGTTGTCGCACCGAAAGAGAATATTATCCGTGTTCCAGATGACGTTTCATTAGAAGAAGCAGCACAGACTGAACCCGCTGCTGTAGCACTCCATGCCTTGCGGAGAGTACAAGATACGTTTGTCAACAAGACAGTAGCAATCTTCGGAGCCGGCCCGATAGGATTGATGGTAGCGCAGTGGGCAAGGATAATGGGGACTGCACAGATATCCTTGTTTGATATTGTCACGGAGAAACTTGAGTTAGCAAAACGTCTCGGCTTTACTAGTGTCTTTAACAGCAGATTAGGAGATCCTGTTGATGCAGTGAACGCACAGACTGAAGGCAAAGGAGCACATGTTTGTATTGAAGCAGCAGGAGTACCGCAAACTTTTCTTCATGCATTAGGTAGTGTGCGGCGCGGTGGCAGGGCAGTCTTGCTTGGTAACCCTATTGCAGATGTACCCCTACCCGCATCGCTTATCTCACAACTTATGCGACGTGAGGTTCGCGTCTTAGGAACATGGAACTCCGATTTTAGCGTATCTGGAAACGATGACGATTGGCGAACAGTACTACAAACAGTGGCTTCTGGCAAATTGGACCTCTCACCGCTGATTACACACAAGGTTCCGTTAACAGATGGCACAAAAATGCTACACATGATGAAGGAAAAAAGCGAGTTTTATGCAAAGGTGCTTATACATCCAACATAAAATTGAAAACGGGTATTAGGCACTCACAATAAAAAAAGGAAACTATGAAAGCGGCTATATTTGAAAGCCTTGAAAATCTAAGTGTACAAGATGTTCCGGAACCGGAAATAGATAACGACTCTGCACTGATGCGCGTCGAAGCAGTCAGTATTTGTGGATCAGATGTCCGTATCTTCCATCATGGCAATCCCCGAGTCAAACCCCCAACAATTATCGGACACGAAAATTCAGGTGTAATTGTCAAAGTCGGTAAAAATGTGACACGTGTGAAGAAAGGTGACCGCGTCTCCATCGGTGCGGATGTACCTTGTGGACAATGCCATTGGTGCCGTAACGGACTCGGCAACAACTGCGAAATTAACTACGCTATCGGTTACCAGATACCTGGTGCATTCGCCCAATATATGAAACTCCCCCGACTGGTGCTGGAAGAAGGACCTGTTACCCCATTTGACACCACCCTCAGTTTTGATGAAGCTGCCCTCGCTGAACCCCTTGCATGTGCAATAAATGGACTTGAATTAGTCAATATGTCTCTCGGTAAAACCGTTGTCATTATCGGTTTGGGACCAATCGGTTGTATGATAATTGACCTTGCTCGCGTGATGGGGGCAACTAAAGTAATCGGCATTCAACGCAGTAAACTCCGAATGGAGATCGCAAAATTTTACGAAGCGGATGTCTATATCGCCTCTGAAGAGGAGGATGTGGTGGAACGCTGCCGAGAAGAAACAGATGGAGAAGGACCAGATATAGTCGTCACAACATGCGCGTCCGTTGAAGCACACGAACAGGGGGTTGAAATGGTAGCACACCGCGGGTATGTCAATCTGTTCGGTGGATTGCCAAAAACCATGCGACCAATGAGTGTGCTTTCCAACACAATACACTATAAAGAATGTTTTGTTACCGGTTCACATGGATGTGTGCCACGGCACCATGAATTAGCAGTTCGACTCCTTGAAAAAGGTTTAGTCCGTGTACAACCACTTATCACACATCATTTTCCACTTGTTGAAATTGAAAAAGCTTTTGAAGCAATGGAATCCCGAAAGGGTATGAAGATTATGATTCATCCTCACGCTGCACCTACATAATACAGCGCAGCACAAATAACAAGAAACAATTATGAGTGATTTTACCAAATTTATAAGAGACATACCGAATTTCCCTAAACCCGGCGTGTCTTTTAAAGATATTACACCACTATTAGGAAATGGATCAGCCTTTAATGCTGCAGTTGAAGTATTTGTAAACCGTTTTAGATCAGAAGTGATAGATGTCATCGTAGGCATTGACGCTCGAGGTTTTATTCTCGGCGCAGCTCTAGCACATCGTCTAGGTATCGGCTTTGTTCCTATCCGTAAAAGTGGCAAGTTACCCTTTGATTGCTATGAAGTGACCTACGACCTTGAATACGGTGCTGACACACTCGCCATCCATCAAGATGCTTTTCCAAGAGGAAGCCGCGTCCTTGTATGTGATGACGTATTAGCTACCGGTGGAACTTTGGCAGCATCGGTTGAACTCGTCAAAAAAGTTGGTGGGAACATAGTAGGCATCGCACTGTTTTTAGAGCTTACAGAATTTGAGGGGCGAAAGAAAGTAGGAAATCAGCCGATCTTTTCTCTCGTCGAATTTTAGCAGAGACTGTGCTTTAATTTCATTTTACGCATATCAAAAGAATGCAACAGATTGTAACAAAAATAAGGTTTAGCGGTAAGCGCGCCTGTAGCTCAGGGGATAGAGCAGGGGCTTCCTAAGCCTCGTGTCGGGGGTTCGATTCCTCCCAGGCGCACCTACAAAACTTTCTGTAGTATTCTACCGTACAAAAATATCGTTTTAGAATATAGGAGCATTTGATGTACAGATTCAATATCTGGAAAATTGTTTTAATCTTAGGTGTATTGCTGTTATCAGTTATATACCTTATCCCTACACCAGATAGATTTTACCTTCCTTTGTATGGAAATCTACCACTGAATTTACAGGAGGTACTACCCCCATTTGAAGTCACAGATGATAGTGCTTTCAAAGTTGACTTAACTGACGTAAAATTACCGACAGGAACAAGTTTTCAAGAAGCAATCGATGAAATTCAGGTTGTCTTTAATGTCCAAATGGAAAAACTTGGATTTAAGGAAGAGGTAGACTATCAGTTTGATACGACAGAAACAAAGGAATTCTTCGTAAAACTTATCTCTGAGAAAGCGAAAGAAGAGCCTGCCACAACGTTGGAGAATTTACACCTTTTCGGAAGCCTTCCAATTACGTTGCGGAAGATACTACCCAACAACCGATTGAAGTTAGGCTTAGACCTGAAAGGTGGTGTCCACCTCGTCCTTGAAGTTGACCTTGAAAAGTCAAAAAGAGAATTGCTAAAAACAAATTCATTCTCTATTCCTGAGATGCTAAAGGCAGAAGATATCTTATGCCGTCAAGCTGAACAGGTAAGTGGTGAAGACGCACTCAACGTGCTGGTTCAAATCCCTTCTCGATTCAAGTCTGATCCCGAACAAAAGAAAGAGTATTTGGAGAAAGCTGTCAAACTTCTAAACGATATTGAATTCTTTGAGGATGTACAAGTTATATCTGAAAAGGAAGCACAATCAACATATCAGTTACGTCTAAGTCCGAAAGGAATGCAAGAATACAGCGACAAGGCAATTCAGCAAGTATTGATTGTCTTACGCAATCGCGTAGATGCTTTCGGTGTGGCAGAACCATCTATCCGCCAGGAAGCAAACCGTCCACGTATTATCATTGAATTGCCGGGCGCAAAAGATTCCTCCGGTCCACTTCGGATTGTGCAAACGATGGGACGTTTAGAATTCAAGATGGTAAAAAAATCCCCTTCAGGCGGCAGTATATGGGCGGGTTCAGCAGATACTGTCCCACCAGATAACCTCCCCGAGGATGCCGAAATCCGTTACCATTATGAAACAGGTGGCTGGTATGTTGTGGAGAGCCCAGTGCTCCTAACAGGGCAAAACATTGATGATGCCAGACCTTCTACAGGAAATACAAGCTTTGAAATCGTTGTCCTAATGGATTTTGACAGTGAAGGTGAAAACAAATTTGCAAAAATCACTGGCGACCATATCGGTGAACATCTTGCAATCTTGCTTGACGATAAAGTACAATCTGCCCCTGTCATCAATACACAGATTAGAGGTAATGCAGTTATTGAAGGTAGTTTTACCTTCCAAGAAGCTGAATATCTTTCAAATATCTTGAAGGCGGGTGCTTTCCCAGTCGGTGTGCAAGTTGGAGAAGAACGGACTGTCGGTCCCTCCCTCGGTCAAAAGTCTATTGAAAATGGAGTCAAAGCCGCTATTATTGGATTAGGTTTTGTCTTGGTCTTCATGATAATCTACTACCGATTATCTGGCCTTATTGCCATTGTTGCACTCGTGTTTAATATGATAATTATACTTGGTGCGTTGGCAGGATTTGGCGCAGCACTGACACTGCCCGGTATCGCTGGACTTGTACTTACTATCGGTATGGCTGTTGATGCAAATGTCCTCATCTTTGAACGAATACGGGAGGAATTGCGATCAGGTAAAAAGGTTTGGGCTGCAATTACAAGCGGCTACCAACGCGCATTTATAACGATCTTGGATGCTAACCTCACAACGTTCTTTACTGCCCTTGTTCTTTACCATTTCGGCACTGGTCCAATTAAAGGTTTTGCAATTACGCTCGGTATTGGTATCCTTGCAAGTATGTTCACAGCAATTATTGTCACACGCGAGATATACGGGTTAGCAATCGGAAATAGAGATGTGGAAAAATTAAGCATCTGATGTTTTAGAATACAAGCATCCTAATGATTGTCAAGAATCATATAATTTCTTAAACCGCCCGACATAAGACACGCTACTTCCAATCGGGCAAAGCGACTATAGAAGGATAAAAAATTGGAATTTCTAAAAAATACAAACATTGATTTTATCAATAAACATCGTACCGGATTTTTGGTCTCTACTGTGTTGATAACAATCGGCATCGTTTTTCTTATGTTTCATGGCGGACCGAATTTTGGTATTGACTTCCGTGGCGGTGTAAAAGTTGAAGCCGTCTTTGACAGAACAGTAACTGAAGATGAACTGAAAACTAAACTAGCTGAATTAGGCTACGAGGATGTCAAAATACAACTTGACCCGAATGAAAACAGAGCTTTCGTCTCCATGGGGCATCGCCCAGAATTTCAAGAACAGACAGTAAATATACCTATTCTGAGAGACCCTGGGGATGCAACGGCTACAACCCTACATGTTAACAGCACTGCCGAAAAAAAACATCTGTTAAAACCTGGAGAAACCGTAGAATTGATTGACGGTGATTTACAACAACGCAACGAGATCCTCACTGTAACACCTACTGAAGATGGCACTGCAATTCAGGTGACTTTTGCAAACGAAGTCGGGATAGATCTAACAGAAAATGCAACTATTCAAATACAAGCAAGCATCGGTGGGATTCTCACAGAAGCACTCCTTGAAGGTGGAGACGGTTGGAAAGCAGTCTCTGACAGTGTAAATGTTACTGAAGTCGGTCCCAGCGTTGGGCGCGACCTAAAATGGTCCGCACTCTGGTCAGTCCTTTCGTCAATCGCAATTTTATTGATTTACATCTCTTGGCGGTTTGAATTCCGTTTTGCCATCGGTGCTATTGCAGCACTTGTTCACGATGTGTTAATCACATTAGGGATTTTCGCGGTGTTTTCAAAAGAGATCAATTTGCCTACCGTCGCTGCATTTCTCACAATTATCGGGTATTCACTAAACGACACAATTGTTGTATTTGACCGAATCCGAGAAAACGGTATATCTCTGCGTGGCACAGAATACACAGAGGTGCTAAACCGCAGCATCAATCAATCACTCAGCCGTACCGTTATCACCTCAATTACAACGCTTTTTGTTGTCGTTGTAATTTTCGCTTTATCCAGTTCAGGAGAAGAGATTAACACATTTGCCTTAGCTCTCATTGTAGGGGTGTTAATTGGAACATATTCCTCTGTCTTCATCGCGAGTCCAATCCTGCACATCTGGCATCAAAGACAACATCAAGCAAAGGCATAGAATTATGAAAGTATTGGTCTTTAACTCTTATACAACCGGACAAAAACATAAGCTTGACAACCCTTTGAGTAGTGAAGATTGCAGTTCACCTGATCGTCTTAAGGCGCGTATCAAAGAACTGTGCGGTTTCAACGCAGAAGGATGGTATGATAAAGACAGAGATTATCGCCTACCCGCTGCCGAAATGTTTACCGGCCCCCTGTTTATTCAACTGAGGGAAGGGCTAAAACAGATACGTGAACACGAACAATACGATAAGAACACCATTGACCTCTATTTTCCATGGTATTATTGCCGTGTTGATGGAAAGATGATTCCGGTTGGTGAGAATGATACGATTGTCCCTTTTGACACTGCCCCCCTTCACGAACTTGAGGTATTAGAATTCGGTGGGAATGGAGTCCCTGAACGTACAGTTGATTTGCTTGAGAGTTACGACCTCGTTATTTCGCTATTGAGACAGGATGATATTGAATCATTGCAACGCGTTTTTGAGGTGGAACGTGCTGTAACGATGGTTTTTCTGCTCCCAAAAAGCCAAAGAAAAGCAGTGAATGAAGATTTACCGAACGTCCACGTTGTTGAAACTGGCAGGGATCTGCAGAAAAGTCTCCGCACCTCAAATTATGCATTGAAGGGTGTTGTGATAAGAAGACTGTGCGAAGCTGCATGCCGTGACGTCTTTCAGGTGTTTGAGGAAGTCAAGCAAAATCCACAACGGTTAATTGAGATCGTTCTAAATAAGAGTTAACCAGTAATATGTTGGTTTGCGAGGAAGAAAAATGAACCTCTCAATACCCCTTACCGAGTCCAATGCATTCCCCGTTATCGGTGAATCCGAAGCGATGCGGAACGTCTGGCATCAAGTGGAACAGGTTGCACCAACGAATGCAACTGTCCTTATTACTGGTGAAACAGGTGTCGGAAAAGAGGTCGTGGCACAGGTTATCCACGAAAAGAGCCTACGGAAAGACCGACTCTTCAAAGCTGTCAATTGTGGTGTGTTTTATCAAGACCTGCTTCAAAGCGAACTCTTTGGGCATGAGAAAGGGGCATTTACAGGTGCAACAAACCAACGCCGCGGTGTATTTGAACTTGCTCACGGTGGCACACTCTTCCTTGATGAAATAGGCGAAATGTCCCCCGAAGTACAAGTCAAATTCCTCCGAGTCCTAGAAACACAAGAGTTCACACGACTTGGTGGTGAGAGAAACGTCAAAGTTGATGTCCGCATTATCGCTGCAACAAACGTTGACCTCGAAAAATCGGTTAAAGACGAGAAATTTAGACAAGACCTTTACTATAGATTGAACCTTTTCCATATCCAGATTCCACCCCTACGTGACAGACGCGAAGATATACCACTTTTCGTAGATGCATTTATCTCCGAATTAAGCGAAAAACACAATAAAGATGTTACCGGTATAACACGGGAAGCACGTGACTATCTCAAAAAAGCAGACTGGCCGGGCAATATCCGTCAACTCAAAAATGCGGTTGAGTCCGCTATTATCTTAACAGCAACCGAGGAACTTGAACTCACAGATTTTTCCACGCATCCAGAACCTGAATATCCTCAATATCCTGTGAAAATTCTTGACGAACCGGGTACATCTATACAGGTCGTCAACCAAAATGCTGAAACGATAGCAGCAGAAAATGTCACCATTTACAAGACAATTCTGGGGCTCATTCTCTCCGCAGTCCGTTTGCTCGAACCGAATACTACCTATCACACTGAGATACCAACCTTAATTCCTGAAGATGATACCAGTTGGTTGCAGATAACGGATAACGAAGATACGGCAATCGTCTTGCGGAAAACACTTGAGGTGTTATCTACTATTGCAAAGGCACTTGAAAATCGCACACAAGACGATGTTATTTCAATTACAACTCCGTTAGAACATCAGCAAGGAACTAAAAAGGTGGGGGGAGAATATCTTACAGTGATTGATGATGAGGATGCTATCGGCAAAGTTGGTATGACGATGACCCAGATTGAACGGGAAGCCATCGAGAAAACGTTGACTGAAACAGGTGGGAACAAAACGGAAGCAGCAAAGATTCTGGATATCGGAGTGCGTACGTTATACCGCAAACTGGATGAGTATGAACAGGATACTAACAATACGCATGAACCGCAAATTCAGGAATAACGCTATCTCACACAAATAACGCTTTCACTTGACACTGAAATCCTTCAATCACATCCCCGCCATCAAGTATGTCATCCCCATGCAAAATGGTAATATCTTCAGGGGACCGATACACCTCCACAGTTTCTCTACGTGGATTTATTACCCACACCATTGCACAACCATTCATCAACCTTTTCTTCAATCGCTGCGTAAGTATCGCTTGGGGAGATGACCTCAACAGCAAGATCAGGGGCACCTTCCCAATACCCTTTCGGAATGCCTTGTTCCTCAATGGCAGCTTGACGAACAAACGCTGCATCTGGCGCACGAACGGTGTCGGGATTCTGATAGAGCCTGAATCCAGTCCCAGCACCACAAACAGAACCTAAGTTATGCATATTTATGTGTTCTTCAAGGAAACTACCAATTTTAGCTAATAGTACACCATGTCTAAATCCAGTCGCTGGCGTTCTGCGTATGACTCCTTTCACCAATTCATAACGATAACCGTCATCAGGCAGTTTCCACAGGTCTTCAGCAGTTATGAGTGTATGATCAACTAATGATAATGCTGATCTGGATTGCTTATATGCTTTCACTTTCTTTTGTCTGCTTAAAATAGTCAGGTGGGAGTTCAGCAATTTCAAGAACTCCTTGAAGTCGGGCGGTAGTTGAATCGTAGCCATAGTTGATCTGCCGCATCAATTCAAGAGCTTCCATACGTTCCTGTGGTGTCTTGGATTTCCAATATTCCTTGTCACCAGATTTTTCAAAAAGCATAGTGATAGAAAATGCGGTCTTGTCCATTTTATAGGAATTTTTGTCTTTTGGATTTGAATTGTCTTTTGCTTTCATTGTAGCGTATTGCACCTATGATAACTGAAGTGTAACAAGATGTTGCGTGTAAATCAGTCTGCCTCTGGCGGTTCAACCTTTTCCAGCAGCTGCGAGATAATATCAAGACTGGTAATACCATCCGCTTCAGCATTGAAGTTTGTCAAGATTCGGTGGCGCAGAACCGGTTTTGCAACGGCTTTGATGTCCTCATAACTGACGTGATAACGACCGTGCATGATTGCACGTGCCTTTGCCCCCAAAACAAGGTATTGAGATGCCCGTGGTCCTGCCCCCCAATTGACCCAATCGCGGATAAAATCTGGTGCATCGGGATGAGTCGGACGCGTATTCAAACTCAATTCTACTGCATAGTCTACCATCGCTTCTGCAATTGGAACTTTGCGCACAATCTGCTGTAATCGTAACACCTGTTCACCCGTGATGACCGGTTGTATGTCGGGTTCATACGCAGAGGTAGTTGTCATCACAATTTCTTTTTCCTCAGCTTTGTTTGGATAATCAATGTAGATATTGAACATAAAGCGATCAAGCTGTGCTTCCGGTAGTGGATAAGTGCCTTCCTGTTCGATTGGGTTCTGAGTGGCTAACACAAAAAACGGTAGTTCTAATGCGTAAGTATTGCCGCCTGCTGTCACCTTATATTCTTGCATCGCCTGTAGGAGTGCAGCTTGTGTTTTCGGTGGTGTGCGGTTGATTTCATCAGCAAGAACGATGTTCGCGAATACAGGACCTTTGATAAAACGAAATGCACGGTTACCCGTATTCACGTCTTCTTCTATAATATCCGTTCCAATAATATCCGAAGGCATAAGGTCAGGCGTGAACTGAATGCGATTGAAAGGGAGTTCCAGAATATTGGCGAAAGTACTGATAAGCAAAGTTTTTGCTAACCCGGGCACACCTACAAGCAAGCAGTGCCCTTGTGAGAAAAGGGCAATAAGGAGTTGGTCAATAACATCGCTTTGCCCTACAATACGTTTTTTTAGTTCGGTCAATATATTTTCACGAGCGGCTTTTAAGAACTCTGCGGCTTCTAAATCAGCTTCAATGCGGTCGTTTTCCATCAATCTTCCTTCCATATTTATTGTGTTAACATTACAAATTGCGGCGTGCTGAAGGTGTTATATTACGGTTCTGCTCTCCAAACTTGGAGTCCATCAAAATCAAAGTTAAAATCAATAATTCGTGTGCCTGCTTCTTCCAGTTTTTGTCGGACATTGTGTTCGCGTGTGGGTTGGCAGTAAAAGAGAAGACAACCCCCGCCACCAGCTCCACAAGCTTTCCCACCAATTGCCCCGTGTTCTATTGCGACTTTGAATAGTTTATCTATCTGTTCATTGGTTACAGATGCATGTAGTTTTTTTTGATTTTTCCAATTTTCAGTTAGAAGTTCGCCAAATTCCGTTAAACGCCCGCGAATTAAAGCGGTTTTTGTTGAATCTGCTATTGCTTTTAGGTTTTCTAAAGCTTTTCTAACACTCGGTTCATCACTTTTATACGCTTGCGTGACGTTCTGATGGATATTGCCTGAAAGACGGGACTGTCCGGTGTAGCAGAGGACAAGGTTCTTTTCAAGTTCGTATTGAATGTGCGCTGGCAGTTTTATGGGTGAAGTTTTTACCTCTGCCCCTTGAAATTCCATAAAGTTAATGCCGCCGATAGCACTTGCGTAATGGTCCTGTTTGCCACCGAGTATACCGAGTTCATGACGTTCAATACTACTTGCGAGTTCGGCGTATTGATATGGAAGATATGTTACGTCCTTAAGTGCACCGAGTACACCAATGAGTGTTACACCCATCGCAGCGGATGTACCGAGTCCGCTTCCTGGCTGTGCGTTGGACTGTGTAATCAGGTCAAAACTTCCGAATTGTATTGACATCTGTCGGACTGCGGCTTTTACGAGATCAATGTTTCCATCATATTCAAGTTGGCGTACATCTTCTGCCTCAACAAACGTATCATAATCCGCAGAATAGATTCTGATTTTTTTGTCTAAAACACGTTGTAGTTCAACGGAATCGGGGAACTCCGTTTGGCTTTCACAGACAAGTGTTGCATAAGCGTATCTATTGATCGCACCATTGATAACAAGTCCTTTAGATTCTTCAGTGAAAAGGGCAACATCACTCCAACCCCCTGCGAAATCAATACGAACAGGGGCTCTTGTTCTGATTAACATTAAAGTTCTCCTGCAATTGACACTTTACCATTGACATCTCCTGAATCCAAGTTATTGCTTACAAAGAATAGAGACGTATATTATCTATAATAGCATAGTAATAGTGTATTTTCAATTACTTTTTACAACCTATCTCAAGGTGCATAGTTCACAGAGGCATTCAATTGTCGAATTTCGCTATTGTTGGAGGGGTTTCTAACCCCGAATTTTCATGCTGGGTATCTAAATCAGGGTTAGAAACCCCTCCAACAATAGCGAAATTCGACAATTGAATGCCTCTGGTAGTTCATTTTTTACTTGCATACTAAACTGTGCTAATGTATCCTATAAGTCTATCCTTATGATCCTTTTGCACTGGACACGCGATTCGGTGAATTTGGACAAATTTGCATTTATGAGATACGTTGTAACTGGCACACTTTAAAATAGGCTAACGCAACTGTTATATCAGAAAGGAGCTCACTTATGAATCACACGTATAGGATCCTCACAACCTTTATCCTCGTCTCTTTAGTCGTTATCATCGGTTGTTCAAGTAATACGGAAAAATCAAAAGACGGCGGTGACGAAGAATCAGGTACCGAACTTGCACTGGACGAAACCTACGATAAGGTCAGAAATGGCGCGCGCCTCATTTTGAATCACAACGCAGAGGACAATTCCTTTATAGGAACAGTAGAAAACACCACCGACGAAACCTTAAAGCAGGTCAGAGTTGAAGTCCATTTATCAAATGGAAAAGAACTTGGGCCGACTCCCGCATCAGACCTAAAACCGAGTGAAAAAAGACCAATACAGCTCAAGGCAACAAGTACAGACTTTGATGGGTGGACAGCACACCCTGAAGTCGGCACTGATGAACATAGGGACAGCGAACATGAACAAGAAGGTGGTGAACATGACAAAGAAGACAACAACGAACACAAAAGGGAAGGTGGCGATGAACACAAGTAGGCACAATACTTCAGTTTTATACTTATACTAATTTCTGTTTCATCTTGAGTGCCAATCTCCTGTGACTTCTTCAAACTGCGCAACCGGTTCAAACGCCTCGTCGTAATCCCCACCATTATGGCTAACCTTACATGAGCGAAGCCATTCGCGCAGGGTCTCGCGGGTTTGCCCGACATACTCACGTTGTTCATTTACCAAGTTAGTCGTTTCTGCACGGTCTTTAATCATGTCAAAACACATATCTTCGCTGCCATCATTGGATAGGTTGGTCAAGCACTTATAACGGTTGTCCATCATTGCGATGGTCGGTGCGCCAAACATTGAGCCTTTTCCACTGTTGAACCGATACGGAATCGGTGTGGGGCGTTCTGTCATGTCGCCTTCAATGGTCGGTAGCAGACTGATGCCGTCAATCGGACGCTTATCTGGCATTTCATAGTCCATGACCTCGGCGATTGTCGGGAAGTAATCCAACGTACTGCACGGCATTTCCACCACGCGCCCGGGGTCTGCATGCCCCGGCCAGTGCAATAACGCAGGTACACCCACGCCACCATCAAACAAAGATCGTTTTCGCCCGCGCAAACCACCTGTTGATCCCCGGTTGCGTCCATCTTGACCTGTGCGGCCTTCAGGTCCATTGTCCGAACAGAACCAGATCATGGTGTTCTGGGCTACGCCCCATGCTGCCAAAGTGTGATACAACCCTCCCACCTGATCGTCTATAGCGGTAATACAGCCGTAATAGTGTTGCTCATTTTCGCTGTATTCGGCGTACATTTTGCGATATTCCGGGCCGGCAACGACCGGCGTATGAGGGGCGTGAAACCATATCGTCGTAAAAAACGGTTCGGCATTTTCAATAGCTTGTTCAATAAATGGAATCGCGCGATCCATCAACACCCGGGAATCACATCCTGCCAGATTTTCCGTTGCCAGTTTTCCATTCTCATAATAAGGCGATGCCCAAGGGCGGTCCAAACGCTTTCCATTTCCCTGAATATCTACTGCAGGATCCCATGTAGGAACTGCATACTCCGTAGCAAAAGACGTATCGTAATCCCGCTCCCACGGCGGGGCGTAATTGCGTTTTGGATTACGATTGCGCTTGCCCGAATAATTCGGGTCCAGTGTGCCCAGATGCCATTTACCAAAATGACCGGTGGTATAACCATAGGATTTTAACATGCGTGCCAGGGTTATTTCCTGTGCCGGTAAGTGCCCACGATTCGCATGTGTTACCCCATATCGAAAATAGTGTCGCCCGGTTAAACATGTCCCCCGCGTTGGAGAGCACACCGGACCCCCCGCATAAAATCGCGTGAACCGGATCCCATTACTCGCAAGACGATCCAAATTCGGGGTTTTGATTATCTCATTTCCGTTAAATCCCACATCGCCATAACCCAGGTCATCACACATCATCAAGATTATATTAGGTTTACTCATTTTTTAGCCGCCATTTCTACCCACTGTTATGTTCATCAACAGGCATTTGTAATCGTGTTTGGAATGATGGGTATAATTTAAAGGAAAACAGAACTAATGTCAAGTATTTTATATATGAAGGGCAGAGGCATTCAATTGTCGGATTTCGTTGTTGTTGTTGGAGGGGTTTCTAACCCCGATTTGTCAAGCTCGGCTGGAAAGGTTGATGTAGGTATCTTTTCCGTGTTTTCCGCGTCCTCCGTGCCTTCCGCGATTCTGTCTGAACCAGGATTTACAGGATTACCAGATTTCCAGGATTACTATATCAAGGTTTTTTGATGTGCGTTGGTGTCATCTTTTGAAATAGGATCTGATGAGAAAAATCCTGAAAATCTGGAAATCCTGCAAATCCTGGTTCAGACAAGGGACAAAACTTAAAAAAGACCTAATTCTACAAAACAGTAGTATAGTAAAAGTCAGAGGCATTCAATTGTCGAATTTCGCTATTGTTGGAGGGGGTTCAACCCCGAATTTTCCTTATCTTCTGTAGGAGCGACCAGAGGTCGCTCCTACCTTAACATACCTATGTTAGATTATGCGCTAAATCGACAATTGAATGCCTCTGTAGTAAAAGTAGAAATTAGTAGGACATTTTTTTGTTTTATGATATCCTATTCACTCGTTTCTGCCTCCGCAGCTAACTTTTCTGCTTCCGCAGCTAACTGTCTGATCTTTTTGAATTCTTTTTGTACAGCCTGCCTTGTCCGTTCATCAGTGTTGAGGTCATTCATCCATTTTTCAAGTACTCCAATTGCTACTTCAAAATCCTGTGTAATGGGTGAAAACGAAACACCCACATAATCTTGTGCAGCTCTATACGCAGCTAACTGTTTGACCTCTATTATCTCGTATGGTATACGTTCCTTTTTCCATTCCTCAGTGTTGTGATTCATCAACTTTTCAAATGCTTCAATTGATTTGTCAAAATCACCTATAGAAAACCGAACACCCATATCTGAATACGTAGCACCCAGACAATGTAGTGCATTTTCAAAGGCGTCATTGCTATCCGGGTACTTTTTAATGACAGTTTGTAAGTACTTAACAGCATTTCTCCCATATTTTTTAGCGTCTTTTGAGAAACTACTCGGAATCATACTTGCGTAAGTGGCTCCGATTTCCAAGTGTAGATTCGGAAGTAAACCCGTCGTATTGTCAGGGTCTTTCTTTAAGACCTTTCGACTATATGGAAGAGCCTTCTCAATCTGTTCTTGCTCCAGATACGTCATTGCCAATTCGTAATTTAGCTTCACATCGTCAGGCATCATTTCGCTTATTTTAAGTGCCTTCTCAATTTCGTTCTTACTGAGATAGAAGATACCGAATTCTCGGTTTAGATCTATATCATCAGGCATCATTTCAAGAATCGGTTCTGCTTTCTCAATTTGGTGTCGTTGGACATAGAGAATTGCGATTTCACAGTTCAGTTTAACATCATCAGGCGTCTTCTTCAATTTTGCTAATTTCTCCTGAAATGCCTTCTCTTTATTCAACGTTTCTTGCATCACAGGTAAGAATTTCTCAGGTGACGCGTAACCGCTATTGTGGTTCGTAATGAGACCACCATCCGGACTTACAAAAAGGATAGTGGGATAAAAACTAACGCCGAACTTGTTGTTTGTTTCCGCGTTGATGGGTTGTTCTTTGATGTTTGGATTAACTTTGACTGTAATGAACTTTTCAGAAAGGGTGATAACATCTGCGTTGGTGTAGGTGTTGGCATCCAGCCGCTTACACCAGTATCACGAATCTGTATAGAAGTCCATCATGATCAGTTTACCGGTTTCGGCAGATTGTTTCATTGCCTCTTCAATAGACGTTCCCCATTTGACTTGGGCTTTTTCCGCTTCTTGTGCCATTGTGAATTCTCTCCTTATTGTAGGACTATAAATGAAAGTATCTCCTAAACGCTTTGAATAGAGACACAATCAGTAGCATTTCTGTTATTAAGTAACATAATACCACATTTTAGATTTATTGTCCAGAAAAAAGAAGATTAGGGTCAGAGGCATTCAAGTGTCACAATGCGTCATTGTTGGAGGGGTTTCTAACCCCGATTTGTCAAGCTCGGGTGGGGTTGATATAGGTATCTTTTCCGTACGCATTCCGTGCCTTCCGCGATTCTGTCTGAACCAGGATTTACAGGATTACCAGATTTCCAGGATTTTTCTCATCAAATCTTATTCCAAAAGAGAACATAAACGCGCATCAAAAGCCCTTGATGAGGTAAATCCTGGTAATCTGGTAATCCTGCAAATCCTGGTTCAGACAAAAGCAAAAACTTTACACACCCAAACTTCAGAGGAGTTCAATTGTCACGTATAGAAACCCAATAGATTATACCTGATATCCATTGTTCTCAAAACAGAAAACACAACAAACCCACATCACCATAAGGTATAATATAACCCATACATCTAAATAAAATCTAAACAAAGATCACCAAAATGACAGACAGATAAATCAGAGAACACAAGCAGCTGAAAAGCCCAAAACTAAAACAAAATTACACTACAAAAAAACGAGAAAAACCCCATTTAGTTGTTTTTTTTCAAATTTCGCAAATTTATAAAACCTTCATAAAACAATACCACGACAAGATCGAAAGCACTTTTGCAAAAATTACAAAAAACGCAAAAAAAAAACAACTAAAAAAATTTCACGATCAGGACAAGGTTCACAACTATGGTAGATTATGAAATTAATTACACACTTTCACAGGTAGGAGCGACCTCTGGTCGCGACCGGGAGGGCACTCTTACCGAATGAAAGAATAGAATACGGACATGACAACCAATATGGTAAATTGTAAAAATGTAAACTTATTTGCAAACTTCATCATAGTTAGGGAATATTCTTTGCAATAAAGGTTAATATAGGTATCTTTTCCGTGTTTTCCGCGTCCTCCGTGCCTTCCGCGATTCTGTCTGAACCAGGATTTCCAGGATTACCAGATTTTCAGGATAAGATATTGGTGCATTATGATGCTATTCAAAGTTGACATAAATCTGCGTCACAAATCCTTGATGAGATAATCCTGAAAATCAGTAAATCCTGGAAATCCTGGTTCAGACAAAAGCAAAAACTTTACACACCCTAAAACAACTTTGCTTTGACATTTATTGTATGATATACTATGAGTCGTCAAGTTCAGAGAACAGTTTCAACATATATTCATGCTGACAGAACCACAAACAATGAAAATATCTTTTATCGCCATTCTCCTATTATTTACAACATTTCTATCTGTAGGACATGCAATACCGCCAGACAAAGAACTCCAACACGCGATTGAAACGGCACGTAGGTTTACCCAACTCAAACCGAGGTATACCCCAAACGAAATAACCGAATGTGCAACCGACAGCTTTGTCACAATCGCAAAGAATTGGCGAAACCTACCCACAACCTATCGCAATGAATTGAAGCCGATTTTCCTACGTCCTGGTCTACCCGGTAGTTTCTTCGGGGATACCCAGTTATCAGAACACTTCAACACCCCGCACTTCAAGCTGCACTACACGCGCGTCGGTCCACAAGCACCACCACTTGAGGATTTTCACCCACGCAATGGGGTCCCCGATTATGTTGATCTCTGTGCGGATGCAATGGAACGCGCTTATCACGTCCAAATTGACCTGATGGGTTTCAAAAAACCATACACAGATTTCTGGGCAGCACAGAACGGGGGTGACCATAAAATGGATGTCTACCTGTTCACATTTCCCGCACTCGGTATCACCACCGCAGATTGGTTTGAGGGACGCGTGTTGTCTACCGCGTTAACCATTGCCCCCTATTTCATGATCAATTCCCGTATTTACGATTACGTAGGAAAAGCAGAAGGGAAACGTTACCTTGAAACAACCTGCGCGCATG
Source organism: Candidatus Poribacteria bacterium (assembly GCA_012270795.1). Lineage (GTDB taxonomy): Bacteria > Poribacteria > WGA-4E > WGA-4E > WGA-3G > MSPOR6. The sequence goes on from JAAXHO010000056.1 coordinate 40,005, forward strand.
AATTCCTGCACGGCATTCAGTTCGCATATAACGCCTACATGCCGACATGGTTCATGGAAGCATCCGCAACTTGGATAGAAGTCATGACCTACGATGGCGGCGTAATTGACGATGGAGACACGATCCCTGACCCTGACGAACCTAACGAAACTAATTCCTACAACTATTACATACATCAACTTCGCCGCTGGTTTCTTATTCCAGATATTTCACTGGAAAGTCGTATCGGTGATCACGAATACGGTTCGGTGATATGGGCACTCTATATGGCACAACGGTTCGGATACGATACTATTCGGCAGTTTTACACAAACACAACTGATGGCAGCTTCAGAGAGTTTGGTAACTTCTACGATGTATTCATAGACAATGGGACAACACTTGCTGAAGCATTCAAAACTTTCACTGTATGGAACTATTTCACACATACCCGCGCCAATACAACAACCGAAATCAAGGGGTACGTCAATGCAGAGAGATTTCCACCCGTTGCTATTCATCCAAATGATGTTCACACAACCTATCCTATCAGTATAGATTTCAACTCCGAATCAATGCCAGAACACTTTGCTTGTAGGTACATAGTCTTCCGTCCCACTGGAATTATGCCGGAATTTGCTATCAAAATTGATGGTGCAGACCTCGGCCCCATAGATATGAGTCTGTTGACAAATGAAGATCGCGGAAATATTGAGAGAGAATTGACACGTCTCGCCAATACCGGTTTGCGGGGATGGGCTGCAAAATTCATCGTCAAGAAACGGAACGGTCTCACAGAAATCAGGGAAGCATTCACCTATCACCGTTCGCAAGAAGCACAGATAACCTTCACAGATTTTGGCGGAATCATAGAGGAGATAATCCTCATCCTTATCAATATGCATCCCGATGTCGAGCAAGTTATTATTCCCGGTGGCACTTTTGGTGGTTCTGTCAGTTATACGGCTGGTGCACCGCCATCAGGCACACTCGCAGATGTGCAAGTATCACAAGGCAGTAGAGGTCCAATCATCAAATGGACTATGGACGACCCAACCGACATTCAGGAAGTTGCAATCGTGCGAAAACGTTACATAGCAGAAAATGAAACGGATATGCCTGAACCTTTTCAAACTGCTGATGAAGTCCGGGCCGCAGTGGATCGCAACGGAGATGGCATCCCCGAAGACGATATAACTATTGTCGGACGTGTTAACGTGACGCAAACTCAGTTTGAAGATACCACCGTTTTCCAAGATGTAGATCTGGATTTTGACGATCCAAATAACGTCCATTATTACTATGCAGTTGTCCCCGTTAACGCCATAGGCATTATGGGTACTCCAAATATCGTACCAGATAGTATTTCACCAACTCTGACCACAGCCAACGGTGCACCGTCCTTTTTTATCACAACCCAACCGCATCGTATAGGTGAGTGGAACGTTGAAGTTCAAAGCACACATTCACTGCAGAGTGCACCACAACTCACAGTAGAAAGTCCTAAAAAAGACAGTTATACCATCATATTGACACAAGAGACCGCAACAAAATGGCGTGGTACCCTCCGAACAAACGGATTCCCACCAACTGGGACCTATCTCTATAAGATTAGTGGGATGACCCCTTCTGGCATTGCAGGTAATAAGATTTGGCAAGGACGCACCTTCAACTATGTGGCAAATAGCACACATCGAAAAGTATTGGTTGCCCCCAATCCGATCCGTGCAGCACAAACGAACCAACACCTAACCTTCTACCCAAATGGCCTAACCGTTGAAATATATGATATAGCAGGGAACAAAATCAAGGTAATTGATAACGCATCAGAATGGGATTGCACAAATCAACAAGGTGGAAAAGTCTGCGCTGGTTTGTATTTCTTCCGTGCTACCGATGGAAACGGCTATCAAAGTACCGGTAAATTCTCTGTGGTGAAATAATGAAAAATTGTCAGTTGTCAGTTATCAGTTGTCAGTTAAAGAAGAGTCTGATGTATATCAGGCATCTTTTACTGAAAACCAAAAACCAAACACCGAAAATCATCATATTCCTCTTACTATTTCTTGTGAGTTGCGGAGATGAAGGATTGATTGATCCGCACGGTGAAACCACACTGCCATCTCCAGACACAACGGGAACGTTACAAGCAATTGATTTTCCGACAGATACAGGATCCGCATGGACATACATCAACATTGACACGAACGAGGAATTCACACTTCGTGTGGGTGGCACCCGTGACATCAGCGGAACAACACACCGTCAAATGACCATTAGTGAAATAGCTCCCATAGATCCAGAAGAACTTAACCTTGATACAGTTGACCATTTGGCAGCGAATGCGTATTACTTCCGATTAGACACCGACTTTTATGATGGATTTGCATTTCCGATTTTGGCGACATACTTTAACAAAACCCCACAGGCACTGGTAGAATCCGCTTTTGATGTGTTTCTTCCAGTCCAAAATCCGGTGTTTCATCAAAAACATTTTCCACCACGCCGGTTGTGGGATTTTCCATTAGAGGTCGGCAAAGAGTGGGTCGTTTTTGACAAAACTGCTGGAACACCAGCGACTGCCACCCGCTATGTCGCAGAAAAAGATGTTGAAATTACCGTACCAGCAGGGACTTACAGCACTTACGTTGTCTACGAAGAGATTATCTATGGTGACAGGGCGGACTCATCAATTCGCTTGATTAGTCCGCTTGCTGTTTACTGGGTTGCACCATCGGTCGGTGTCGTCCAGTATAGATTCAGTCGCTACCGGGCTACAGATACATTTCAGACACAAACCTTTGCCCTAAAAAATGTTTATCTACCTGAATAGTTGTCAATCTTCAGTTGTCAGTTTTCAGTTACAAGAGATTTCAGATTTAATCACGCGCCGCTTACTGATAACTGATGGCTATTATAGTAAAATCTATAATTATCTATACATTTTGTATCTGTCTGATCTCCCCTTGCTTGCGGGGGGATAAAGGGGGGTAATCTTTCATGTGTAAACTTAATTGTGGATTCTACTATAAGAAGTGTTTTACAACAATCTACCCAAATTTGATGTTTTTCAAGGAGCAATGAATTGCTACAGAGTTCCACTTTAACTGACAACCGACAACCGACAACTGACAACTATTTGGCACATCGGAACATGCCCATTATTATCATTGGTGGTGGCATTCACGGCATCTCCATTGCCATGCGACTGCTACGCGACAAGCCTAACGCAGCACAACATATCGCCATCGTAGACCGGCATCCGAAACCCCTCACCGAATGGCGACACAAAACAGTACGGCAAGGCATGACGTTTCTCCGATCACCAGCAGTGCATCATATCACCCCTGACGCATTAGGTATCGTTGACTATGCAAAAGAACACAACCGATCAGATGAGTTAGCACCACCATATTCGCAACCCTCTACCGCACTCTTTTGGGACTATTGCAACGATGCTCTTGCTGTATCAGGATTACAAATCCCTCCTATGGGTCATAACATCTATTATCAGTTTGAGGTGGCTAAATTGCGATGGGACAAAGGTTCAGGTAAATATCCGTTCCGACTGATTTCAACGAATAATGAAGGGTTCCGCAGCCGTTGCGTTATCCTCGCTATCGGTTCTGATGATTGTGCTTACATGCCACCTGAATTTACTGACTGGCAAAGACGTTACCCTGACAAGATTGTCCACGCCTCCCAATTTTCGGTGAATACTACGCAAAATATAGGTGATGGTGAAAAGATTGTAATTGTGGGAGGCGGATTAACAGCAGGCACACTTGCTAAAAGTCTCAGTGAACAAGGACATCACGTGGTACTTATTGCACGGAAGCAGTTGAAGACAGAGCAGTTCGATTTTCCGCCAATCTGGTTAGGTCCAAAAACTCTCGGTGAATTTGCAAGTGAGACCGACTTTCAACGACGATACCAAATAATCCAAGAGAATAGAGGAGAAGGCAGTATCACACCAGATGTGATGGAAACACTGAAACCTTCTAATAATGTCAAGATCTATTCTGAAACCTATATACGCGATATCGTCTGCACACGCGGTCTACAAGTGACGACAACACGCGGTATTATTTCAGATGTGTCTCGTATTATTCTTGCAACAGGATATAGATTTAACCTGCGCCGTTACGGTTTTTTAAGGGAACTATTTCAGCAGTACCCGATCCCACTTGTCTGTGGTCTTCCAAAACTTGATGCTAACCTGCAATTCTACCCGATTGAGAATTTGTTTGGATCAGGGACTGTTGCACAGCTTCAGATTGGTCCTGCCGCGGGTAACATTGCGGGTGCAAACCTCGCTTATCAACGTTTCCGGGAAAAACTCATCGCCCACCTCCCGCATACCATACACCCTTATGTTGACATATAAAGGTTTTGCAAGCTCAATTCAACTTATAAACGCAATAGCGTCAACTGCTTATCTGTAAAGTGCCGTTCCATCTTTCGCATCGGCTCAAGCCACTGCTGCGGTAGACGGATAAGACTCCGCAAACTGCTCGGATTTTCAAAATAGGTATCATCTATCTGCCAAAATTGCAAGTGCGGAAATGTCTCGTTGTTATGGTAAAACGTTCCCATGTCCGCTGCCTCTTGACGCATGCCTGCACTTACAGGCTCTATTGTGATAAATATACCGATTGCATCGTTTTTATCCATCACACGGCAAAATGCCCGGACTTGTGCAATTGTGGGCTTACCGCTTTTCACTTCTGCAAGGATACGCGTATCTGTTGTTTCTGCTGTTTCTGCGTCCCACAATGTGATATGCCCGACATGTGCCTCGCCATCCTTACCACCGTCACCAGTTGATCGTGTCGGTTGAAGTCCAAGCCGTGTAACTGCCCAGTTAGAGAAATCGTGATATTTCCTCTCGTCACGAACAAGCATGCGAACTTCCTGCATGTTTGTCGGGTAGCCGTGGATTTCGTAGTCTCTTGAAGGTTCTAACCCGTGCCTGTCAGCAAGACGGCGGCGCATCGGATCAAGCGAAAGAATTGTGAGGTCAATGCCTATCCAGAACCGATTGAGCGTGTGCGCTGCGTCTATTGTCGTGCCACAACCTGCAAACGGATCCATCACAAGTTCGTTTTCGTTGCTGGAAGCTTTTATCATGCGTTCATAAAGGGCGCGCGGTTTTTGTGTCGGATAGCCGAGGCGTTCTTTGGAAGATGGCATAACAGGTTGCATCACCCACCAATCTTCTGGGTGTTTTCCTTTCTCGTTCATATTGTAGTTATCATAGACTTTATCTCCTCTGAACGCCCTCGCCTTATATTTTAGTCTTTCTTGGCTTTCTTCTGAATAAGGCTGTCTAATGTCATCAACATTAAAAGTTATATTATTCGTTTTCGTATATCTAAATATTATATCGTGTTTTCTTGAAAAATCTTTTTTGGGAACGCCGCCACCTCTATAGCACCACACAATCTCATTCCTAAAAAATTCATTTTTGCTATGATTATTCTGATCCCAAATCGCGTCCATCACACCTTTGAGATAGTGACTTGCTGTCGGGTCGCAGTGTAGATAAATGCTTCCTGTGTCTTTGAGAATGCGGTACATCTCCGCCAGCCGCGGTCCCATAAATGCCAAATATGCACGCATTGCACCTTTGTTGCCAGATACAGCGTTTTGTAGCACAAGGTCATAACCTTTCAGGCAGGTATCCAATGCTTTGTAAGTGTCGCTGGTGCGGGCGCGTCTTTCTATGTCGGCGCGGGAATCTTTTGCGGGGTCGTCCCATGTCCATGTATCTGTGAACGCTTTGGATTGTGCCAGCGAGTCGGTGAGAAACGCGTTGTAGTCGCGTCCGCTGTTAAAGGATGGATCGGTGCATATTAGGTCAACGCGTTTCTCGTCCATTTCCCGCATCACTTCAAGGTTGTCGCCAAAGTATAGTTTATTCATTTGAGTTTAATTTGAGGCTAAGAAGTTCGTATTTTGGATTAGTGAGTTCATTTGTGGCTTCGCTTCGTTCGGTGATTTCATGAATTTCAGCGGTGTATTTTAGATTTAGTGTTATGTTTTCCACAGTTTCAAAGACTTCGTCTGCTATGTCTCCGGTATAAGTTTTTTCTGAAGTTTTTATTTCAAATCTATTGGTTCTAAGATGGGCAGCAATTAGAATGCCGGTAATAGTAAATCTTGACGGTGCTTCTTCCTGAAATTGTTCAAGAATTTCAATTACTTCTTGCATTTGAGAGTTGGATAGATATGCCGTTCCACCTCGGTCTGGATTTGGTGATTTCCATGTGAATTTGGTATCTATTACCGATTCGCGTAGTGATTTGATAAGCTCAGCGTAGTTCTTGGCTACCCTTAGTCTTAAATTGCCTAAGAGTTTCTTGAGTTTGTCTTGGTTGGTTTCAGCATTGAGGAGTTCAAAAAATTTTTCAATCGCGTCACCACATTCATAATTATCAAAAAGGTGTAGTTGAGTAATTTCTGGAGAGACAAGATGAATATTGAATGAACCAGGATGAACATGCAGAAGGGAAAATTGCATGTTGTTCCTGATTTCCTCAGTGCCCCGTTCTGAGTTGCTACAGATCATTCCTATAGTGTTAATTACATTTTGTAATTTTCCAAAAATAATGCTTAAGAATGATATAGGTGCTTGTGTTTTAGGACCTTCAGAAAGATTGAAAGTTAGATTCAGTCTTTCTTGCTTGGTGGATTTTACTATTTCTTCTACATTGCTTACCACTGGAGTGTTTCGATTTCAATATCAAGACATTCACCGGGTAGTGGCAGCATATCCTCAGGTATCCGATCCGATTGGACAGAATCTGTTTGGATAGGAGCATCTTCCTTGTATGGAACCCGGACTTGAATTGCATATCGATTTTCAGAGTCAGCGAATGCATCGTGAAGATCAATTTTGCCGTATCGAATAAGGTTTAGTCTTTCAGTGGAAACAGCAACGCATAGCCAAGTTAAAAACTGGTCATCTTCAGCCGCAGCTACAACGAGGTAATGATGGCCTGAAGCATTTTTACAAGAGTATAGTACAGGTTGATCGTAGTATTCGTAGATTTCTACAATCTCAAGTTCCCCTAACTCTGGAATATTGAGTATATTAACCATCTTATTTATCTTCCCAGAATTACTATCTTCTTTTTATTCACTTATTACCCTAAAAACAAGCCAAGGTTCTGCTCCAATGGGTATCCACCATGTATGATGAGATTTTTCATAAGATGGTGTATGTTGGATAAAACCAAGCGTTGAATTGAGTTCGCCTTTAGCTGTTTTCCTATTTCTTAAGTGCCCTATTCTATTCTTGAGTCGTTCAAAAAGTCTGGGAATATCCTTTGGGTCAGTATAAACTGAGGCTCCACAGATTCTAATATTTGGTTCAGGATATCTACCCGGGAATTCTTCCCAAGTAGATAAGAAATCTTCGGCTTGTGGTGGATCATTTCGCACAAGCCGATAAACTGTCCCTGAAGCAGGTTCAGATTCTTCAGGTGGACAGTTTTCTGGGTAATAGTCTGGCCACTGCAACTCGGTAGTCCTTTCATCCAGCATGCTATTGATTACCGAGTGCTACATTTTACGTTTTTACACTACGACATATTATAACATACGTTTAAATAAATTTCAAAAAATTTGATCGATATTCGGAAGTGTGTTAATTTTATAAGTTGATTATAGAATACGTTATTTTTAAAATAATGTCAATTTTTTCTATCAATAGTCAAAAAATACTGTTGTGTAGAGGTGTTATCAGTCCCATAAATTTACGTTTTCTTGTAGGAAATGTTGTCAATTCTCCCCGCAAAGACTGTTGATTTTGCGTTTTTTCTTGGACGATTAACCCTTAAAACGTTACCAAATAGACACTTTTTTCGTTTTTTTGGTAACATTTATAATGTGATGTAAACCCAGTAGTAGAAAGTGTTAACAGGTAATTTCTTGTAAATTGAAAAAATATTTTTTTGGAAAGTGTAACATTTTAAAATTTGTTGTCCTTTTATATTATAAGCAGAATGTGTCAGTTTTATAGATGTAGACATAATATTTTATCATAAGTTTAATGTGTGAAGCATATTATAACACATATAATAATGTGTGTCAAGTATTTTTAACGTTTGTTGCGGTTAATTTTGCTTTTTATAGTATTGTTTATATTATATCGCGTCATGCATGTCAGTTTCCAAATTGTCTTTGGTGTGGAACAATAGATATCCAATAAATATCCAATAGATTTACGTTAATGCTTCATAATGTATTTGAAAACTGGACAATTAAATGCCTTTGGACGAAAATGCATGCCCTATTGACATTTTTTAGGAGTTGCATTATATTATTAATGATTTATACTCTATTTTTAGAAAGGATTTACAGAAATGGCAAACGAAACACATAATATTGATATGGATAACCTACCTATGCACAGGTATATTACTATGTTACATTTGATTGCAGTTAAGAAATCTAATTTTATTGAAATTAGGGGATTTGTTATGCATAAAAATGGAAACTGGATTTCCAATAGCTTATTTAGCCAAGAATGTACTGGGAGGAATCATCAAAGTAATAGAAGATATTAGCAAAGAATGGGATGAAGACATACCTCTCCCGAACGCATTTGTATTTGACAGGCATGGTAAATTTACATCACATATCTGTGAATACGTATTTGGGGATAGAGACAATCAACCAGACAAACAGGTTGCCGATGACTATTTTGAGCGTGTTATATCTTATCCCAGATGGGATGATGTATTAGAAGTGTTTAGACATCTGGCATTTGAATAATCAATACATAGCAGAAGTCTATTTAGTTTTCAATATATTTTTAATGGTTGTTGGTTATTAAATTAATGTTATACCATTTCAAATAAATTATATTCCATTTGCTGTTTTCGTTATATAATCAGAATTTGTTATACTCGCAATAGTAGTTTTCGTGTATTTACTCAATATTTGGGTAAGTTTTTCCTGCATTTCTTTTAGTGAAGTAACACATTCTCAAACAACTTTGCTTTGATGTCTTGCCAAAGTCTTTCTATAGGGTTCAACTCCGGACTATAAGGTGGCAAGTAAAGTCCGAAATAAAGAAAAGGCGCGCAAAAATAGCGCGCCCAATAAAAAATGACACTAACCAGCAAGAGAGATAACACCCTTCTTACGCTGCAAAACAGCATCATAGAACCGCATCGTCCCCACACAGTCATGAATACTTGCTATAGGTTCACGATCCTCACGAATCGCATGCACAAACTCAGTGAGACTAATACCATCACCTGTCAACTCCCCATTCCGCTCATCAGAAAAGTTCGACTTAAAGGTATTACCACCACCTGTATAGTGTTCAAAACCCCACAGCCCTTCTAATACGATATATTCATGCTGCCCAGTTATTTCAATGTGGTCATAATTGCGCTGCCACAAACGTTGACTTGAGAGTTGCAAAGTTCCAACCGCACCGTTCGTATATTCAACAGCAACAGCAAATGAACCCTGATTGCCAACCTCGTTGTGAAATACACAAAGTTCATTGACATCCGCACCAGCGATATGCCGTGCTAAATCAAAGTGATGGATAGCAAAATCAAGAAGATATGCTTTCACCGACCCATACGCACCACTACAGAACGAACAGAAAAGTTGTGTAAGTTGACCAAAAGACTCAGTCTGCATGATACGTCTCGCTTCCCGCACACCCAGACTAAAACGTCGTTGAAAGTTCACCATCAATGTCTTGCCATGCTTTTCCGCTGCTTCTGCCAAAATAAGCGTTTCTTCAAGAGATGGCGCAGGCGGTTTCGGTGTGAAAACATGATAGCCTGCCGCAAGCGTCTCAAGCACCAACGGCTGCCTCGGATCCGGTCCCATACTGATTATTACTGCTTCCAAATCCTCTTTTTCAAACATCTCATGACGATCTAAGTAATATCTACCCGTACCAAATTTCCCAGCGGCAGCTTTCGCGCGATTCTCATCCGCATCGCAAACCGCTTGTAATGCAACTGGTGCTAAATGCAACGCAGGGTAGATCGTGTGTCTCGCGAAACCACCAGCACCCAAAAATCCAATTCGCAGAGGTTCCATATATTTTCCTTTATTCGCTTTCAAAGCGTGTATAATAAAATAAGATTTATACCAAATTTACCATACACACATTTATCTGTAAAGAAAAATCATAAACGACCAGAGGCATTCAATTGTCGAGTTTTGTTGTAGGAGGGGTTTCTAACTCCGATTTGAGATACACAGCAGCAGAAATCAGGGTTAGAAACCCCTCTAACAATGATTTTTACTCAACCAATTTGCTGAAATTCTGTCAAAAGACAACGCGCGCATTTCACAATAAAACTTTATGCCTATCACACTGATAACAAAAATAGCATGCAGAAAAAAAGAGACAATTAACGACGTAACTTCGGATTTGCACTACTGCAAGGCACTTTCATGCGAATCAACCTCGCCTTTGTAGACCCAGGCACAGTGCTTTCCGCCTTTGTCCATAAACTCACCGAATCTAATCTCTTAGTAGGTTTGACTGGTTCAATGCTGTCAGCCGGTTGGATGTGGCCCCAACTCCTTGTTTCCAATCTGCTGGAACATCGCCAACGTAAAATGCCATATTACGCATTCGGAATGAGTATCCGTGTGTTTGCATGGTTCGCGATATTCCTTTGCACCATCCGAATTGGCGCGGAAAACCCGTTCATTCTTGCAGGCTGTTTCTTAGGGTTCTATTTCCTATCTTCATCCGCTATGGGGGTATCCACGTTGCCTTACATGGACATCGTCTCTAAATCCATAGAACCGAATCGACGCGCACGCTTCTTCAGTCTACGTCAGCTTTTCGGAGGCTTTTTCGGCATCTGGGTTGGTTTCTTCGTACGCGCAATGCTCGGAAAAGAGGACGAATTTACTGGTATACTCGGATGGATAACACTAATATTTAGAACACTCACATTAGATGTCATCAAATTCATCTTCCAAACAGAAATTGAACTCGGATTTCCTTCCAATTATGCCGTGCTCTTTATCTGTTCGGTGATCGCTGCCTTTTTCTCCTTTATCAGTTTCTTAGGGATACGGGAACCCATTCATCCTGTCAACACAAAACGCCAACCAATATGGCAACACCTAAAGCAGGGACCACACTTCTTACGCACAGATAAGAATTATCGACGCTTCATTTTCTTCCGAATCGGCACGCATTTTTCTGGAATGGCATCTCCGTTTTTTGTCCCGTATGCAATTGATGAATTAGGCGTACCAGAAGCCACCATCGGGTTCTTCATCATAAGTGCCGCGTTGAGTGGAGTCGTTTCAAACGCTTTTTGGGGATACGTCGGTGAAAAATATGGTGTACGCTGGTTGCTGATTATCACTGCAGGATTGATGGCATTACCACCCATCATCGCATTCTATTCTGGCATATTACCAACCACTCTATACGTACCTGCCTACCTGCGAATCTTCACTGTCGGCGGCATATTGGCAAACGGTGTGATGGTCGGATTTATGGCATATATGCTAAACATCGCGCCACCCCGCAGCCGACCCAGTTACATTGGGTTCATGAACACAATACTTTTACCTGCAAGCTTTGCACCTGTCATAGGCGGGCTCCTCGTACCGAGAATAGGGTATCGGTGGTTATTTGCTATCTGCTTCGGTATCTGTCTTATCGCCTTCCGTTTCGCAATCGGGCTACAGGAAATCATGCACGAAAATGAAACTGAAGAAGACATAATTTAAGTTCTTATATTGTTATCTAAAATAGACATTATAACGGTTTAATTGTCCATATATTTTAGTCTCTAATAAATCTAAAATGCGTAGGTCGGGTTTCGCTGTGCTCTACCTATAAGTGTAAACTTAAGGAATATATTCCATTGTTGGAGGGGTTTCTAACCCCGATTAGACAGGTTTTTGCTCAAGAAATCGGGGTTAGAAACCCCTCCAACAAGAGGTTCATTATCTTAAGTTTACACCTATGGGTTTCGCTGTGCTCTACCCGACCTACAACCTGAAGTTTGACTGAATAACCTTGCCTATTGTTAAAATGATTTGAGATTAAACCGTTATATGATATACTAACATTTACAAAAGGATTATGTCTGCATTGTTATACCATTTCTAATTGACAAATTGCCATAACATATTGTAGGTCGGGTAGAGCTTGCGAAACCCGACACGTTTAGTGCCTGTCGGGTTTCGCTGTGCTCTACCCGACCTACGAAATAATGTAAGATTATCATATAGAAATGGTATTATAACATCACAATTAGCATAACTGGAGTCCCTTCTTATGAAAAACAGGATATTATTGTTTTCAACCATCCTTATTACAACTTTTTCATTTGTCTTGAATATCTTTGCCCAAGACCACACAAAGTGGAGTTTGCCCGATGGTGCCAAAACACGTATCGGCAAAGGTTATATAGTGGATATGAAGTATTCGCCAGATGACACTAGACTCGCTGTTGCTACATCTATCGGTATTTGGATATATGACACCAAAACTTTCAAAGAACTCGCTCTATTTAGCGTTAGCAATTCTGCACATTACGGCGATAGGAGTTTCTCTTTCAGTCCGGATGGAAATACACTTGCAAGTTTTCAGGATAGAGAAGGCATTAAACTGTGGGATGTAAACTCAGGAACATTTAAGCAAATCCCAATAAAAAACCATAATAGTAGTGATCCCATGTTATTCAGTCCAGATAGACAGACCTATGCAAGTATAAGATTCAATGATATTCATTTATGGGATGTGGTTACAGGCGAGTCCAAACACACCCTCAAAAAGCATAAGGAAAATTTGAGTAGTTTGTCGTTTAGTCCAGATGGTCAAACGCTTGCAAGTGGCAGTAAAGATCAAACGATCTGTCTTTGGGATGTTGCCACTGGGGAACTCAAGAAAACACTAACAGGACATCCAGCACCTGTCACCAAACTTTCGTTCAGTCCGGATGGTAGTACACTTACAAGTGTCAGTGATGACAAGACAATCTTTTTATGGGATATATCCACAGGAGAACGCAAAAAGACATTCGCCAATCAAGGTTTGATCACCGAACCGCTTGAACCCCAAGAAAAAATTGAAAACTTTTTTTCAGTCCGGATGGTAGCACACTTGCAACTGTAGGATTCAACAATACGATTCGGTTGTGGGATACTACGACAGGTTCACTCAAGCAAACTTTCACCAGTCCAGATACAGATATAAATCAAACAGACGATGAAAAAAAGATACAAACCATGCTGTTCAGTCCGGATAAACGTACTGTTATAAGTTTAACTCAAGGCGGCATAATCCGCTTATGGGATGTTTCTACTGAACAGCACAAACAACTCATGGGCAATACTGGCTACCCAAATACCATCTGCTTAAGTACTGATGGGAATACACTCGCTACTGCGGGTTGGGATCATACCATTCACTTGTGGGATCTCACTACGCGCAAACACAAAAAAAGCATTATAGGATATTATCATAGTAATTACGCAGGTTTTACACGCGATCACACAATTATCTTGCTGAGCCCCGACAGCAGTAAAGTCGCAAGCATTAACCGGAACAACACTATTTACCTATGCGATACAAGTACTGGACGGCAACAACCTCTTGTGACAGAAACTCAGAAAGTTATACACTTAAGGGATAACAACATTTTATTTAGTCCAGACAGTGACACCCTCGCAGCCGTGAGTCCACAAGGTATCATACAATTATGGGATGCAAATACAGGTAAATACAAACACACCCTAAAAACACAAGGTGCAACAAAAACCTCAGTCAATCATCCGATTACTATCTACGGTACTTCCTTCAGTCCTGATAGTCGCACGCTTGCCAATGTGAGTATCGACCATAACATCCATTTATGGAATACCACAACAGGAAGGCTTAAAAGTACACTCAAAGGGCATAAGAATAAGGTCAACTGTGTCTCGTTTAGTTCAGATGGAAAGACACTTGTAAGTGAGAGTCAAGACAGAACTTTACGCTTATGGGATGTTGCCACAGGTAAACACAAGCAGACTATTTCAAACCAAGTTCAGTCAGTCAATCGAAAATCTTTTTCTGTCTCTATTACAACTTTCAGTTTAGATAATGCAACACTTGCAAGTAGCAATCAGGATGGTTCCATCTACTTGTGGGATGTTGCCACAGCAAAACGAAAAGCAACATTCAAAGGGCATGCAGATGCTATCTCCAGTATCACTTTCAGTCCAGATGGACTCACTTTCGCAAGCACGAGTGTGGACGGTTCAATCCGTTTGTGGGATGTTGGAACAGGACAACAAAAGCAGGCAATTGCTGGATATAAGAAAACCAAATGGTGCGTATTTTTCTATCCTAATGGTTTGGTGTTGGCAAGCTGGGCAGTAAATGGGTTTGCCAGTATTGGACAGGAAAATGTCCAGTTGTGGGATTTAGCAACTGGTGAACTTAAAAAAGAACTGAGCGGACATGCTCGCAATGTTTCTTCACTATCTTTCAGTGCTGATGGAAAAACTCTCGTGAGTGGGAGTGATGACGGAACTGTGCTTGTGTGGGATATGCCTTCTATAATTAACACTTTTGATTCCTCAGAATAGTATGTGTATTACAAAAAATAGCATTTTCAATTTGCGTAAAGTGTAGATATAAAAATTTGTCCATCTCATAAATAATACCATTTCTAATTAACAATGTCTCATTAGTTGTGGAGAACTGGTAGGAGCGACCTCCCGGTCGCGACCAGGAGGTCGTTCCTACCGAAGAGAGACATCCAACCAGCGAAAAAAGTGAAATTCCTTAATGGGACAATATTAATTAGAATTGGTATAAAGTGCTATAAGGAGATAATTAGATGAAAATGAGGAAGCGTTCAATTTATTTAATTCTGGCAGCCGTTTTTGCTATTCTAATTCTGAGTATTGTTATAACACGATTTCAAGGTGGAACAATCCTTCACCGATTTTCACAAAGTGATACAATTCTTCATGAATCACCGCAACTGCATCTGCCCGATGGAGTGAAAGCACGTTTCGGGAAAGGTGGAATAATTCAGATAGCGTATTCACCTGACGGTGCTATGTTAGCAGTCGTGACTAAAATTGGCATTTGGCTCTATGATATTGACAATACTGAAAACTTTTCACTGTTAATGCCCCACACAACCAGAATCAAATGTATAACGTTCAGTCCAGATGGAAAAACACTCGCAAGCGGAAGTGAAAACAAAATCATTCGCTTATGGGATGTTAATACAGGTACACAAAAGCAAGCCTTTATAGGACATAATGCAGAAATCTTTGATCTGGCATTCAGTCCGAATGGGAAAACACTCGCAAGCGTGAGCATGCATGAGATCAACTTGTGGGATATTATCACAGGCACGCATAAACAAACATTCAATCGGGGTTCATTCTATAACTCTTGTATGTCATTCAACACAAATGGATTGACGATTGCAAGTGTGAACCGAAGTATAAACGATGATGACACTATTCAACTGTCCGACGTTTTCACAGGACAGCAGAAGAACATACTCAAAGGACATGAAGAATCTATTAGGGAGCTATCTTTCAGTCCAGATGGAGAAATCTTAGCGAGTGCAGGGCTGGACAATATAATTTACTTATGGAATGTCAACACTGGAGAACATAAGAAATTACTTGATGGACACAAATCTATTATTGGAAGCATGGTGTTTAGTCCAGATGGAAGAACGCTCGCTACTGGAAGTTGGGACGACACCATTCGACTATGGAATGTTAACACAGGGAAGCACAAGAAAACACTCAAAGGGCATAAGTCTTCTGTCTATCATTTATCTTTCAGTCCAGATGGGAAAACGCTCGCAAGTGGCGCAACCGACGGTACCATTCGTTTGTGGGATGTCAACACAGGAAAACATCAGATAGCAACCACAGGACATATTCAGAGTGTCGATAATATATGGTTTAACCCGGCTGGAGAAACTCTTGCCAGTAGGAGTTTTGGAGAGTTACACTTGTGGGATGTCAATACTGGGAAACACAAGAGAACCCTTGAAGGACATAAGAACGGGATTGCCAGCTTTTCATTTAGTCCGGATGGGAAAATGTTCGCTACTGGAGGTGGCGACAAAACAATATGCCTGTGGGACACAAATTCAGGGAAGTCCAAGAAAATCCTCAAAGGACATACGGATAGGATCTATAATTTATCGTTCAGTCCAAATGGAAAGATTCTTGTTAGTTTGAGTAGTGACAAAACAATCCGACTATGGGATGTAGACACAGGCACACATAAGCAAACGCTAACGGGACATACAGATGAAATCAGGAAGGTAATATTTAGTCCGGCTGGACAGACGCTTGCCAGTGCTGGGACAGAGGACAACACCATCCGGTTGTGGAATGTCAAAACGGGACAGAATACACAAATTTCTACAGGAGTTAAAAATAGTCTCTTAAGCTTCATGAGCTTCATGTTTAGTCCAGATGGTCAGACACTCGCGAATTCCTATCGGACAGATGTTCAATTGTGGGATGCTGCCACGGGAGAACAAAAGAAAACACTTAAAGGGCATACACGTTCTATTGACAATATAGCATTAAGTTCGGATGGGCGCACTCTGGTAAGTGCTGGTTGGGATCGGACCATCCGACTATGGGATGTTGATACAGGTACACATAAGAAAACTCTTAAAGGACACATGGCTCATGTTGAGGATACAGCGTTTAGTCCTGATGGAAAAACCCTCGCAAGTGCAAGTTTTGATGGCACAGTGCTACTATGGGACATCGCATCCATAATGAACGAAACAGATAATGCAAAGTAATATCACCTGACTTGAGATGATATTTCAATAGGAGTACCCTTAGATGAAAAAAACGTTGTTTTCTATTTTCTGGCTGTTGCTTATTGTTTTCATGCATTGCCTACCGTATGCCTCTGCCCAAGACTACACGCAATGGAGTTTGCCCGATGGAGCTAAGTTGCGTCTTGGTAAAGGAGATATAGAGGATATGCAGTACTCCCCAAATGGCACTATGTTAGCAATATCCGGTTCAATAGGCATCTGGCTTTATGATGCACAAACCTTACAAGAGATTGCACTGCTAACAGAAAAGAAAGAACTAAATGTACGCACGTATAATAGCATAGCGTTTAGTCCAAATGGTGAGACGCTGGTAAGTGCATGTAATTCAGCAAGGTTTGGTATGGGTATAAGACTTTGGGATGTTCCCGATAAAAAGATTAGAAAGAAATATCAAAAAAATGTCTCTGCTTATTATTATATAGTCTTGTATAGTCCGGATGGGAATACAATCACAGGTGTAAGTTATAATAAAATTCAGTTTTGGGATGCTCAATCAGGCACTGAAAAAGAAACCGAGATAGAACATCAGGACGGTTTCTCTTGTATGACCTTCAGTCCCAATAGCAAAACAATCGCAACGGGTAATAAAACTGGAGAGATACACCTATGGGATGTCAATACAGGTAAAGAAAAACAGAAACTCACCGGACACAAGAAAAAAGTATTCAGTGTGGCATTCAGTCCTGATGGGAAGACCGTAGCAAGCGGAAGCGAAGACCATACTATCCGTTTCTGGAATGCTGAAATTGGAAAACAGATGAGCATCCTGAAAGGACATACAGGATCGGTCTATAGTATCTCATTCAGTCCAAATGGAAAAACAATCGCAAGTGGAAGCAATGACAAAACTATTCGCCTATGGGATACAACAACAGCAAAACAGATGAAACTTTTGAACTTTGAAGATCATGTTGGTCATGTTGCGTTTAGTCCAGATGGGAAAACTTTAGCAAGTGCCAATTCACATCACATAATCCGCTTGTGGGACGTTAAATCAGGAAAACAGATCAATTTGACGAAAGGACATGGTCACTATGTTAGAGGTATCTTTTATAGTCCCGATGGTAAAACAATCGCAAGTACGAGTACCGATAACACGATTCGTTTGTGGGATGCAGGAACTGGACGACACAAAAAAGACCTTACGAATCAGCGTCTGTTTGATCCACAAACTAAGCGAAACTTCTATGTTGAAAATATCGCATTTAGTCCCGATGGAAAAAAACTTGTCAGCTCAACTGGAATTTTGGCAAAAGATGCGTATTTGACCGATGATTTTGGCGAAAAAAATGGGAAAAAAGATATTTACTTATGGGATACTGAAACTGGTAAATTGGTGAAAATCCTAAAAAAATATATAGGATACGTTGAAAGTGTTGCATTTAGCCCGGACGGAAAAATCCTTGCAACTGGCGGTGCGAATAATACTATCTACTTCTGGGATATGACGACACTAAATCATGCAAAAACACTTACAGGACATACCGAACCCGTTACAAGTTTATCTTTTAGTCCAAATGGGAAGTTACTTGCAAGTGGTAGTCAGAACGGTAGTATACGGATTTGGAACGCAACAAGCGGTGAATTCAGGCAAACACTTACAGGTCATACGCATGAAATAGACAACCTCTCCTTCAGTTTGGATGAAAGAACACTTGCGAGTACAAGCCAGGACAATACACTCCGTTTATGGAACTTAGACACAAATGAACAAGAACACGCACTGACTGGGATATATCAAACAGACTGGAATGTTATGTTTACTCCAAATGGGAAAACGCTTGCTTGTGAAAGTAATCCACATGGCATGATCCCAAGTCTTTTTAAGAGTATTCGTCTATGGGATGTTGTCAATGGTGAACAAATGAAGATATACAGAGGGGCATTCACGATCCTGGATGTAATATTTAGTCCCAATGGAAGCACTATCGGAAGCGGTGGTTTAGATAGCACAATACTTTTGTGGGATATTTCTTCTATAAATAACACACCTAAAAGAAAATAATAATACCGATCTGTAAGTCGTAAATAGGCAGGAAATGTATAGTAAAGCGTATAATTACTTGGACATTTCTGTAGCACAACCTGTTAGGTTGTGCAGAAACGGAACACACGCAGTCCGTTAGGTTTGCTAAACGCATAGATTAAAGTGTTCAGGTAATTCTAAAATTTACTATAACTGTGATGGTATAGGCAAAAGGAGATTATCACATGAAAAAAACGCTTTTGTATACTTTTGCAATTCTTGTTATTGTCTCTATCATTGTAGTACTAATTATCAGAACAATACAAGAAGCACCAGAAATTGAGATCAGTTATAATCAATACCCACAGTGGCACCTACCAGATGGTGCAAAATTACGATTGGGTAAAGGAGCAATCAATAAGATCGCATTTTCACATGATAACAACATTTTAGCAGTGGCAACCACAATCGGACTATGGCTTTATGATGGACAGAGTGGCAAAGAACTCGCATTGTTGATGCCATATATTTCTGTCAACACAATCGCATTCAGTCCTGATGGGAAAACCCTGGCAAGTGGAGGCAATGACAAATTAGTTAGACTATGGAATATACCTGAAGGCACATATAAGCAAACGTTCATCGGTCACAAGAGCGAAATCCATAAAATTATGTTTAGTTCTGATGGGAAAACTCTCGCAAGTGCCTGTGGATGGGGTGAGATCAATCTATGGGATATAACAAATAGCACACAAAAAAAATTTAGAGGTCTCAGTAATCGCTTTGGATGGCAGTGGCCTTATAATCCCAACTTTGCATTCAATGGTGAAAAAATAGTCATCGCAAATGTCTACGGAAAAGAAAATACTATTGAACTCACTTATCTGGATCCTGAAGATCCAAATATTTTTCTCTCTGATCAGGATACTGAGGATCAGAAAACGATAGTTGACGTTTATTTTCCAGAAGTAAGGGAAACGACTTTCAGCCCAGATGGAAAAATTTTTGCGTATAAGAGTAAAAACAAAACTATCAACTTAAGAAATATTGATACAGTGGAACTGAAGAAAGAGATCAATTTTGAAAAAAATAACACACCAATATATGGTGTATATAGTATAAAGTTCAACCCAAATGGCAAAACACTCATTACTGCGAATATAATAGAAAATACACTGAGTCTGTGGGATGTGGAAACAGGACAGGAAAAGAAAACGATCTTTTGCTATCCACATAAACCGCTAAACGTATCTATTAGTCCAGATGGCAAATCACTCGCGAGCTGGGGTAGTGGAGCGTCCTTTTATTTATGGGATGTGGAAACAGGAAAACATAAACAAAGAATAACTGGACACCCATATTGGTCTTATTTCGCATCATTGAGCACAGATGGACAAACTATTGCAAGCATAGATAGTTGGGGTAGTCGTAATAACAGCTTCTATATGAATAATATTTCAACAGGAAAACAGATAAAGATATACAATGGACATAGAGGTGTGATTAGAGATACTGAATTTAACCCAGATGGAACTATACTTGCAACCTGCAGTGAAGATGATATTATCCGTATGTGGGATGTCACTACAGGCAAAAAATTGAAAACAATCAGATCAAAAAAAGAAATCAAATTTAATCTGGCATTCAGTCCAGATGGAAAAACACTGGCAGTAGCAAGCAGAAATGAGGAGGAAATATATCTATGGAATGCCAACTCGGGGAGACGCAAGAAAACCCTAACCAGTGTCATAAATGATGCTCAGAAACTGTTCTTCAGTCCAGATGGAAAACACCTTGTCAGTATATCCTATAAAAATGATTTCTACGTGGGGAACGTGTCAACAGGTAAGCAGATTAAAATGTTTTCAAAACAACTAAAAAATGTATCAAATGCGGTATTTAGTCCGGACGGAACCACCTTGGCGATAACTTTCGAACGTGATTATAAAAACATGCATTCAGATGATCCAAAAAGGTCACATCAAATAGAGTTGTGGAACGTTCCTGATGCTACAAAGCAACACACTTTTATTGGGCACACAAATGATGTTACAAATGCCATTTTCAGCCCTGATGGAAAAACACTTGCAACTGGGAGCAAAGACAAAACGGTACATTTATGGGATGTCACCACGGGGCAACAAAAACATATTCTCCGAGATCGGTCTTGGATTCTTATAGGTGAAAGACTTCTCGGTGCAGAGCACATCAAAATATTCTCTTTCAGTCCAGATGGAAAAATAATCGCACATGGGATTCATCGTGGACCTATCTACTTATGGGATACCGAAACGGGAGAACAAAAGAAGATACTCAAAGGACATACAAAATGGGTAAAAGACATTTCATTTAGTGCAGATGGACGTACCCTTACAAGTATGAGTGCCGATGGCACAGTCCTTGTGTGGGACATTGCTTCTATACTTAGTCCTACAGACGAAGGGAAGTAATAGGCAGGAAATGTATCTGAAATGGAATAATCAAAAGGAGATTATCAAATGAAAAAATGGATTATGAAAAAAATAGGCAAATTTATATTACTGTATTCATTGCTCTTTTCTCTATTATTATTTTAATGCAAATTTCCCGCACAATACAAGAAGCACCCGAAATTGAGATCAGTTATAATCAATACCCACAGTGGCACCTACCAGATGGTGCAAAATTGCGATTGGGTAAAGGAGCAATCAATAAGATCGCATTTTCACATGATAACACCACGTTAGCAGTGGCAACCACAATCGGACTATGGCTCTATGATGGACAGAGTGGTAAAGAACTTGCATTGTTGATGCCACATATTTCTGTCAACACAATCGCATTCAGTCCTGATGGTAAAACCCTGGCAAGTGGAGGCGATGACAAATTAGTTAGACTATGGAATATGCCTGAAGGCACACATAGACAAACGCTCATCGGTCACAGATATAGAATTTTTAATGTTGTATTCAGTGCTGATGGAAAAACACTCGCAAGTACCAGCACCCGCGAAACCAATCTATGGGATATAACAACAAACACACACAAGCAAGCCTTTCATAGATTTCACTTTGATAGAGAAGAATACATTGCATTTAATCATGCACAAGTCATCGTCACTGATGTTAATAGAAATGCTAATACTGTTGAAATAGAATATCTGGGTAATGAAAACCAGAATATAACATTTGATGCCAATCTGCCAGTAACATGGACAATGACTTTCAGTTCGGATGGAAAAGTTCTTGCGTACGAAATTGAAGAAAATAAAGGAAGAAAAACCTATAGGAAAGAAGACCATTCTATCATCTTAAGGAATGTTGATACAGGGGAACTGGTGCAAAAATTCAAAAATACATCCGAGTATGTTGTTGAAAGTATGACGTTCAGTGCAAATGGCAAAACACTCATTACTGCGGATCTGATAAAAAGCACACTGACTCTGTGGGATGTGGAAACAGGACAGGAAAAGAAAACGATCTCTTGCGATCCACATAGACCGCGTTTCGTATCCATCAGTCCGGATGGGAAATCGCTCGTGAGTTGGAGTGACGCAGCGTCCTTCTACCTATGGGATATTTCAACAGGAACGTCTAAGCAAGTAATCACAGAACATCTTTCTTGTCCGCATTTCCCACAATCATCCTTAAGTGCCGATGGAAAAATCCTTGTCAGCAGTGATGGGTTAATTCTTAGAGATAACTTCTATCTAAGTGATATAACAACAGGAAAACAGATAAAAATATATGATGGACATTCAAGTCTGATTAGAGATGCTGAATTAAACCCTGATGGAACTATACTTGCAACATGCAGTGAAGACAAAACTATCGGTTTCTGGGATGTCACTACGGGCAAAAAATTGAAAACAATCAGAACAAAAGAAGGATACTTTACAAATCTGGCATTCAGTCCAGATGGAAAAATACTCGCAGGAGCCAGCGAAAATAAGGAAATATATCTATGGAATGCCGACTCGGGGAGACGTAAGAAAACCCTAACCGGACTCATAGATGATACCCATAGACTGTACTTCAGTCTGGATCTGTTTTTCAGTCCTGATGGAAAACACCTTTCCTGTGTGAGTAATAAGGGTGTTTTCTACGTGTGGGATGTGTCAACTGGTAAACAAAATGAAATATTCTCAGAACAACTAAAAAATGTATCAAATGCGGCATTCAGTCCGGACGGATCCACTTTGGCGATAACTTTCAAACATGATTATAAAAACACGCATTCAGGTGAACCCAAAAAATCCCATCATATAGAGTTGTGGAACGTTCCTGATGCTACAAAGCAACACACTTTTATTGGACACACAAATGATGTTACAAATGCCATTTTCAGTCCTGATGGAAAAACACTTGCAACTGGCAGCGAAGACAAAACTATACGCTTGTGGGATGTCAACACGGGACAACAAAAACATATTCTCCGAGATCAGTCTTGGATTCTTAGAGATCAGTCTTGGATTCTTAGAGATCAGTCTTGGATTCTTAGAGGTGAAAGGCATTCCGCTGATAAACACTTCCAAACGTTGTCTTTCAGTCCAGATGGAAAAATTCTCGCAAATGGGATTAATCATGGACCTATCTATTTATGGAATACTGAAACGGGAGAACAAAAGAAGATACTCCAAGGACATACCAAATGTATAAAGGACATTTCATTTAGTACAGATGGGGGTACGCTGACAAGTATGAATGGCGATGGTACGGTCCTTGTATGGGACATTGCATCTATACTTAGTCCTACAAACAAATCAGATTAGATAGTAGGATTATTTAATTGGCAGAAAGGATGTTTTCAGATGAAAAAGACACTGTTTTTTACCCTTTTAGTCATCGCAATAACCTCAATTATTGTGGTACTTACTATTGTTCCAAGGCAGGATCAACCTGAACCTGAAACATTTATCCCTGAAAACCCGCAATGGCATTTGCCAGATGGTGTAAAAGCTCGCATCGGTAAAGGGGTTGTAAAAATGATGCAGTATTCCCCTGATGGCAATGTTTTAGCTGTTGTTAGTTCCATTGGTATATGGCTGTACGATGCACATAGTGGTGAGACAAAATCATTCCTTCCGGTACATTCAACACAGATAACTGGTATAGCATTCACGCCAGATAGTCAAACCCTTGCGAGTGGGAATAGAGAAGGCTCTATCCAGTTGTGGGATGTCCCCACTGGTACCTACAAGCAATCCTTCATTAAAGAGCGGATGTGGTCAATTAGTAGTCTTGCATTCATTGACAATGGACAAACGTTAGTCAGTGCGGCAGACTTTCATACTTTGGGTTTTTGGGATGTTACGACAGGTAAACTTGAGAAATCTCTCACCCAAGGCTATTCACGCGATAATACTGTGTTCAGCACAGATGGTAAGACACTTGCAAGCGGAAGTTATGGAAGGATTATCAGACTATGGGATGTTCAATCGGGGGAACAAAGGAAATCCGTCATTGAACATGAAAATATTGTTTCAAGTTTCTTATTTAGTCCTGATGGAAAAACACTTGTAACTGTGGTTTCTGATAGTAGTATCCACTTATGGGATGTTGCAACACTCAAACACAAACACACAATTCGAGAAGATTGGAATTGGGATTCTAAACCTGCGTTTAGTCCGGATGGAACAATCCTCGCGCATCCGAACAAAGACAATACTGTCCGTTTCTGGGATGTTGCCACAGGCACGCTTAAGCAAACAATCACAGGACATACATCCCCGGTCAAGATAGTAGCATTTAGTCCGGATGGAAAAACTTTAGCGAGTTGGAGTAAACACGGGCCGCTCCATCTATGGGATGTTGCTACAGGCAAACAAAAGCATACAATCTCGGGACATACGACCGAATTTACCACAGTTTTGCTCAGTTCAGATGGAAAAACTTTAGCAATTCAAAAAGGTAAGGAAGATAAAACAATTCATCTTTGGAACGCGACAACAGGCGAGTATAAGAAAACACTTATAGGACATAAGAAAGAGATTAGAGATGCATCATTTAATCCAGATGGAACAATTCTCGCGACTGCAAGTGCAGATAAAACCATTCGTCTTTGGAATGTTGCAACGGGTGAACACAAGAAAACGGTTAAAGGACATAGAAAACTTGCCTCTACGCTTGCGCTCAATCCGGATGGGGGGACGCTCGCGAGTATGAGTGGAGAAGGTATTATTTGTTTATGGGATGTAGACACAGGTAAACGTAAAAAAGTGCTCAAGGCATACACTGGAGGTCTTTATAAAACTGCATTTAGTCCGGATGGAAAGACACTTGTTAGTCAAAATTGGAATGGTACTTTTCAATTATGGGATGTTGCTACTGGCAAGCAGAAAAAAACAGGTATTATATCTGGTGCTGAGACTATACATAACGACTTAACCAAACTTAGTCCAGATTTTCAGACGGTGGCAACTGTACTGCCTAAGCTTAAAGGAATACCACGCCCATATATTCAGATTGGCTTATGGGATGTTGCGACAGGAGAACAGGAGCATACTCTTATTGGGCATACTGATAGTATTTTATCCATTTCTTTCAGTCCAGATGGTAGCAGACTGGCAAGCAGCGCGAATGAAACAACTGTCCGAATGTGGGATGTAACAACTGGTGAACAGAAACAAACATTCGCACTTCAAGATTTACCAAACCCAAGAAATACTGTTGGAGATGTCGCTTTCAGTCCGGATGGTAGTATCCTTGTATGTAGTATGTGGGAAGGGCCTATCTATTTATGGGATGCGTTCACAACAGAACGAAAGAAAATACTCATAGGACATGCTAAGCAGATAGTTAGTATGTCATTTAGTGCAGACAATCGGACCTTCGCAAGTGAAAGTAAAGACGGCACAGTCCTTGTATGGGATATTTCATCAATATCAGAAACAACAGACGATACACCCTAATACCGTATGTCATACACAACCGCACAAACCATGAAAACTACGTAATCCGCTATCAGAGCAACACAACTTTTTCCGCTTATATGTATCACTTAAACCACAATATTTTATTGACGGAGGAGAAGACAGAATGTTATACTATATAAAAGACGTAGCTATAAGGTTTATAATGACTTTTGTTTTAAGAAGTTTACCGGATAGGAATCATGGGACCAGGTATAATGGAACTATTGCTGGCAATACCCCTCTACGTTGTAGCTGTAACTACCATGGCATTAGGAGTTGCATTGGGAATCAGATGGGGTTTGAAGTGGATGTTAAAAGATATTTCAAGAGATCCGGAAATTGAAGAATGTCTTAAAAGGATTTTCAAACAGTCTGAAAAATAGGAACAAAACGATTTCATTTTTATATGGTAGCATGCATTTATATGTGTTGTTAGTCATTATAATGGCATTTAGAATTAAAATAATGGCATTTAGAATTAAAAGACATTTTTGCAGGGTTATTTAGTTTTAAGAATTTTCAATAAGGAGCAAAATGGCAAGTTTTGACACTACCTCTAAAAAACAGATTGAAACAAACCCTCAAGACTTTGTCCACCTCTGTTTCGGATTTGAAGCAACGAACATCACAGTGCTGGAGATCATTACCCCAGAACAACCTACCGTTGAAATGCATCAGGCGGATTCACTCATCAAAGCGGTGTACAACGGTAAAGAGGTACTTGTGCATTTTGAATTTCAAACTACCGATAGTTATGATCCGGAGATGTCCCTTCGGATGGCTGATTATATCATAAGGGCGATTGAAGCATATCGTTTGCCGGTTTATTCTAATGTGATTTACCTACGCCCAGATGCTGGCAAAAACGATCCAGGAAGATATGCACAAAATATTGAACATTATAATATCTCAATTGAATATCAAGTCTTTCGACTGATTGATCTTGATGGACAAAAGGTCCTTGACTCGAGGTTTATAGGATTGGTCCCCTTTACACCGCTGATGGGACACAAAACGGATATAGATGCTGCCCAATGGCTTCGGCGTTGTGTTCAAGTTGCTGATAGCATTGATGTACCGAACAAGGCAGCATATCTCGGAAACCTTGCTATTTTGGGAAATATAGTTTATGATTCACAAACAATTTTGGATATTATATCGGAGGAAACCATGCAACACCCACCCATTGCTGAATACGTAGCACCACAAGCGCACGAAAAAGGATTCCAAAAAGGCATTGAACAAGGCATCCAAGAAGGCACGCGCAAACACATCCTTGAGATTCTAACTCTTCAATTTGGAGATAACACCGCACAGAATTTTAAGGCATCCATAGAGTCAATAGATGACTTGCAGCGGCTTGAGGTGTTATTTCGTGCTGCGCTCCAGGCAAAACACGAAGACGATTTCAGGCAAACTATAAATGAAACCCGTGAATAATACCGAATTAACGCAACTTGTCCAGCCAGGAACTTGTACCTTATCCTGTTGAGTAGGCAATGTCCCGCTAATTCTAAACTTTACTATAATAATGTCAGAAAAACAGCGAAATCAAGAAGAACTCTTCATTGAACTACTGGAAAAAGCAGATGACCTGTTAAACCGATGGCAAACACCATCGATTCAATCAGCAGAGCAAGTCCTTGATGATTATATCGCCTTTCGGTGGCGACCCCAAAATGGAATAGGACAGATCGTCCCTGTCAAGCATCCGTATCTTGTTGATACAACAGATTTAATCGGAATCGACACACAAATCAAGGCACTGGATAGGAACACGCGTCAGTTCTTGCATAAAGCACCTGCAAACCATGCGCTCTTGTGGGGAGACCGTGGCACAGGAAAATCTTCCCTTGTCAAAGCAATGCTGAACCGATACGCTGACGAAGGACTACGACTCATAAGCATTGAAAAAGAGGGATTGGCATATCTCCATGAGATCACAGAAATATTATGGGAACGCCCGGAAAGGTACCTGCTTTTCTGTGATGACCTCGCTTTTAACGAAGACGAACCTGAATATCGTGAACTGAAAGCGATGTTAGAAGGGGGAATCGCCGCACAACCAGAGAACGTGCTTATTTATGCAACGTCAAACCGCCGCCATCTGATGCCACGACTGGTAAATGAAAACAGATTTCCACAAAACGATGAAGATGAACTCTATCCACGTGAGGCAACTGAGGAGAAAGTTTCGCTAAGTGACCGTTTTGGATTACGTATCGCGTTTTATCGGATTACGCAGAAAACATATTTACAGATTGTTTCCCATTACGCACAAAAACAGGGGATCTCTGTGCCAACCGAGGAATTGCATCGTGCAGCGTTAGAATGGGAAGCTACCGCCAGTGGGCGTTCCGGACGAGTCGCATTTCAGTTCGTCGCAGACCTCACAGGAAAAATCGCACTGAAGGATATTGAATAGTTGAAATCTTAATACACCGAATTCTATGCAATCAGGAAAACAAATCTATGAGTGACCTACAGACACAGCAATACCTCTTTGACGTACAAGGTTATTTAGTTGTTGAAAACGTATTAGATTCAGAAGAAGTAGTTGAACTCAATGAACGAATTGATGAACAAAACCTCCCTACACCCGGAAAGGTGCAAAGATTTGGAAGTGCCCCTGATGGACCTGGCTTTTTGCAATGGGGAAAATCATTTTGTTCACTGCTTGATCACCCAAAAATCATGGATATTCTACGTTTCCGATTAGGAGATTGTTTTCGCCTTGACCGTATTTACGGCATGTATATGAACAACGGAATGCAAAGAGGTGGACTGCATGCAGATTACGGCGCATCATCACCGACATCAAAAGCAAAACCCGGTGAGTATTACCCTTTCCGAGATAACGAAATACACAACGGATTTGTCGTCGTAACATGGAACCTCGCGGATACAGGACCAGAACACGGAGGATTTTGCTGTATACCGGGTAGCCACAAAAGTAATTACAAACTACCGCAGGAGATAGCTGCCGATCCCGAAAAAGCATCATGCGTCATCATCCCAAACGCACCAACAGGCTCCGCTATACTATTCAGTGAAGCACTCACGCACGGAACTGCCGCATGGAACGGAAAACATCAGAGACGCTCACTATTATACAAATACTGTGTTTCACACATGGCGTGGACTTCAAGACGTGTCGCACTACCAAAGAATATAGAATTAACTGAACGACAAAAAATACTGTTCCGCGAACCAGCGGACCCACACAGGCACTTTCCATCACTCTTTTGAAACTGAATTGTTAAATTGGCAACGGCTTTCTCATTACAAAACCGTTGCTTATCTTGAAGATGAAAAAACGTATATCCAAATACAATATAAATCGGTGGACAATCTTGAATTGTCCCTTAACTAAATAAAATGGAGGTATTTATGAATACTCGTATAATGGTCTGTTTAACTGCCATATTTTTATTAGGCAGCTTAATTCTCATACAAACCACAAACGCTGCCCTAAAAAAGGGCACATTGCGTGTGAGCGGTGATAATCAATGGGTAGTTTTCATCAACGGTGAAGAGGTAGCAAGAAATACTGACTGGCAGATACCAACTGCTACCGATTTCACACTTGATAACGGTTTTGCACTTATTGCAGTCTATGTTCATGACAATGAAGCTGGGAATACTGGAAGAGGTGGATTCCTTGCTGATATTATCCTTGACGATAAACCAAACTATATTGGTACTGGTGAGGAAGGATGGAAATGTGATACTGGTCAACTCCTTTCACAACGGAATGATGGTTGGGAAAAAATCAATTTCGATGATAGTGATTGGGAAACTGACCTTGAAATTATGGATAAATTTGGTGCAGGTATCTGGGGAGGTGGCACAAATAAAATGCAACAAGTTCTTAATAATCCAGATTGCACTGCAAATTGGGTCTGGTGTGGTCCAAATGATGGAGAAGATGATATCTATTTCCGTTATACTATCGGTCAATACCCAGTTGAACCAAAAGGCAAACTCACAACTTCGTGGGCAAGCATCAAAAGTAATATTCAATAATTTTCTATGTAACTTAATTTAACACCTATGTAGCACAATCTGTTAGGTTGTGCATCTTAGTACACAAACTGGCAGTTTGTGCTACAAAAACTTGAGTTATGAGTAGGGAATGTAACCTAACTACAATACCTATTAATTCTATAAAAAAGGAGAATCACATGAAAAAATCTTTGGTTTTCGTAATTTTCATCTTATGTCTTACCGCATCATCTCTGTGGGCAGCGAAACTTCGCATAAATGGTGATAATTCCTGGGTAGGTTTCATTAACGGTGAACAGGTCGCTACGGGAGATAATTGGCAGGTCGCATCCGTCACAGAATTTGAAATGCCCGATGGGTATGCTGTCATTGCAGTTTATGTTCACGACTTTGAACCCGGTGCATCGGGTATCGGCGGTGCATTGATTGATGTCATCCTTGACGACGGCACCTATATACCATCAGATAACACATGGAAGTCGAATGCTGGCGTGCCAATTGCGGATCGAGACGACGGTTGGGAAACTATTAATTTTGACGATAGTGGTTGGGAAAACGCTATCGAACTTGCCCCATTCGGCCAAGGGGCTTGGGGCACTGGGGCAAGTGCATCCCTGACAAATCCAGCTTCAACCGCATTCTGGATTTGGGCAGGTCCCAACGATGTAGCGGATGATGTATATTTCCGAAAAACAATCGGTGATCCACCAACACCTGTTGAACCGAACGGAAAAATCACAACCACCTGGGGCTCACTAAAAAGTCAACGATAAGTAAAAACTCGTTCATGCTTTTTCTTGTAGGAGGACATCAAAACCCTCCTACAAGAACCTAAAACTATACTGAACTATAGAAACTCTTTGAGACATAACCGGTAAGAACAACCTTCCAATCGTGACGAAAAACAGTAATTACCAGAATTAGGATTACACTATGGAACAGATACGAGAACTCGCAACCTTGTTAGAATCAGGCATTGAAGACTACGATGACCAAATGAAAATTTTGCAATCGGAACGCCTAAAATACCTCCGACTGTCAATGACAAACGGTTTCGGAACTGAAGAAGGTGACTCCAAAGAATCGTGGCTGCTCCATCTAAAACAGCTGGAAGATTCGCTGGGTGTTCGACTACAAGCACTCAAACAAGCCATTCAGAAATCGGCTGATTCCCTTAAAGAACCAGAGGCATAAACATCAATGTTTTCCCGTTTATTCCAACCGAACAAGTTACTTTACCTCCTCATATCCTCAGTTATTTCCTTCACTGTGTTGACCGCAACCGGACAAGACATAGACACTGACAAAACCATCAGAGAAGCAATTCGACATCAAAACTTGGGATTAGCATATCTTGAAGAATCCCAACCTACAAAAGCACTCACCGAATTTACCGAACTTGTTGACCTACTTCCTGATGAGGCAATCGGTTACGGCAACATTGCTGTGGCACACATGCGTTTGCAACAAGCTGAAACCGCTGAAGAATGGGTGAAGCGCGGATTAGATGCCGCACCAATGGATAGCCAGCTGCATTTCATCCTGTCTGAGATATATCTGTTAAAAGGGCAAACCGAACAAGCAGTAGAAGCAATGAAAGAGGCAGTACGTCTATCACCTGACAACCTTGAATTCCGATACAAACTCGTCCGACACTTCCTCGGACAACGGAACAACACAGACGCACAACGGCAAGCAGTTCAACACTTACAAGAACTCTATAGCCGTTCACCCGTAAACATCGTAATCCTATTGAAGTTAGCACAAGCTCTACTTGGTCAAGGACAACTTCAAGCAGCAGAAAAACATTGTCAGGAACTAACGATCCTGTTAGGCGATACTGACCCAGAAAAGTTAGTTTACCTTACACAAGGGATTGACGCTATAAAACAAAATGACCTTAATATCGCCTCGCGGAATATACGCATTTTTGAGAACTTGCATCGCGCAAGTCCACGCTATCAGCAAGGTATCGGTGAACTGGTGACCGACATACTTGGTCACCCAATAGAAGCGTTTCGGCCCGGATTCAAAGCACGTCTCAACGCCAAACACACCCCACCAATTGCCGTAGAATTTATAGACAGCACCGAACAACTCGGCCTAACTGACGGGCGAAACACCTCAACAGATAATATAACCGTTTCATTACTGGACTACAACAATGACGGTAATATTGACATTTTTACAACAACGGGGTTACTCCTTGAGCAAGTAGATGGAAAATACACACCAGTCAAGAGTTTTCAGGAGAAAGCAAAGCAATTTTTTACAATACCACACACCGTCGCCTTTGCAGATTTGGACAAAAATGGGACACAAGATTTTGTAGTCCAGACGCAAAACGGAATAACTTATCTCCGTACAGATTCTAACCAGCAATGGGTAACAGTTTCCCTAATTCAACACGAACAACCAACAGATGATATTTCTTTCATGCTGCCTATTGATTATGACCACGATGGCGACCTGGATCTTTTTTCTGGACAATCCGGTAAGTCTATGTATCGCAATAACGGGGATGGTACCTTCCTTAATGTAACTGATCAAACTTTTGTGTTGACAAAGGAAGATACGCAATATCAGCAGCCCCACAAAGATGCTATCGCTGCGGACTTTGACGATGACGGTGATATTGATATATTGGCAATAAATAGCAGAACAGGATGCACGTTATACGATAATCTCCGTCAAGGGAAACTTCGTGCGATGATGACTGAAACAGGAATCTATCAAAGGATACCCTACTTTGCAGTTGCTTCAGCAGATTATGACAATGATAGCGACATAGACCTGATTTTTGCCACAGAAGTTGGTATAGACCTATTCCGCAATAGAGGTGACGGAACTTTTCTGCCCGACACACGCTCAAGTGCGCAGCTTGAAAGCAGAGGTTACGACTCCTCCACGATATTAAAAAGTCTTGACTATGATAATGACGGATTTTTGGACATAATGATCATCAATAAACAAGGATTATATCTATTTCGTAACGATGGCACAGGACGGTTCACCGAAACCAGTGCCATCATAAAAACCGAAGCACAGATGAAAAACGGCACAGCAGGTGCAGTTGCGGATTACGACAACGACGGGGATTTAGACCTAATTTATACTAACAACAACGGACAATTACACGCACTCCAAAACAACGGAGGCAATCAGAACAACTGGATACAGATACAATTAGAGGGAATCACAACTGGCAATAACAAAGTGAATAGGAATGGAATCGGATCAAAACTTGAGGTAAAAGTAAGCGATCTTTATCAACTACAATATCTCTCACAACAGGTCGCACACTTCGGATTAGGACAACATGCCTCTGCAGATGTCGTACGTGTTGTATGGACAAACGGTGTTCCACAAAATGTAATTGAACCAAAGGCAAAACAGCGAATTCAGGAGAAACAGATACTGAAAGGATCATGTCCGTTTCTATATGTCTATGATGGAGAAAAATACCAATTTGTCACCGATCTGCTATGGCGCGCTCCACTCGGCTTGATCACATCTATGGGGTTTGTCGCACCCGATGAGACAAGGGATTTCATAAAAATATCTGCTTCACAAATGAAACCAAAAGACGGTAGGTATTCTATTCAGATTACTGAGGAGTTGTGGGAAACAGCATATTTTGATATGGTAAAACTGATAGCAGTTGACCATCCTACTAACACCGATATTTTCGTCAACGAACAGTACACACCCCCACCTTTTGCCGATTTCAAGATATATGGTGTGGCTGAAAAACGATACCCGCAATCTGCATCAGACCATCACGGTAATGACATCTCTGATGCTTTGCAAAAGGTGGATTATCAATATGCAGTTGAACACGCACCCGGTCCCTGCCAAGGGATTGTTGAGCAGCACGCCATCATCCTTGACCTTGGTGATATTCCCGACAAAGCACCTGTGACCCTCTACCTCAACGGTTGGATTTTTCCTACTGATACCAGCATCAATGTAGCACTGTCACAAAATCCGGCAATAAATCCGCAGTTCCCTTCAGTTTCAGTGAAAGACAAAGCTGATAAGTGGAAAACCGTCATTGATATGATCGGCATTCCCGCAGGAAAAAACAAGACGATAACTATTGATCTGACAGATAGGTTTTTGTCTGATCACAGGCACGTGCGGATTGAAACCGATATGCAAATTTATTGGGATGCTGCATTTTTCACAGTAGGCAAACAGGATGTACCAATGCAAATCACAGAATTGAATCCCGATAGTGCCGACCTACACTATCGCGGTTTTTCAAAAATGTACCGTCCAACCCCACATGCACCACACCTATTTGACTACCAAAAGGTTATAAAAGAAAGACAGTGGCGCGATCTTGAAGGATTTTACACACGGTATGGTGATGTCAATCCGTTATTGCAAGCAGTTGACGACATGTATGTCATCCTCAATGCTGGAGATGAAATCACGGTTGGGTTTGACGCATCACGATTGCCTGAACTTAAACCGGGTTGGACTCGGGACTTCATCCTCTACAGCGATGGGTGGGACAAAGATGGAGATATTAACACGCTAACATCACAAACAGTTGAACCGTTGCCTTTCCACGGCATGTCTGCATATCCATATCCAAAGACTGAACAGTATCCGAATGACAAAAAACATCAACAATATCAACTAAAATACAACACACGCCGCGTGAAACATCACCTCCCACCTTTGTCAACAGGCAAGAACAGTTTAAATCCATACTGAAACATCATAGTATACGGTAGTGCAATCAGCCATAGCGACTCCCCTTATAATACCAGTTCTAAAAAATATTGTCTCATTAAGGAATTCCACTGTTATTGCTGGTTGGAGTGTCTCTCTTCGGTAGGAGCGTCCTCCAAATCAAGAAATCAACGGTATGAATGCTCTATAGCATTCCCCGGGTATGAATGCCTTTTGGCATTCCCCGGGTCGCGACCAGGAGGTCGCTCCTACCATATCTCTACAGGTAATGAGACATAATCAATTAGAAATGGTATAAGATTCGGTGCGGTTAGGAAACCGCACCTACCGCACTGGGGTATTAACTTTCAGTAAATATCAATAACGGGAAACTCTTAAAACTAAATAACCCTGTCCGTTTCGGAAGTTCCCTGTTCAACCCGCCGCAAAGGGACGTATAGACATACAGTCGCAATCACCAAGATCACTGCCAAAACCGTATAAGAATATGCATTATTATCATAGAACTTACCGTCAAGAATTGCGCCGAACATCGTCTTGACAAACCCCGGATGGGCAGATGTTTCATACAGCCAACCTCCAAGAAGCGGTCCTAAAACACGACCTAAACTCAAGAATGCATCCATTATACCGATAGCTGCACCTTGTCCAATTTGGGTTTGTTTAGAAATCCATGATGTATTCGTCGGGCGTATCAACTGATTGCCGATGCCAGTAATTGTTAGATAGATCGTTAACGTTACAAAAGAGTATGCACAGAGTAAAAGCACCATACCGAGAGCATTCAATAACAAACCCGCAACTATTATGCGCCGTTCTCCTAACCTATTGATTAACCAACCGAGAATTCCACCTTGAAGTAGGACAACAATAGCACCCATCACCATAAACATCCATCCCATCTCTCGTTGCCCATATTCCCAAGGTTCCTCCCCAATGAACAGTGGAAACGTCGTCTCCAATCCTGCGAAACTGAATGTGGTAAAAAAGGCGATAAGAAAAAGCGGGATAAGCGGGGATTTCAATGTTGTTTGCCGGAATAGTTCGCGTGGAGAAACCCATGCGTGATGTGCTGTCTCAGTATCTTTCTGAAGGGATTCTGGCAGGAGTGACAACACAAAAAGAAATGTCAAAAATGACAATCCGCCTGCAACAAAGAAAGGTAGATCATGGCGACCCATTATCCCGCCAATACCCGGTCCGAGAATGAACCCGAGTCCCATGGCTGCGCCCATCAATCCCATGCCTTTGCCGCGCTCCTCTGTGTTGGTGACATCTGCAACATACGCCATCACACTCGGTAACACAGCTGCCGAAGCGATACCCGCAGCACCACGTGCTAAGAAAAGTGATATGTAATCTTTTGCTAAACCAAAAGCAACTAAAGCAACAGCGTTTCCAAGCAGTCCTAACAGAATGGCAGGTTTCCTGCCGTGTCTGTCTGACAATCTACCCCAGATCGGTGCAAACAGCAGCTGCATGCCAGAATAGATAGATAATAATAAGGCGATTTTAGTTGGCGTTGCCCCAATATCTTCTGCGTAATATGCAAGATTCGGAATAATTATACCAAAACCAAGCATCACAAAAAATAGGGTTAAGAACAGGAGGAACAGTCTGGATTTTTGCATTCGCGGGTTGGTAGATCAGTTTCATTTCCTATAATGCACAGATGAGGTTTCACGTAGCAGCGTCTAACGGGTTATTTAGTGGTTTACTCGACAATAAATATTGGTATTTTGGACATCCTAAATTCACCCCCCTTTTATCCCCCCGCAAGCGAGGGGAAAGGATTTTTGGGTTTATTCTGTCTGTTCTATAATAAATGTTTAACAAGTAAACCATTTAGACATCAGAATAATAGATTAACGGAAAATCGTTGTGTTGTATTGTCCTGCAAGTCACCGGTTAACAGTTGGAATCCGTAATCAAGCTGAAGTGCAGTATTACTGATCGGGATCTTAGCACTTCCACCGAGGCTTAGGGTTGTCGCTGGATTACCGCTATTATTCATTCCATACCCACCTCGGACACCGATGGCTTTGTTCACCCACATCTCTATGCCCAAGCGTGTATAAATCTCACTATTACGGGACACCACTTCAACGGCAATTAAAGTGGATTTTAATAAGTTTGTGATTGCTGCCCCTTGGGCACTCATCTCTGCTATGGATTCAAGGTTGTATACAATCCCGGCTCTGATGTTCAGCGGGACTGTGTCTATTTCTGTCTCTGAAATACTAACGTCTGCTGGCAGTAAATTCTCCACCGACACTCCGATGCTGAGACTATTGATAGGTTTTGCCAAAAGACCGAGATCAAGGGAAACGGCAGATCTTGATGTTTGAGCAAAATACGGATTCTCTATGACGGAGGGGGTTGTCTCATCAAAAGTGGTGCCAAAAAGTTTCAGGTTAAGTCCAAATCCCAATTGTCTTATGAGGGTGCGTCCGTAAGAGATACGTATCGTCTGTTCCTGATAAATCGCTGAGTCTTCTGCCAGTTGTCCGAAGTTAGCACCGAAAGTTCCCAATCCTCCGATAGGGATTATGCCGCCAATTGTGTTGTAGTTAATGAGTCCATTAAATCGTTGTGCATAAGTAGCACCGAATTGTATTTTATCAATATAGGCTAAACCTGCGGCATTATAATGTGAAGCGTTGCTATCATCAGCGAGTGCGACAAATGCACCGCCAAGACCTAATGGACGCGCTCCTACTCCTGTGTCGTTAAAAGCAGCATAGGTTGATGCGGGAAGCAATAAGGCTATGAACAGTATATAAACACATCTCAGTCTATGTTTCTTCATGATTTCTCCTACGGTGTGCCTGTCATCGGAACAAAACTGACACCTGTTATTGTTGTCGTTTCTACTTTACCTGAACATTTGTTTATTAAGAATAGTTGTTGTAATTCAGCACCGACAGGGATGGCCATGCGTCCACCGTCAGCGAGTTGCTGTGTAAGCCGATAAGGTATTTTTGGGGGGGCGGCTGTTACGAGTATACCATCATAAGGTGCGTATTCAATCCACCCATAATAACCGTTCCCCTGTTTTAAATAGACATTACGATAGTTTAACGCTTCTAATCTTTCTTTAGCACTTTCTGCAAGTTCAGGTAATATCTCTACAGAATATACTTCCTTGGCAAGTTCAGCCAAAACTGCTGTCTGATACCCACACCCGGTTCCGATTTCAAGTACTTTAGAATTTTGTGTCAGTTCAAGTAAATCTGTCATTAGTGCAACGATATAGGGTTGTGATATTGTTTGTCCTTTGTCTATTGGCAGCGGTCTATCTTGATATGCCCATTTTTGATATTCGTGTGTTACAAATAGATGTCTTTGGATTTTCTCCATTGCAGCCAATATATCAGGATTTTGTATATCCCTGTTTGCGATTTGGTTACGCACCATTTTCCTTCTGGCATTAGCAAATTCATCGGCATGCATCATGATACGCCTTCTCCGATTTTCAGACATGAAGTTTATGAACCGACGTATACTTCATAAGGCATCAATAGAAAGATTCTATGTTTCTTTATGATATTCAGCAATTTTAAACTGGTTGGTTGTCCAAAGAACTGATATATGTCTGATAACGGTGCAAGTTTCTCGGTAGAAATCAGTCTAATGTTACCTAACAACTGTGTGAACCAAGCAGGTCTTGGTAAACGTACAACTTGAACGACCTGTTTTTCCAAACCTGCGCGTTTTTTTGCTATTGAGAGTGCATCGCTGAGTCCCCCGAGTTCATCGACTAACCCCTTCTCTTTTGCTTGCCGTCCTGTCCAGACGCGGCCGCGTGCGACTTGATCGACTTCCTCCTTCGTCAATTGGTCCCTTCCCGACGCGACTTTGGTGATAAAATCGTCATAAATCTCCTTGATTTGTCTCTGAACGATCTCCTGTTCATGTGGTGGATAATCACTGTAATCGCTATAAAAGTCTGCGTGTGCGCCACGTTGGATTATCTCTTTCTTGATGCCAATTTTTTCATACAACCCCTTGAAACTATACTTTCCGCCGATTACACCGATTGACCCTGTAATGGTGCCGGGTTCTGCGACAATGACATCTGCAGGCGCAGCGATATAATATCCACCAGAGGCAGCAACGTCTCCCATAGAGACAACAAGCGGTTTTACCTCAGTGAGTCGCATAAGTTCGTTCCATATTATGTCTGCTGCGACGACTAATCCACCACCACTATCAATCCGCAAGACAACTGCCTTAATGGATGAGGTTTCTCGCGTATACTTGATGGCGCGGGCTATTGTGTCTGCCCCCATCACCGAAGTACCAGTCAATAAGTCAGAAAAACTTTCTCCGGTTAACATCATACCCGTAGCTTCAACCACAGCGATTTTCGGTTTTGGCACCGTCCAAGCATGTGGGTACAATCCGCTTCTTAGATAATCATTGAGCTTAATCAGTTTAACTTCAGTGTCTGCAAGCTGCCTGGCAATGACCTTCAGGCTGTCTTCATAAAGTAGTTCGTCAACAATGTTTGCATTTTGTGCTTCTTTTGCAGTATAGGGACCTTTATCAATCAACTTCATCACAGCACCTGGTGTCCAGCCTCGTGCAGATGCAATATCTACAGTAAGTTGATCGTATAGATCGTCAAGAAGTGCATTCTGGTTTTCACGATGTGGCTCTGCCATGTCTTTACGTGTATATGCTGCTGCCGCAGATTTGTATTCACCGATGTGTTCAAGATGTGCTTGAATACCGAGTTTGTCCAGGGCACCTTTGTAGAAGGCACGTTCGGATCGCAACCCAATCAGACGTAGATCAGCACTTGGATGCATCAAGATGGCATCACATGCAGATGCAACGATGTAGTCACCGGTTGAGCAATCAGTGATATAACACATGACAACTTTGCCCGCATTCTTGAATTCCATGATAGCATTTCGTATCTCTTGAAATTGTCCCATACCGTAATTGCTGCCGTCCATTCGGATTAAAGCCCCTGCGATATCTTTGTCCCATTTGGCAATTCGGAGTGCAGCGTCAAGTCGTTCCATTCCTAAATCAAGAAAAAGCCGTTTGCGAAAAATCGGTTTTGTTATAGATGCCGATGAGAAGTGCATGTACCCCACACCTGCGTTGGATACCCCACCTTCATCAAAGTCGTTGACTGTGCCGAAACCGAAATTGCCGATGTTGATGCCGAACCGAATGTCATAACTCTTGTCACTGTTATATGTGCCACGTAGTATCAGTTCACGAATAGGCCGAATTTCAAGACCGTAACTTAGGTCTAATTCGCTAAAGTCTTGGGTTTTTCGGACATCAAAGGAGAAGGTGGTACGCCAGGTTCCTGGGCGTAGTGCTATCCCCATATCGTAAATTCGCGGCACTTTTTGATTAAGTAGTGTTGGACGGTTAAGGTCGCGCCCTATCCCACCAATTGAAAAAAAACGTCTACGATACATCAAACCGATAGATAGAGACTTATACTTATCATAGGTCTCATTATCGGAGTTGATCCAGCTATAGTTTGTTCCCCAATATAAACCGTTTCCGAGATGTTGTCCAGCAGCCAGGCTGTATCTTGTAAAATCTATATCGTTTGGCGCGTTCACAAATTCCATGCCAAACCCACTACTGGGTGCGGAGATAAAAAACGCGTCATCGCCGGGGGGGTCGCTGCGATATGTTCTGAGATAGTACAGGTTCAGTGCGCGGTGAGTCCCTAATCCTGCGGGGTTGAAGAAAGTGGCTAACGCATCATCGCTCATAGCCACAGAATTTGTGGGGAGATGTGTACTTGCTTTTGGTGATTTGGCTATAGCAATTATTGGAAATAGACTCAAAATAAAGAGAATGTTTATTAGCGTTTTTTGCAGACTCACTGGATTGTCCTTTTCGTTTGGGGAATATATCTTATTAAGATAGCACATATACACAGAAATGACAAGAAAAACATCAGGACAGAGGCATTCAATTGTCGAGTTTCGTTGTTGGAGGGGTTTCTAACCCCGAATTGAGATACACAGCAGCAGAAATCGGGGTTAGAAACCCCTCCAACAATGTTGCTTTGTGACAATTGAATACTTCTGAACATCAGGGTGTGTAAAGTTTTTGCTTATGTCTGAACCAGGATTTGCAGGATTATCAGATTTTCAGGATGATGAGTTTGAGGTATAGCGCACCATTCATAAGTTGGCATAAGTCTGTGTCATAAAAACTATTGATGAGGTAATCTTGGTAATCTGATAATCCTGCAAATCCTGGTTCAGACAAAGGGAATATCAAATAAAATAATCCAATCCGATTCATATAACAAACTTTTAATTAACCTGAAAAATTCAAATTCTTAAAACTATGGTATAAGATGGAACTCACAAAAAGAAAAAGGCAGATACCCAAAACGGATACCTACCTACTTGGTAAATATAGATTATAGCCTAACTTTGTCAGGATACATAAATATAGTAACTATATTCATAACATGGCTGACCCGATGCACTGGAATGCGGATAAATGTATGCTGTGATCTTATACACACCCCCTCTGGCACCAGAAGGAATCGTAAAACTAAACGTCACCTCTGTCCCAATAGTAGAACCTTGCGCGTAAGTTGTCGGAAACAACTCGTCACCGTAATGTCGACTATCCCAGGCGGCAATAAATACCAATGCACTATCGCATATCCACCTGATTTCGTAATCAACTTGGCAGTATGTGAGTCACCCGGTGCTAATGAAGGCATCTGTTGACCGTTCACAGTCGCTAAAGACGCACCCACAGGATATAAACCTGGCGCGGTAGGCGTTGATGTACTCGTGGATGTCGTATCCGTGCTAGTACTATCACTTGTAGAAGTGGATGTATCAGTTGTATCGCATGCAGAACACTCGCTCGTACTCGTACATGAGGCGCAATCGTGTGAACCATCGGTAGATGTTGACTCGCCGCCATCATTCGAACAAGTTGAGCACTCGCTTGTACACGTATCGCAATCGGGTGTGTTATTAGCAGGTTCGGATATCCTATCTTCACCAACGTAGGGATCAGACTTATTAGAGTGATGAGTCCCCGTAAAATCCGAATCAGTTTCATTATGATCAAATAAAGCAAGTAAACACGGCTTAAAGGCAGCACCACAGACACGACTACCTCCGCCAAACTCCAAGATGATTTTTTTACAAGTGTACACTTTATGTTCTTTCTCTTCCTCAGAGTGATTTGAAGCACAACTATACCAAGTTTCACTACAGACATTTGTAAAAGTATCTGTGTTATAATCAGCACACGTCACAAGATGGGTTGAATACGCTTCATAGGCAGTTCGATGCATATCAGTACATGCAACACTACCTTTACACTTTTGATCATATGCAAGTGGAGTTATACTTACTTCGTTCCAATGTAAATGCGGATCCATTAGATGGTTAGTAGTGCCAAGTCTATCGCCATATCTATCTGTTATCAAATGATAATATCCTGAAGTTTTCTGACTTACCCCTTCCTGATATTCACCAAACACCCTACTGCCATCAGAACCAATAGTAACTGATACACCATTGATGGATGAATAAAGTTGTTCAACGGATAAGGAACTGCTATTTGCATCAATATATAGTCCACCATCGTGATCTACTTCCATCTGTAAATACTGAAAATAAAAGTCAAGATACTCGTCATGTTGAGATTTTTGATAGGCAACCGCAGCGTCATAACCTGCTAATACCGTCTCAAACGCCTTGATATATGACACTCTATTTAGTATCCGATTACCCGTTTCGCTTGATCCTTTATATGTCTGATAAGCATTTAAAAAAGTAGGACCATACGAAGCAAGAGTAGCAAGCGCACTGGTTCCACCTGTAGGAATAGCTGCAATCGCTCCCAAAAATGTATTTAAAGCAGCATTTATTCTGGCACTGTTCCCTGCTTTAATTGCGCCCTCATTATCTGCCCAACTTTTATTGAGATCAGTTATAACTATTTTTGACTCTAAAATCTTAGTTTGCCTCGGACCTAACTTTTTTTCTATAATTTCGTATTTATGCACAATAAGATTATACTTGTTGGCTCGTTCTGTTCCCGCGGGTTGATTTGGATGTGAATCTACCAACTTAGTAACGTGTAGTATAGAAAACAAAAAAACACAAATGATAACCGATAAGAATCTTCTAAACATTATTTT
The DNA here is from genome assembly GCA_012270795.1 of Candidatus Poribacteria bacterium. Taxonomy (GTDB): domain Bacteria; phylum Poribacteria; class WGA-4E; order WGA-4E; family WGA-3G; genus MSPOR6. The sequence goes on from JAAXHO010000056.1 coordinate 82,562, forward strand.
CTCCTTTCAATCATTTCTTTCTGGCGTTTGATGGGCACTGGTGTTGCATCATTGTCCGGATCAAGTGTCGGAAAATACTCTGATGGATACCACTCAACAAGGTCATAAAAATCTGCACCAGGACTATTGTGGAAGGGCCAAGTTAACCTCCACAAATCATAAGCCCGCGCGGACCATTTCCCATATTTCTTCTCCAGCTGCCTCTTCAGGTCCTGTCTCTTAAGGACAATGTCCCACAATTCGTTTGCATCTTGAATATTCATATATGTAGTTATATACATATATCTTGCATACTCTTGTGCTTCCAGATCATCAGGGGGGAAAGGTGGAATATATTTTGCTGCCCAATGTCCACGTGCTTCCGCTTCACGCCGCAATGCTTCCACAGGGTTCGTTCTCAACAATTCCTCGTCATAAGTCAAAAGCTTATCATACGTTTTTGTTTTGGTTGGTGATGGTAACACAGGTGCATCCACTGGATCCCAGTGATCCCCGTGCCATTCATATTCACGCCCATCATCTGGCGGTGGGGGTCTGTTATTCACTTCTGGCACTTGCACCTGTTCGGGGGGTTGTTGTTCGGTTTCTGTCTCTGTTTTGGGTTCTGGGCCGGCAAGTTCTTCTCTGAACCCTTTCATGTCTACATGCAAGTAGACCTGTAATGCCATGAAACCGGCTATAAGAAGCGCGAGTCCGCCTATTACCCACTGTCCTTGCTTTGTCATGTCAATCTCTCCTTATTTGTGTGTCCCCTTGCGAATTTAATACGTCTTGCGGGCAAGGTTCGGTTGCTACAGGGTTGATAAGTCCTCTGTCAGGTAAAATATGGTTACCAATTTTGTCTGTCTCTTGAGGACAGCCTATTCTTTTGCTTGGACAGATAATATTCGGTTTTTCA
>JAAXHO010000227.1 GCA_012270795.1 Candidatus Poribacteria bacterium
CGCTCTACCTATAAGTGTAAACTTAAGGAATATATTCCATTGTTGGAGGTGTTTCTAACCCCGATTGGACAGGTTTTTGCTCAAGAAATCGGGGTTAGAAACCCCTCCAACAAGAGGTTCATTTCTTAAGTTTACACCTATGGGTAGAGCGCAGCGAAACCCAACAATTCAACCGTCCTGGAAGTAATTAAGAGTTGGGTTTCACTTGCGTTTAGCTTTTTCTTTCCAATTCCAACCACTTCTGAACCCGTTCCAACTTGTCAGCGGCAATGTGAGCAACGTTAGCATCCGTTGGAAAACTGCCGTTTTCTACCTCCTGCTTATACTGTAATATCGCCTCAAAGGTGAGTTGGTTGTACTCCTGATAACGTTTAGCATGTTTGAAGGGAGCACCTATCCCTAAAACATCGTTGATAACAAGCACCTGTCCGTCACAGTATCTACCCGCACCAATGCCAATAGTGGGAATATCAAGCGTCCCCGTGATGATCTGACTAATCTCTTCAGTGATTTTCTCAAGCACAATCAGTTTTGCACCCGCGTCTGTAAGCTCCGTTGCAGTTTGAATGAGTTCCTTCGCTTTGGACACCGTTTTGCCATGTGTCAATGCTTTGCTACCGTGTATCTGCGGATTATGTCCAATGTGTGCACAGACCTCTATTCCCTGCTCGGTAAGGGCAGTAACAATAGGGACTTTCTCCGTTCCCCCCTCTAATTTAACACCATCAGCACCCACATCTAAAAATAGATTCGCATTCGTAACAGCTTGTTTTCCATACCTATCAGAACCGTAAGGCATGTCAACAAGGAGATACGCATCTGTCACACCCCGATGAACTGCTTGGAGATGATGTAACATATCAGACATCGTCACCTCCATCTCACTCTTGTAACCGAGAATATTCGTCCCAACACTATCACCAACAAACACAATGTCAATACCGGCTTCATCCTGCATACACGCGGTGGGATAATCGTAGCAGGTAAGCACACTGATCAGTTGCTTTTGCTGTTTTTTAGTGTGGAGATAGGTGATGTCTTTTTTCATTGCGTTTGTTATGCAGAGGTATTCAATTGGCAAGTTTCGTTCTTGTTGGAGGGGTTTCTAACCCCGATTTTCCCCATCTTCTGTAGGAGCGACCAGGAGTTGGTTCCTACCTTAAGAAACCTATCTTATAATGTGTGCTAAATCAACAATTGAATGCCTCTGGCTTGTTGTGTCTACTGTCTCGACACTTTTATATTTCCCCATGTAGTTGTGAGCTTCTTTTTAGGACTGACAGCAAGTCCTTGCGAATTGAAATTTTTGGCGATTTCATTCTCTGTCAGCACACGATTATAGATTCCCACCTCATCAATTAACCCTTCAAAATATCGTCTTGTTGCTTCCCCAATACGGACAGATGCACCGATATACATACGGGATTCTGTGGTAACATCTGTACCTTCAGAAGCTCCCCCTTCCGCATCAAACTTACCATCAATATAGACATGTGTCCAATCGGACCTGTCAGCAACTACAACGACATGATGCCAATTCCCATCAACCACATCCAGCACCGATGTAAAATTGACCTTCGGTCCACCACCAGACTCGTTAGCAATAGTCACAAATACCTGCGTTGCCTTGATCTTCCAAAGAATTCTAGCGTTATTCCCACCATCCCCCTTACTGATAATGGTAGATTCTCCCCCACCTAATCCTGGTGGATTGTCAATTTTGATCCATGCCATCATTGAGAAATCCTTGTCCTCTCCAAAATCCAGACTGCCATCATCTGCACTGCCTATATCAATCGCATCGGGTTCACCGTCAAATTGAAACGCATCCCCAAATTTTCCATTGATGTGCTGAGGATCCCCTAAAATCGTTCCATCATTATTACCAACAAGGTCCCTCACAATACTACCTTGAACGTCTGCACTGTCAAAACTCCAGTAACTCACTAATCCATTTTCAACGACTTGACCAGAAAGATAATTCGTTTGCAATACCAAGATAACCAAAATAGAAAACACAACTTTTCTTGCTTTCATCTGATTTACCCCCTCTTTGCTATATTATACCATTTCTATAAAATAAGATACCATTTGTCAAAATGTTATGGTAGGAGCGACCTCTGGTCGCGACCGGGAGGTCGCTCCTACCGAAAAGAGACCTCCAACCAGGGATAAAAGTGAAATTCCTTTTCACGAATGTGCGAAACTCGTAGAAAAATAGACGTTCTGTTGGATACTCAACTCCTACAAGATGAATATTGACCAAATTATAGTATATTATATCAATGGCTCCGTTTATTCACGTAGAATAAGTTGCGATTCTGTTGCACCTATCTGCTCATAAAACAAGTCCGGTAGGTTCGCAAGAATGTTTGCATGTTCAATTGTAATCGCAACAGGATTACCTTCAGAATCCAAACCTAAATATACATTTTCATTGATCTCTTTCGTTTCAATGATTGGTTGGGTTGAAAATTCAATCAGGACTGTCCCAGTGTCATGAAAATATTTGACTTTCATTTGATTTTCCTTTAAAACTTCTATCAAAAAAGCGTTATGAACTGAAAATATTCCGTCGATTTCAAATTTCGAACAACCTCAATAAGATTATGAATTCTACCCAAAAGAGTTGATGGGGTAAAAGTGTAAACCTACAGCAGCAAAGACATTTGAAATGCGCGCTGTCTGTAGAGATGCTCAAACAGATTCCCTTCATGCGGACTATCCCAAGAAATTTGGGTTGTCGGAATTGCTCCTAAATTCAGTCTATCAACAAGTGGTGTTGATAACAGGGCTTCAGCCAATTCCTTATCTTCCGTAATAACCGATGCAACTAACGTTGCTCCGATAGATTCAACCAACTTCGCCGCTGGCACCTCAACCACACTCAAATATGGGAACGGAAATTCTGTATTCGCCAATGGGTGTTCATGATCTTCACACCATATCACTGTCGGTCTAAGAAAAGTGCAACCATCTAACTCAACAACGCGGTCCCCAGTAGTCAACTCTGTTGCACCGGGTTGTTTCAGGTGTCGGTCAATCAACGACGAGATACTATGCGCAGCTTTCGGATTTGCCCAAGCAGCAATACCCGCCTCCGGATGATCAAGTGGTTTCGGTTCCAACGAAGCCAAACGATCCGCAACACTTTCAGCAATCTCATGCCCACGCGATGTTACCCAAACACCTGAAGCATTGATACACGACCTACCACCGTTCTTAGAAACCGATTCCACAATAAGGTCAATATGTTCCTGCCAGTTCCCATTCTGTCCATCATGTATGATGATTTTACTACGCCCTGGTCCGTGGATTTCCACGCGTGGATCATTTAGCCACGGAGCAACAGTTGAACCACCACCAAAAAGCATGGATCTACCACAGCGGAATAGAATTTCGTTAGCACCAGGATAATCTGTAGGATAGAAACTGAACGCTTCTGGGAGCATACCTGCTTCCATAAACGCTTGTGCTATTCGATACGGAGTCCACGGTTCCTCACGCCCCGGTTTTAACACAAGAGGCACTTTTAGTACAACAGCAGGAATCCATAGAGAGTGGACACCAGGAGAATTGCTCGGCAACACAGCACCAAGCGCATCCGTTTCGCAAACGCAACTCAACGTACGCTTATTTTGGACATCCCAGCCGGTGTCTAAAATTTGCAAATCAAGCCCGCGTGTTAAACCGTCTAAAACGGTTTCTATATTTTCTAAAACACCTTGTATCTTTCCCATGTTTTGTTGACAAAGTGTTTCAGGTAAACCCGTTGTACCAGAAACCTGCTTGATATAATCCGTCGGGGACTGCGTTCCTCCATCAAGCGGTAGATCAGCATTTGTGAAGAGCTCAGCAGCAGCATTGCACATAACAATCAAGTCTGCAACGGTGTGTTCTGCAAGTTCTTGCCTATGGAGAGACATATCGCGTAAGTCCTTCGCAATCAAACCCGTGTTGGCTTGACTCACTTCCACAAACGGTTCACCAGTCTTGATGTGTGAAACACAAACAGTCTTTAAACTTCTGTAGGAACGTCCTGCACGTAAAATTGGTATGTGTATCATTGTTCCACGTTTACCTTGTAATCTTTGCCACTTTTTTGTAGCATAAACTTCCAGTTTGGGTTTCCGTTCGCGTTCCTCGTTTACCTTGTAATATTTACCACCCACCCCGATGACGCATCACAATACAGAAAATCATCCCCGTAGATAGATAAACCATGCGGTTCAGGAAAACTTTCTCCAACCTCAATCTTATCTATTATTGTCCCATCCTCAAGATCAAGCTTGACAATGACGCGTTCAGAGGTGTGGGTTACCCATAGTCCATCTTCAACCCGAACAGTGCCATGTGCTCTACCATAAGGCAAGGGTAACGTATGTTGAATAGACCAATCGGATATCCTCACCTTATGAATCTCCTGATTTTTTAGTGTTTGTACCCAGAGATGTCCTTCGTCAAAGTTGTCATATTCAACGCCATGTGTCCCACCACCCTCAGGAACAAGATAACGTCCAAGTGTTTCACCCGTATCAGGGTCTATTTTGAATATCTCACCTGCACCATGTTTCGCATCACTATCCCGCGCAGTACGCCAACGTCCTGCAGGACCATTCGCAGCCAACCAAAGCACTCCCTCACCAAACGCCATTCCACTTGTATTAGAAGAGTCGCTGGGAATATCACGAATAAGTTTCGGCACATGATAATCCGGATCACACGTAATCTCAACTAAAGCAACCCTATCAGTGATCTGGTCTACAATCCATAACCCATCATCAACTACCTGCAATCCATTCGGCACAGAATACGGTGAACGAAAGACTTTTTCTATGTTTATTGCCATACCTGAGGTCCTCAAATTGTCTTACATCAACCATCAATTTGAACTACATATCCAATAATTTATTATACCATTTCTAATTGATAATGTCTCATTATCTATAGAGATACGGTAGGAGCGACCTCCCGGTCGCGACCGGGAGGTCGCTCCTACCGAAGAGAAGCACCCCAACCAGCAATAACAGTGGAATTCCTTAATGAGACAATATTTATTAGAATTGGTATTACTATAGCTTGGACAGTTTTCATCTCGTAGAAGCTGAGTATTCAACGGAACGTCTATTTTCTATGGGTTTCGCATATTCGTCAAACTGGTGAAAATGTTGCACTCCTGCGGAGTACTATGTTTATACAACCTATCTCATAAATGGTAGGAGGGGTTTCTAACCCCGATTTTTCCTGTGAGTTTGGATGAAATTGCATATATGAGATAGGCTGTAAAAGTTTACGTTACATCCGTGTAAAGATAATTTCAGATTTTACTATCACCCTCATCCATCAATAATGTTTACTAAATATTGCAAACTTTCACGGTGTTATCTTACACTGTTTCCTCAGAAGAGTCCACTGCATCATTACTTTTACGACTTACTTCCTTATCCGTCACTTTCTTAATTGCCTCAATTAGTGCTTCTTTACGAGCATTAAAAAACCCTTCAAAATCGTTTTTACGAAGGAAGTCAGGATATATAAGATGTGAGCCGAGTATCTCATCCATTTTGGAAGTGTATATACCAGTATCTTCCTCGATCTCTTGTAAATACTGTGAAGGAGGTTTCCGACCTATTCTTCGATTTGTCCGAGAAGAAAGTGCAGTTTTGTTTACTATGCTGTCGTAGACATTTCTATCTATACCCTAATCTTTACACCAAGATCTTGGGAAAATATGGTGAATATCTATATTGTCGTCAAAATATGTCTGAAATTCAACGGATTGTCTAGTACAAAAATCTTTACACCCCTCCTTGTGCATCAACAAAGCGTAGATGCCTTTATACGGGGCACTGCTGCGCGTTCTAAGTTCAAGTAGTCGATTTTCATGAAAGTTTGCTTCTCGAACAGTTCTCGGTTCTTCTGCACTTCCTCTTATCCATTCCGACACTTTAGACATATCGTTTGCAAAGCGTGTATCAGTTGACGCACTATACATTTCGCCAAAAACACCGCACCAATACCACTGTGTTAACTTCTTACGGACTTCTAAATTGTTCATTTCCATGTTGCTCAAATCTGCAAGAATTGCAGCTAACGGAACTAACTGACCATTGTAAGGCAGATCTTGAGCGTCAAATACCTTTTGTTCGTGCAAGAATCGAACAGCCTCGTTAAAGCCTTCCTCTACCCGATCAGCATACTCTTCATAAATACTACGTGTTAAACTGAGAATCGTATCACGTTTACAACTAACAGCAGATTTACAAGTTTTAGTGTAAAGCAATGTTAATACCTGTAAAAAATTGACATTCTCAAGATTCTGTAATACAGAATATTCTGTAATACAGAATGCTCTTTAAGACGTTCTTCTCTAATCTCCCAATCTTCTCGCAGTTGGAAGTCTTCTGCGGCGAGAGATGCTGTGAGTAACTCAAACACGGTGAGCGTTACACCGCCAGTATTTACTTTTTCAAATACCTTACAAATCGCCTCTCTTGGAACACCCCTTAACTCAATAACAGGAATAGAGTATTGATTAAAAGGTCGTATAATATTACCCTCAAATTCAAAAAGCAAATTAATTTTCTCTCTATCATCCCTCCAGTGTTGACCGTATTCTTGCCTCCAATCCGCATCATCTAACAATTTGTTTACAGGGAACATGTTATATGCATATTGCTCCTCGTTAGATGAGAGATCAATTTTCTGTGTATTCCCATCAGGTGTCTCTATTTCTATTTTATGGTCATCACCACAAGAAAGAATAGCCTCCTCCCGATCAGTATCATTATTGATACTGACTTTCATATCAAAATAATAATGCCGGAGAACCTCTCTTCCTTTGGTATCTTTCGTAGATACTGCAGTCCCTAACATAAGGGCTTGGTATAGTGCTGTTAACCTTTGTTGACCATCAAGAATAAAAGTATCAGGCTCTGTATTAGCACGGTTAGAATTAACTCCCTTAACGAGTCTTGGTATGAACCGAACATTTGTACCAGTCGGATTTAGAATTAGCACAGATCCGATAGGGAACTCCTGAGACACACTCGCGATAAGACTTCGGATACGCTCATCATCCCATACCCATCCTCTCTGAAAATCGGGTAATTGTATTTTTCCTTCTCCTATATCTTTAAGTATTTGACTTAAAAAAGGTTGATCAATACGAAATCCACTCATTCAATTTTTCTCCTTTATTAGTTAGAATTGGAGGTGCGGAATAAAAGCTGTTAGCATATCGTCTTCATTATCTATATCTTTATCACATTCATTGCAATAAACGCGACGGGGATCTTCATAGAATAGATGTAAGTTATGTTTTATGGCTTTCAAGTCAAGACGCATTGGGATTGACAAATTTGGAATCGGATTTCTCCAAGACTCTAAATCATATTCCCACATATAGATAACATCTTTGCATTTCACTTCTATACATGGAAACTGCAATTCTTCAAAAGCATTCCATTTTTCATCATCAACAGGATGTGTGTCCCTTACTTCTATTCCAGAAACGGGTTTTCCATAAGGTTATAATAATTTTTTGAGATCCTCTATCTCGTAGTACTTAACCAGCTTTGTAATTTTCAACTGCTTTTTCTGCTAAACGATCCAGTTTTCCTGCCTTAGCATCTTCCTCAATTTGCTTGTCCCATGCTTTCCAATCTGCTTCTAATGTATCAAATAGTTGTTTTTGTAGAGATTCCAATAACTTTTCTTTTGTGTTTTCTCTACATTTTACCTTTGGATGTTCTCTAATCCATCCAAACCAACCATCCTCATTTTCTTGGATTTCTGCAGTATAAATATCTCCATATTCTGAATTTTGGATTTTGATGTCTAACTTTTTCATGGTGTGAACCTCATTAAATCAATACACTTTCCTGCCCGTAAATCCTCAAGAGCTTCTTTGCGAAGATGATCCAGTTTTCCTGCTTTCACATCCTCCTCAAATTGCTTCTCCCATGCTTCATCTACAGCGACTAAGATTTCATGAAGTTTTTCTACGAGCGTTTGCAGCAATTCTTCTTGTGTGTTTTCTTCACAACTTACTTCAGGAACTTCCGGTATCCACCCCATCCATGACGTGCCATTTTTCTGAATATGAGCAGCATAAGTTTCTTCGTATACCGGATCTTCTATCTCAACAACCTGAATATTTTCCACGTTTATCTCCTTATACTTGTGTAGTCTACCTGTTCTTTGTCTGAACCAGGATTTTCAGGATTTTCAGATTTTCAGGATTTTTTTCATCATATCCTATTCCAAAAAAGAACGTAAACGCGCATCAAAAGTCCTTCATAAGGTAAATCCTGAAAATCTTGGTTCAGACAACAGAGAACATAACAACCCAGAATAGGTTCTATTGTTTCAAATTGGCATATCAAGGATAAAATTAATACTTATTGCCTACGAATATCTGGGATAATTACTTCAGGTTTGAACGTTACTCGATAGTGATATGTACTTAATTCTATATCATCTAACTGCTCAGCAAAATATGTAACGTTATCTGATAACCCAAGAAAATGCTTCTTATATGTGTTGTCACCTGTTTTGCATATTACTTCTAATTGTCCCATGTTGTCGGTTATGCTGCATTTTCCTTCTATAGTCAGTATATACTTATCAGTGATACCATTATAGAATACAATTCTGCGATTAACCTCAAAATTGTCCGCTGCTTTTGTGAGGTTTCTATTGGCTACCCTTGCATCATCACACGCAACAAAAAGAAATAAAACACCTATAACTAAAAATATATTTTTCATTTCAGTTATTCCTTATTAATTTTTATACAACCTATCTCATAAATCGTAGGAAGGGTTTCTAACCCCGATTTACCCGACACACGATTCGGTGAATTTGGACAAAGTGCATTTATGAGATACGCCGTATATGCTCCATCTTTTATCCTTCCAATATTTAATATACACCCACAACAACGGTCTCTTGCAATTCAGAAAGCAGACGCAGATTTTCAACACCATCCCAAGGATATTCAGTTATCGGCTTAGCACGTTCCGCCTCGTCCCGTTCCAGAAAACGCGGTATGAAAAACTCCTTCGTCAATGTCGTCAGCATCACACGTCCAGTCTCACCATAATCTACAAGCTCATCAGGATTTTGCGGATTAACCAACTCTATAACAGCTCGCGGTTGTGGTGGATAATAGATAATTGCGTAGTTATCTGCAAGGTCAAAAGGTTTACATGTGGCTAAACCCATAAGCGTATTGCCATAAGTTGGCACAAAATCTATTCCCGGCACAAGCTCCTCTCGTGCAAAGCGATGAAATTGTGCATCCATCTCAGTTCCACCACAAAAAACACCTTTGATCCCTACTTTCTGCAAGGAAATCTTCTCACACAACGCTTCCAGCAGTTTCGGTGTAGTAAATAGACATTGAACGTTCTCATGTGCCTTCAGCACATTAAGTGCTTGTGAGATAACATGACTCTTATACGCATCCAATTCCTGATGTTTACCGTACCGCACAAGCTGGTTCACCCAACGCGGGTCAAGGTCAACAAGAAAACAGATACCCCCACGATGCTGAGCGAGATGTTCAACCGCAAGCCGTAACCTTCGAGGTCCTGTTGGTCCCAACATCAACCAATCACTGCCGGGTGGGAAACTTTCTTCAGATAACGTCTTGCTGAAAACTTCGTAGTCAATCTGAAAATCACGGATACTGATACGACATTTCGGTATACCAGTCGAACCACCCGTTTCAAAGACATAAGTCGGTTCATTAGCATAAGCCTTCGGGACCCACCGTCGCACAGGACCACCACGCAGCCACTCATCTTGAAAATGTCCAAGGCACTTGAGATCCGCAAAACCACCGATCGCCTCGCGCGGATCAAAATCCAAATTCTCCGCGTATTCCAACCAAAACGGGCAGCCAGTTTCTGGACTAAAATGCCAGTTCACAATCTCACGCACATGCGCATCAAGCGCAGTCCGCGCATTTTCTATTTTTTGAGAAAGGGTCATATTGTTCTTCTATTAAGATTAGTCTGTAGGTCGGGTAGAGGCACGAAACCCGACTTTTACGAATAATAAAGCAAGGCATGACGGGTTTCGTGCCTCTACCCGACCTACAAGATTGATTAAATCATTATAATGTCCTTTATAGACAGTGTCCTTTAATTCAATTTTACAAACTCTAACCAGTTAGTTTGTAGAAACCGATTCCCTAATATGCTCAATCAAAAGAACGTTCACTAAGGTTTCAATTGATACACCTTGGGATCGGGCTTTTTTAATTAATTCTTCCGCTATTTCCGGTAGAATTGCCACACGAATAGCTTTGTTGGTATCAAAACGGAACCACTGCCCATCATCTTCCATAAAATCGGCTGTATCCAGATTATCCCAAAAAGCAGCTTCTTCTTCATAGGTCGAAAACTCTGGCACCTGCAACATTTTCATTTTCGGAGCCTCCTAAAATTCCTTTCCAAGGTTTGTCTGTCCATAAACAAGATACCGATTACGTCCTTATGAGGAATACCATAAGTAAAACGACGCACTCCAGCGGAGTGCTATGTTTATAGAAAATCAGATTGTCAAGTTCTTGCACTCCAGCGGAGTGCTATGTGTGCTGAAACCACATGCCGCTCCTAATGAAGATTAAGTTATACCAATTCAAATTAATATTGTCCCATTAAGGAATTCCACTTTTATTGCTGGTTGGGGTGCCTCTCTTCGGTAGGAGCGACCTCACGGTCGCGACCGGGCGGTCGCTCCTACCAGAACATTTTGACAAATGGCATCTTATTTTTTAGAAATGGTATTATACGAATTACCTAATGTATTTTTTTATTTTCATACGGAGCAAAGGACTTGTTCTGTTTCCAACCAAGATAAACGTTGATGAAACACCACATTCAAAATTGAATTCTTTTATCAAACTCACGTTTGATTACGGTTCGGCAGTTCATGCTTTTTGTGCAACCATGCTTGCAAGGATACCAAGCACCTTGTCACACCGCTCAATTTGGTAAGGTAGCATATCAATCTGTAGTTCCCGCCCTTCCAATTTGAGAAATCGCCAGAGAACACCCGTCGTGGTAGCACCATATACACGTGGAATGTCATTCCCTTGTTCGGCATTAAAATATTGGGCAGCGACCATCCCTGCTACACACTGCCCAAGTCCTACTTCAAGGTTATCGTTCTTCGCTTCAACAAGTACAATAATTGGCACTTCTAAATTAAATTGAACAGGCGATAGACTAATCACAAAATCACACACACCTGTCAATCCAAGCTCATCATTAACGTTGAAATCAATCCCAGAAAAAAGACTAATTTTACGATCTAATTGCTCACGAAGTTCAACAAGAACATGGGCAACAGTCAATTCTGACTTTGCTTTCTCAGTCCCGATTGCAGTCGCTAATGGTATGTTTCGATCAAACAAGGATGTAAGTAACTCACTCGGAGCAACCGGTTCAATATCAGAAAATAGACCCGCAGTATCTACCTCTTCTAATCCAAATGCTGCCCGCGCAGCTGGCAAAGTAAAATTGCTATACGCCATGCGATTATCCTCTAAATATAAAAAATAGAATGCATAATACTTAAGGAGAAATTGCAATCAACCTATTCTGGGTTACGAAGTAAAGCACACCATCCTTTGCCACAGGTGTCGTATAAACAGCACTCCCCATATTCGTTTCAAAAAGCACCTCTTGCTTTTTACCTGTCTTAAAAATGACAACATCACCATCTTCATCACCAAGATAGACCTTATCATCAACAACATAAGGAGAACCCCAGATAGCAGCGAAAGTGTCATATTTCCAATACACATCCCCCGTTTTCACATCCAAACAGTAAAGGAACCCACTGAGATCCGCAATATATAAAAGTCCATCATGGATAGCAACCGTAGACATCGTACGATTGAACTGTTCGTTCCCAAAATGCCAGACAACAGCAGTAGTCGTAACATCACCAGTTTGTGACGCATCAATACACCAAAGATGTCCCACACCTTCCCCGTGTTCCGGGTCCTGTCCAACAGCAAGAAAAACTTTGTCGTCATACACAACTGGCGTTGAGATTATGTTGTTCCGTGTACCGCGACCCCCCAGTTCCCACTCAGAGTCTTTCGGGTTGCAGTCAAACTTCCAAATAATATCCCCTGTCTTAGGCTCAAAAGAATAGACCCAACCATCACCCCCAGGGATAATCACTTGTGGCACACCTTTGATGACTCCATAAGCAGGATTCGACCACTGTCCGTGCAGTATATTCTCACCAGGTGACGCATCCTCCCACACCAATTCACCAGTGTTCTTGTTCAATGCAATAAAACTCGGAGCATCAGGAACAGGTATGTGGATATGTGTTTCGTCAACACCGTTGCTGGTCTCCAAGAAAAGCAGATCCCCAACCGCAAGCGGAGAACAGGTCGCAAGGTTATGCGGAAACACATCCAACTCATCCATCATATCGTAAATCCAGATAATGTCACCATCAATCTCACTCGTTTCGGTTTCATCTTTATAGGGCCCGTCATTTTCACCATCAAGGAAGCCTTCCGTATCAACACAAACAACCTCACAACGATTAGACACATAGTAGAGCCGGTCACCTTCAACATAAGGTGTCGAACAGATGCCCTGCAAAGGCCAATCGTTTACACGTCCTGATGGGAGCTTAGTGTGTGTGATCTGCCAAAGAAACTTACCATCAGATTCGCGAAACGCCATCAGGTTACCACGATCCCCCATCAATTTTGAATTCTTTAGTGCCTCGTTGTTCGTTCCAACAAACACTTTGCCACCAACAACAAGAGGTCCAGCATAACTTTGAGATCCCAGTTCTGCTGTCCATTTGATGTTCATACCACTTGCCAAATCCCATTTCGCAGGGACATTCTTCTCATCAGAAACCATGTTACGACTTAACGACCCACCCCACAGTGCTATCTCTTTATCCGTTTCCGACGTTGAAACAGTCGTGATGAAAAGTAAACCAATAAACAAAATGAAAAGGACTGCCGTAAATGAACCAATACGTCGACATAATCCTTCTGCCAACATAGCGAGGCGTTTCGCACCGCATTTACATTCAAAAATCATATATATCACCATACCTTTAAATTATCATAATAAATTTCAGTTACTGAATAAGCGTAAATACCAGGGCTACCTTCACGATTCGGAAGCGGATCTTCAGCCGTTATTGTCCATTCAGACGGCTCATTTTCCCCTCTACGCCACACCTTACCCCTAATAATAGCCTTATCCTCAGTCGTTTCTACCTGCATTTTCATGGTATACCAAACATCTTCTTCCCAAGAAAAGTCTATCGTCTTTGCCATACGCAGGTCAGATGCCCACGAACGAATTTGCAAACGCTGCTGCCTACCTTGCATATCCAACGTATACCGATTGGCAATTAACCCCATATCGGGCATACGACGCTTGTCTCTTGTTCCCATCAGGTCTACTTGAATCTGATAGTCTTTCATCGTTGGCGCACCAATGTAGACATTAGACTTATCCAAACCACGCTGCACAGGCGTTTTGACTAAAACTTTGTTGCCATCTTTTTCACGAACAAAATACTTACCAGTCGCACTGATCCAATGTGAAGGTGCTTTCTCAAATTCAATGTCCTCAAAGTCTTCTGTCCAAGGTAACGGTGGTATCACACGAACCCTCGCAGAAGCCGTAATCTCTCCCGATCGCACAGTGATTGTACCTGCATGCGCACCAGCACTTATATCAGGTGTAAAGGTGCCTTCTACAACCGCACCTGATAAACCCGTGAGGCCCCACTCAATCGTCCCAACCCCACGCGTCTGCTTTCCTGCTGCATCATAACCGATTACCTTCAGAACAACCGCTTCCCCAGATGTAATAGTTTCCTTCGGTGTCAGTAAAAGGGCAACAGCAGGTTCAGCACTCATCTCTGGTGATCCAACCTCTTTGCTCGCACAACCCACAACAAGTAGACAGATTATTAGACTCACAGAGATAATCACACAATCTCTCTGCTTTGTATTCAACCAGTATTTCTTCATTATTTCCTCCCAATACAATACAAATGCTCTTCCGTGGTGAAATAGATACGCCCAGCAGCTATCGCAGGAGAACCGAAAATTTCAACATAGTGATCATCATCTACTCTGTTAATCTCCTGCATACTGAGCGACTCACATTTTTCCTTGCCAGGTCGAAAGATATGAAACTTACCATTAACCTCGGTGACATACAACTTGCCATCTGCCCAAACAGGAGAACCTTTGCCGACAGTACCTATGCTATGTTCCCATAACTTTTCACCAGTCTCGGCATTCAAACAATACATATTCGCTGAATTATCCACCACATAAAGTTGACCATCCTTGATCGTCGGTGAAGCATAACCAACCCGTATATCATCTGCACGCCACACCTCATGGGTTGACGTGACATCCCCCGTTCCCGTTGCATCAATACAAACAACACGCCCCATTGCAGTCGTGTCAAAATTCTCTTCGCTATGTGTCGCGTACACCTTTGTACCATCCACAATCACAGAGGTATTGATGCCCCGCTTGCTGAGTTTGAAACCCCACACCATCTCACCTGTGGCCTGTTTCATCGCGTAAATGCTGCCATCCGCATTACCACCGATTATCATCATCTGGCCATTCACACTTGTTACAACAGGCGTCGAATAGGTCGTATCAAGCGGTCTACCACCAGGAGTAGACACCCAAATCAGTTCACCACTCCGTTTGTCAAACGCATAATAACGGTGACGCGGGATTGACTGATCCCCCCAAGCCGTATTCAGAAAACTAACAACCACCAAATTACCAGCAATAATTGGCGTATGAACACGACCACCATAACCAGAAATACGACCATATTCCTCAGTCAATGAACGCGACCATACAATATCTCCATCCTTGCTGAAGCAGATAAACAAACCTTGTATCCCGTGAACATATATATTCCCTGTCTCCACATCACCCACAGGACTCGTCCAGCCAACACGATTAAATGTTATTGTGGTATGAAAAACATTAATTTGATGATTCCACAACTGATTGCCAGTCTTCGCATCAAAGCACGTGATACGCTCCTGTTGTGTTATTTCCTTACCGATCCTACCAATAACGTAAACTCTGTCATTGAGGACAACCGGGGTAGAACGACCAATAAAATCTTCCTTCCACAGCAGATTCTCACCTTCAAGAGACCAATTCTCTATCAAACCCGTTTCTTCAGATGTACCATCCTGATCCAGTCCGCGCCAACCCGGCCAATCATTGGCAAAGACAGTCATTCCAATGGCACACAAAAATACGAAGATAATAATCGGGTATATCTTCAGTTTTTGATTGTGCAATTTATTATTCCTCCTATCCAATAGATAAAGTGTTTTTGTTATGTTAAGACGAAAATAATCAGTAGACGTTTTAAATAGCCAATTGTGCTAAATAATCAAATGTATAACTTTGTTTCACAAAAGAGAATGTATTGTAAGTCATTATAATATATATATATGAGTTCTTCAGTCCCGTATGAAGTTTTATTTATTAATTGGGTAATCTTAATTTTATCCTTGATATTCCAATTTGAAACAATAGAACCTATTTTGGGTTGTAATATTTTTTGTTGTCTGAACCAGGATTTACAGGATTATCAGATTACCAGGATTAGCTCATCAAGGATTTTTGATGCACTTTGATGTCAACTTTGGAAATTGAACCTGTTGAGGAAAATCCTGAAAATCTGTAAATCCTGAAAATCCTGGTTCAGACAAAGAACAAGTATACTACACAATAAGAACAAGACATTACCCCATTTATTTTTTAATCTTCATAAAGTTTACGCTACAGCACAAAACCCAAACCCTTCATGATCCGTTTCACAACCTTCTTCTGTTCTCCACGTTTTGCTGGTAATTCCAACTCATATACCTCATCTGAAATCAAATGTTTGTACTCCTCTTTTGGTAAATTACCATGCGTTCCATTATCAATATATCGGTTAAATACAGTATAGCGCGGGTATGTTTCTGTCCAACGTCTAGCACCGTGATAAAGTGCCTCAGTGAAAATTACACAATCACCCGCATTAACTGGGACGTTAATCACCGTAGGGGCACCATCATAAATTGACAGATTCGCAGGCGGATCAAAATTCCGTTTGTGACTTCCAGAAAGACAGACAAATCCTGTTCCTTCAGGAACGTCAACTAATGATATAGCTGCGTTGATAAAACCCGCATAAGGTTCTCCATTTTCAACACCATAATCCTGTCCTGACGCATGAAAGTGAATATCATCAGATGTTTTAAAGTTTCTCGTCAAGGCACAGTCAACAAGACAAGGTGAGCCACGTGTTAACCCTATAACAACACGCATTATCTCAGAATTGAGAACCAAACGTTGAAACACAGAATCACCATACTGAACATGATTGATCCAATGCGCAATCGTATCTGAATACGGGCTACTACGAGATGTAGAGGTAAGAGGAGAGGGTAATTCCTCTAATGCCATATCATGCCACCTATTTCCAAACTCAATCATCAACTGAATATCTTCAGCAGGAACAACTTGTTGAAGGATGATAAATCCATGGTGGTCAAAAAACCACTTCTCCTCAGATGTTAACATTGCAATTCCTTTCAATCCATCTCTCAAACTCCTGCACAGTAGCAACCTTACCTGAAAGTACAGCTTCATACACTGCCATGCTATTGTATACCTCACCACGATAATCCGGTCGTTGAGAAATAGTGTTTTTTATACTAAGAACCGTTGTCCGATCAACATACTGAAGTCGGTTGTGTAGCATATCAAACTCAGCCATGTGCATTTTGTAATCCGATTCACCATAACCCCATAGGTCAATCTTCCATTCCTTTTCTGCAAAAAGAATACGAATTCCCCAATATAATCCATGATCAAACCCAGGAAAATCCCGTATGTAGTGATTAGAATAGGATATCTTGGTTATATGAAATCTCAATGCAATCTTTTTACCAATGTCAAAGAATAGATCAACATCTTGCTGATGTGGAAGTACCATGCTAATGTCAATATCAGGCCATGTCATCAAATCAAGCGCATAACTACCAATTACACGCGTGGTACAAAAGGTATTCAGCAGCGGCAATAAACCTTCAACATGCAGTATTTTATCCGCTTCCTGCCGCAGCAACTCTGAATGTTCAACAACATCTATATCAACCATCATCAATTCCTTGGGATATACTATCCTAACCTAAATTGTTACCTACTTTAGAATACTCTTGTTGGAGGGGTTTCTAACCCCGATGACAATTCGCATCAGAATTCGTTGTTTTTATGTTTTTTGTTATCAATCGGGGTTAGAAACCCCTCCAACAAATAATAAGTAGCAACTTGAGTTATCCTATTACAATTCGTTAAACCGAACCATACTTCCTTAACAACCCAACAATTATATCAGTATCTTCTCTGTGTTTCCGTTGTGCAACTTGTAACGGAGTCAATCCCTGTCTGTTTTTATGATTCGGATTAGCACCTTTCTGTAACAGTAGTTCCAATGTCGCGTGCACTTTTTCACGGTTTTTTATCGTAGAACGCAATGCTTCAAACAACGGTGTTTCACCAGTGTTATCAGCCGCATCAATAGTCGCACCATTTTCTATCAACACATCAATGACTTTGAGAAAACCTGCTTTCGCAGCACAATGTAACGCAGTTTTACCTTTGTTCCTACTACGCACATCAATATCCGCACCCAACTTCAGAAGTCTCAAAACCTTCTCTGGATGTTCACCTTTGTCTCCACGACAAGCATAAGGAAGCTCCGGCCAACCCATTTTATCAAAAGCGTTAACGTCCATTGCCGGAACACCATAGGATCTTAGTAATTGCCGCATCTCAGAATTGTCATCGTAAATATGAGGAGCTTTACTCGGATCCACACCATTGTCAAATAGCAACTTCACAAGGTCAATCTTGCCACTTGAGATCGCATAATCCAGTAAATCCCGACTATACGGTTCAATAATTGCACCCTTTGATATCAGCAACTCAACAATCCGTACGTTACCCCCTACAATTGCATAGTGGATAGGGGTAGCACGCTCTGAATGTCTATGTTCAACGGTATGCGGATAGCCCGACGGCAACATAACTGATTCAAGATAACCACTATTGACAAGACCAGCATCGGCATCAAGAAGTGATTCAGCAGTCCCATAATCCCCAAGATATGCCGCTGTATGTATATCTACAACCGCACCCTGCTGCAACAGATAATCCGCTACAGCGTCACGCCCTTCATGACAGGCAATGCAGTAGGGTGTCACCTCAAGGGTGTGTTGACTAAGATGGCAACCGGGCAAATTTATGTCCGCACCGCGTTCAACCAGATATCTTACCATCTCCAACTTCCCACGATACGCTGCTTCCCATAACATCGTCCTACCGTGTGAACCAACAGTCTGTATCCATTCAGGTTTGACATCCAACAACTGACGGACAGCGTCAAGATCACCACGGCCCGCCGCAGCAACAACTATTTTCAGAAAATCACTCTGGTTACCTGTAAGTTGAACCTTTGCCAATTCCTCACTCCTCTTGCTGTGTCAACACCTAACTTGTAGGTCGGGTAGAGCAAAGCGAAACCCGACTTTACCAATAATAAATGTATGCATGTCGGGTTTCGTGCCTCTACCCGACCTACGGAAAAATGGAAAATAATTAGAATTGGTATTATTCATAAGTTGACATCAATCTGCATCAAAAACCTTGATGAGGAAAATCCCGGGGAATGCTATATAGCATTCATACCGTTGATTTGGAAATCTGATAATCCTGAAAATCCTGGTTCAGACAACAGAAACACTTTTTATTTGTTCGTATCAACTACGCGCGGCCTGCCACCAATAGACGGCGGAAGCAACATCCGTTTCTGCTGCTCCGTCAACTCGCCATATTCGCTAATGTCGTAATAGTTCCCGTTCCAAGCAGAATGTCCCGGACTATACTTATAAAGCAACGCACGCCTTTGATGATCCGCCTTCCAAGGCATCGTTCCGTGAACAAGTGCCTCCGTGAAAAATAGCACATCACCCGCACCAAGTGGCGGTTGAACAACATAATGTGTCGCCCGCTCAAAATTACGAACATCCCCCGGGATCTCTCGCAGAAAGTTGCTCTTATGACTGCCAGGAATACAAGCAAATCCACCAGCACCAGCAGGGGCATCCGCAAGGTTATATGTCATCACACACAACCCGTTACGCATCACACCATCGCGATATTTATACCAGTGATCCCCTTCCGGACCACCCGGACCACCACCATCCTCGCCACCATGTAGTCTACCAAGCCTGTCACCATTCTTCATAAAAATCGGATAATCATGGTCAAGACGCACATTCGGACCCAACAACTCAATTAAATAAGGCAAAATCTTCGGATGATCAATCAACCGTTTAAACGGTTCACCCCAAAGACTCGGTCGCCCCTGCATCTCACCCTTGTCTATAAAGGCATTCATCTCCGATACTTCATCCGCAGTCAAAACATCCTTAATAACGAGATACCCCTCAAGGTCTACCTGAAACTTCTCTTCACCTGTCATTGATTCTATATCCTTTCATTTTCTAATAAATCTCTTTTTTGTACCATAAACTGCCAGTTTGGGTTTCCGTTCTCCGCCTTACCGAACTCCCGTTAAATTAACAACCGATTTCATTTCGCATCAACAACACGAGGCCGCCTGCCAATAGAAGGTGGCAGCAACATACGTTTCTGCTGTTCAGTCAACTCCCCATATTTGCTGATGTCATAGTAATTCCCATTCCATGCCGAGTGCCCAGGACTATACTTATACAGCAAAGCGCGCCTTTGATGTGTCGCTTTCCAAGGCATCGTACCGTGTATCAGTGCTTCAGTAAAAAACAGCACATCCCCTGCTTCAAGTAGTGGGTTCACCACATAGTGTGCAGGACGTTCAAAACTACGTACTTCTCCCGGGATATTTGGCGCAAAGTTGCTTTTATGACTCGCAGGAATACACGCAAAACCACCCGCACCAGCAGGAGCATCCGCCAGGTTATACGTCATCACAGACAACCCATTTCGCATCACACCATCACGATACTTATACCAATGATCACCGACAGTGCCACCGGCACGCCCACCATCTTCACCACCGTGCAACCCTCCCCTTTTTTCTCCTGCGTTCATCAGAATAGCATAATCGTGATCAAGACGGACATGCGGCCCCAACAACTCAATCAGATATGGCAGTAATTTCGGATGATCAATCAATCGCTTAAATGGTTCACCCCAAAGACTCGGTCGCCCTTCAATCTCACCTCTATCAATATACCCATTCATCTCCGCGACCTCATCTTGGGTTAACACATCCTTAATAACGAGATACCCCTCAAGGTCTACCTGAAACTTCTCTTCACCTGTCATAAAAAACTCCCTCCTTCCAACAGTCAATTCCTTTCTATGAAAATAATAACACATATACTCAATAGATGTCAACAGGTCAATAAAAATTTTTCCAGGCATTCAATTGTCACAATACATCTTTGTTGGAGGGGTTTCTAACCCCGATTTCTTGCCAGAATCACGGAATTCACCGAAAACACAGAAAACACGTAAAAGCCCCACATTATAGTGGAAATCATAATTACTTATACATTTTGCACCTATCTAATCTCCCCTCGCTTGCGGGGGGATAAAGGGGGGTAGTCTTTCGTGTGTAAACTTAATTGTGGATTCTACTATAAACCCTATACCTAAAATAACCCATATCCTAAACAATTCAATCTAATACAGAAGTCTTCTCCTGCAAATCCTGATTCACACCCCC
>JAAXHO010000215.1 GCA_012270795.1 Candidatus Poribacteria bacterium
CGAGTGCCCAATACAATGTTTTACTCCTTTCGCATTATGCGAAGTTAGAGTTATTGTTTCGCAACACGTAACGTCAATATTTCGGGGTTGATGTGCGTTTTATTGCGCGTTCACACCCCACAGTAACTCAATGAAAAATATGTAACTAACAGATTCAGGATTCCGTTAGGAATCTATTCAACTAACCTAAAAGTGTCAGATCCGTGCATTTGCCGTTGCTCAGATCCTTCGTATACGGGATTCGGTTCGTGTTCTTGGGATTGTAAACCTTACCATGTCCGAAAATCCCTTATATTTATGTCAAACCGAATATTGTATTATTTATTACTGAACGTTATGAAATTATAATACCAATTCAAATTAATATTGTTCCATTAAGGAATTTCACTTTTATCGTTAGTTGGAGGTCTCTCTTCGGTAGGAGCGACCTCCCGGTCGCGACCTGGAGGTCGCTCCTACCAGAACATTTTGACAAATGGCACCTTATTTTTTAGAAATGGTATAATATTGATTTTAAAAAATGTCAACTAAAAAATCATATCGGGGTGCGTAAAGTTTTTGCTTATGTCTGAACCAGGATTTTCAAGATTATCAGATTTTCAGGATTTCCCTCAACAGGTTCTATTTCCAAAGTTGACATCAAAATGCATCAAAAATCCTTGATGGGGTAATCTTGGAAATCTGATAATCCTGCAAATCCTGGTTCAGACATAAGCAAAAACTTTACAAACCTAAAAATAGGCAGATACCCAAAACGGATACTTGTCCATTTTTTTAATAACGCTTCAAGACTACTCCGTCGTTCTTATCGTTTGATAATTGCTCTCTGGACCGACACGTTCACCCCCCGCGGACACACTGCCGGACACACTTTTCATTTTCACGCGATACTTCGTGTTCGCCCTTAGCCCCGAAATCCGGACAGATAAACTCGTCCCAGCAGATTGCCACGGGAAAGAATTCCACATCCGCCCATATTTATAATAATACGCTGTAATTGGAGAACCCCCATCGTCCGGATAAGACCACGACACATCTATGTAATTGCTCCCCGCTGATAGACTAAATACCGGCGGACTCGGTGCCGTTACCGGGGGTAAAGACACAGAGACAGTATAACTCACATCAAAACCCTCACCTGTAGACGAAATCGTGCCAGATGCCCTAAACGTATAGTCACCACTCACACCACTCGGAAACGAATAACTCAACTGCGATGTCAGATTGCCAGAACTATCCTGTGTTTCCGTAGAACCAAAATCGGATTCACCCGGCTCCTGAACATACCAAAACACATAACTCGGTGCCGCACTCAACGTCAAATTCGCCTCATGTCCTGTCCCCGCAGTCGCCGTGTAAATGCCATCGGAGGAAACAAGCGACACCGTAGGGGTTGTCGGGGTCGTCGGCGCAGCAGACTGATCATCATCCGCATCATCGTCATCGTCATCCGCATCATCATCGTCCCCATAGAACTCAAACGTCATCGTAAAGTCACTGGCAATTTCTGTCTTCGGTTTTCCTGTCACGGCTAAGAACGGTAGATGCATGTCACTTAATTCCGGAGGCGATAACTTCATCGGCACGCCATCCGCATCTCTGGCCGTAATAAACCGTGTCCATTTTTTTCTTCTTCCGTGAGGTTTTCATCAAAAAGGTTCGGTTCAGGTTTTGGATTCTTTTTCTTCTTGACCATACCAAAACTTCCATCTTCCCAAAAGCCTCCCGAAGGTGTCAGCTGCATAATACAGTTCATTTGCCCACAGTGTGTGGAGATATTCAGGCTGTGTAAAACTTCATGACTAATCACGACATTCGTCAGAATTTCTATAGCAGCGTCTATGTAGGTATTGGCAGCGTTTGGGTCTTCCTGTATTTCCGTTTTAACATCCGCATCTAAATTATCTGTATTACCGCGCCACTGATTTGTAAGCGTTGTCTTTATGTTTTCGGGGAAGATTTTGATTAACGAATACTTGTAAGGCGACCCATTCGTTGCATGTCCAAACCTGTCTGGATTGGTATTAGATTTCGCATCATCCGTTTCTTCTATGATACGAAGTGCCCAGACGTTTTGGGCACCCGGCACATCAGGTGCCCCTCCCCCAGGATTAGAGTTGTAGTTCACTCTGCCGACAAGATCATCCACCACGATTTCCGTATCATGTACGACTTTACCATTCGCAAGATACTCAAAAAAATCAAGGAACGGATCATGCCCTGTTACTTTTTTTAAAAGTGCGCTGTCTACATGTGTAAAGACGTGAACTGCCTCTTTTTGACTGTCCAACCCATATTCTGTATCCGGAAGACTGCCTAACCCATAGTCTGTCATACTTTCATGCACAGTGTATATGACATCTTTTTTATTCGGGTTCAGGCGTGTGAATCCTGCAGGATCCCCGTTTGCATCTATTGTCGTATAAATCCCGCGATACTCATCATAGCGGGACCACCCATCGCCAGGGTGCTTGTTGTCGTCATTGTCCTCATCGTCGTCATTGTCGGGATTGTCGTCATAGGGTCCCTTTTCATCGTCCGCTTCGGCTTTATCTTGTGCGTCACCAACATCCGCCACAAAAAAACCGTGAGCCTTTTCCCAGCCGTCTGCGATGTCGTTATCGTTCACATCTATGGGGATATGCTTGGTGATGTCTATGGTCGTATTTGCGATAGTAAGTTGTATCTCTCCATGTGCGCCATTGTCTCTACACCGCACTTTGATGGTTGTCGGCAGCGTCCTATTCACAGAGTTATATTCATAAGTGAGGGTGGTTCCATCCGTCGACACTGTCCATTCTGCATTATCCTCCGCATCAAAATAGAGGTCGTTCTCAAGAGAATCCCCCGCATTCGCAGCGATGCCTCTAAAGTTGGAGGAGGTGAGGACAACCTTTATGTCGTAATCACGACTCGGGTCTGTTACTTTTAGCACGACATCAAAATCGAAGGTATGGGTGGGTATCGCTTGCGGTAAATCGTTCTCATCAAAATCTGGTGTGACTGTGGCGGTGATACCGTTCTGTGCAGAGAGAGACGGCACACAGACATAACAGAAAATTAGTGTAAATATTAGGAACATAACGTTCTTTTTCATGTGAAGATCTCCTTTTAGATTGAAATAAGTTGAAATCATCGGTGCCTCTGCTGAAGTGTGTTTGCGAAGTCTGGGTCTACTTCTCGTAGTTTTTTCAGTGCTTCTTTGGGTGTTTTTGCGTTTCTAAAGATGTGTGCGGCTTGCTGCATTCGCTTTGCACTGACGGGTGGTTTTTGCCCGGGTGTGATCAGTTTTTTGACGAGTTCTTGTGTCAAAAACTTTTGGACATCTGCTTCCGTTTTTATTGTCGCAACTTGATGTAGCTGCTGGACAAAGTTCTCAAACTGCTGTTTTTCTTGTTGAGCCATTTTTTGTGCGTGTTCATATCTTTGTTGTGCCCGTTGCCTTGCAACCGCACGAGAAGTCACGCCACCGTTTTTTGAAGCATCCGACACATTGCCATCCTTATCCTCATCCGCAATCCCATCTGAAAGCGGGTCTCCTGGTTGAATCTTCGGCAGTTTTTGCGGTGCAGGCCCTGACTCCGCGGCAACATCGGGTTGAACAGGCACACTGTCTCCTGCCACACCCCGATTCTTTTGGGCGAGCGGCCCAAAACTGGGTTTCCCCGCAAGGATCCGGTTTATGGAATATCCGGGATCCGGCTGCGTGTATGATCTATCGGGATACGCTTCTATTAACTTCAGGGATTGCCGGTAATGTGCCAAAGCCTTGCTGTAATCCCCAAGGTTCTGATGTGCATGCCCCAGATAGTAATGAATCTGTTCTGGATACGCACCATAATACGAGTTCATGCGATACATATCTACATACTTGAGTGCCTCTGTCCCGTAATGGATCGCCGCCTCCGGATAGATATGCATGCCCGCCCCCAATAACTCTCCGAGCAAACCTGGGGAGTCCGGATGATACGCCAACAACGGTTGGAGTTGATCGAAAAGCACGGCATCATTATGAATCCACTCTCCGTTTTCATCACGCACTGCAAGAAGTCGTCGAGCGTAATATGTCTGTTGTGAATAGGGATCTGCCGCGATGGCACGGTTCAGAAGGGCGACTCCTCTGTCCAATTTTCCGAGCACGCCCGATAAGCATACCTGTAGAGTTCCTTTAGGGTCATTGCTTTACCTTCATGCATCACGGTCACTGGTGCCGGCGGTGCGGTTCTGTGCCACTGTTCGCCTTCCCAGTATCCCGTTGCGAATGTCTCCCCTTGGGGCGGGGCTTTGAGGCTGTGGGTGGCATCGTGTTGTTCAGTCTCTTCCGGGCGTTGTGCTGTCGGATCGGGGTCTAAAGTCGGGGGGGCTGCCTTGTAGCAGAACCAAATTATCGTGAGCATGACAAGGACACCCAATGCCCAATAAAACTTTTGCCTTTTCATAAGAAATCTCCTTTTTTATTTAAATTGAATGAAAATGAAATAACACAAAATCATCAGCGAACCCGCAGTGTGTTTGCGAAGTCTGGGTCTACTTCCCGAAGTTTTTTCATGCCTTCTGCAGGGGTTTTCGCGTTTCTAAAGATTTGGGAAGCCCGACGCATTCGCTCCGCACTCGGACGCTTGACTGGTGCAGCTGCTGGTTTTGAACCTTCCAACTGTTTCACCAACTCTTGCGTCAAATACTTTTCAAAGTCTGCTTCCGTTTTTATTGTCGCGATCTGATGTAGCTGCTTCACAAAGTTCTCAAAACGTTTTTGTTCTGCTTGCGTCTTTTGTCGTGTGTGTTCGGACATTTTTTGTGCCTGTTGCCGCGCAACTGCACGCGGATCCACGCCATCGCTTGGCGATGCCCCCGGAACATCATCATCCGCATCCGCACCCCCATCAAAAAGGGGATCCCCCGGCTCAACACTCGGCAGTTCCCGCGGCACAGAGACAGACGCTGAACCAACAGAGGGCGCAACAGGCAACCCCCCCACAGCTTTTGAACGCACCTTTTGAGCCAGTGGCCCAAAACCCGGTTTCCCCGAAAGGATCCGGTTTATGGAATTTCTGGGGGTATCCGGCTGCATGTAAGCTCTATCCGGATACGATTCTATCAGTTTCAGGGATTGCCGGTGATGTTCCAAAGCTTTGCTGTAATCGCCAATGTTCTGATACGCAAAGCCCAGATAGTGATGAATACGTTCTGGGTACGCACCATACCCCGAATTCATGCGATACATATCTACATACTTGAGTGCCTCTGTGCCGTAATGGATCGCCGCTTCAGGATAGATATGCATGCCCGCCCCCAACAACTCTCCGAGCAAACCTGGGGAGTCGGGATGATACGCCAACAACGGTTGCAGCCGATCGAAAAGCACGGCATCATTATAAATCCACTCTCCGTTTTCATCACGCATTGCGATACCTCTTCGTGTGTAATATGCACTTTTTGAATAGGGGTCTGCGGCGATGGCCCGGTTGAGGAGAGCGACTCCCTCTGCCCAATTTTTCGAGCGCACCCGATACGCGTAACTGTAGAATTTATCTAAGGGCATCGCTTTGCCGTCATGCATCACGGTGGCTGGTGCCTCGGGCACCGTTCTTTGCCACTGATCCCCCTCCCAGTGGCCCGTCGCAAATGTCTCCCCTTGGGGTGGGGCTTTCAGAATAGGGGGCGCAGCCACCTGTTCCGGTTTGGGCAGACTGCCGGGCGGTTGCTCCGTATCTAAAGGGGGCCCCACATTGTAAAAAAACCAAACCATAAAGAGCATGACAAGCACACCCAGTGCCCAATAAAACTTTTGCCTTTTCATAAGAAAATCTCCTTTCTTTTATTTGAGAAAAATTGAATCCAGTTCTAATTGCGTCAGAACATCATCATTTTTGGTGTCGCGAAGTGTCACACTTTTGCTTGTGACGTTCTCCACAACGAATCTGTCTAACTTTTCACCCGATGTGACGGGGTGAACGCTTTTTTTGAATGTGTCTAACAGATACGCCACCGTTTCACCTTCTTTTGTAACGCTCCCTATCAAACGATACGGAAAAATACCATGACCGCTCGCGCGCTTTAGCAACGGACGAAAGATATTAGAATCTATAACAACTTGATAATACGCATCCAGATGCAACGCAGACACCTCCGCATAACTCATCCAGGGTGCCGTCATACGCTCCCCCTGTGAAACGGATACCGGCGAAGGAGCTTTTTGCTCAAAAACATGGTCACGCGGCGACACTGCCGTGGCAGCAGAACGTAAATCATCAACAGATACGATCACCCGATGAGAACCACGTTGTGGGGTATGACGATAAACGAGTGTCTCGATAACGAAGACCATCAAAACAGCGATAAATCCGTATATCAGATGGGGGAGCATATTTTTTAAGTGCGACATGTCAATTCCTGCTTTCGCTTTGTGCAAAGTTATACCATTTCTAATTGATTATGTCTCATTAGCATCGGGGTTCCGGTAGGAGCGACCTCCAGGTCGCGACCTGGAGGTCGCTCCTACCGAAGAGATGCACCCCAACCAGCAATAACAGTGGAATTCCTTAATGAGATATTATTTTTTAAAATTGGTATTAGAAGTTTATTGTTTCACGACACGTCTGCGTTGTATCGCGTACTATTTTATCTATTGCGATGCTGCTGCGTCCAGCAAACAAAGCAGTTATAGACAACCTAAAAGGCTATCCGTTGTTAGTTTGAAGTATACCACATCTGAGGTTTAGCTGTCAAGTTGCCGAAAACAGGAATGGGTACCCTGTTACGAAACCTTATGTGTAGCACAATCATCCAGATTGTGTCGTAAGGACGCAAACTGGATGTGGACGTTACAGTAGTGTCCAAGTAATTGGACGACACGTTAACATTTCGGGGTTGATGTGCGTTTTATTGCACATTCACACCCATAAAAAATAAAAATAAATGAAAATGTTGAACAGATTCACGGTTCGGTAAGAATCTATTCAGCCATAGGTGTCAATTTAGGGGCTATTCTACCCCATTTCCCTCTTGTTGGAGGGGTTTCTAACCCCGATAGCAGAATGGAACGGCATAAAATCGGGGTTAGAAACCCCTCCAACAAGAGTTTCATTTCTTAAATTGACACCTATGGGTAAGAATCTATTCAACTAACCTAAGAGTGCCAGATCCGCGCATTTGCCGTTGCTCAGATCCTTCGTATACGGGATTCGGTTTGTGTGCTTGGAATTGAAAACCTTACCATGTCCGAAAATCTCTTATATTTTTGTCAAACCAAGTATTGTGTTTTTTAACTTAACGTCAGAAATTATATTATTGGATTCAAAAAATGTCAACTTAAAAATCATATCGGGGTGTGTAAAGTTTTTGTCACTTGTCTGAACCAGGATTTTCAAGATTATCAGATTTTCAGGATTTTCCTCAATAGGTTCTATTCCAAAGTTGACATCAAAGTGCATCAAAAGTCTTGATGAAGTAATCCTGGTAATCTGATAATCCCGGGGAATGCCTAATGGCATTCATACCGTTGATTTGTAAATCCTGGTTCAGACAAAGAACAGGTATACTACCTAACTAACGTGAGTTTGATAATAATATTAAAGTGGGTTTGACGCAATGATTTAGAGGAATCCAACACGTTATATCATGCCTACCCAAATTGGATGCCGAATCAATCGCAGCACTCCAGCGGAGTGCCATGTTTATAGAAAATCGGATTTTCAAGTTCTTGCACTCCAGCGGAGTGCAATGTGTGCTGAACCCACATACCGCTCCTACGGAGCGGGGTGCTGTGTTGGGCTGTTGCTATAAACATATTGCTCCTACGGAGCAAGGGATTTGTTCTGGTTTCTAACCAAGATGAACATTGACGAACCACCACATTCAAAATTGACTTGTTTTATCAAACTCACGTTAACTATTCTAACTCAAGTTGCTACCTATTATTTGTTGGAGGGGTTTCTAACCCCGATTGATAACATAAAACAACAAATTTTGATGCGAATTGTCATAAATCGGGGTTAGAAACCCCTCCAACAAGAGTATTCTAAAGTAGGTGGCAACTTAGGTTATTCTAAAAAATTACAAAAT
The DNA here is from genome assembly GCA_012270795.1 of Candidatus Poribacteria bacterium. GTDB lineage: Bacteria > Poribacteria > WGA-4E > WGA-4E > WGA-3G > MSPOR6. The sequence continues at coordinate 8,065 of JAAXHO010000215.1, forward strand.
CAAGATATTACCCGATTAATTTATTAATCTTCATACAGGTTTTGCTGCTGAAAAAACCGTACCGTACGGTACGGTTTTTTCGGTTTACGGTACGGTTTTGTAAATTGGCTATGCCTCCAGTTTTCATAAGGGTTCATCGGGGTTTTCTTGTAGTGATTTTTTGAATTTTTTTCATCGTTTTTTGGTACGGTTTTTTTGTTGGCGTTTTTCGTGTTTTTGCATTGTATATATTATATACGGTTTTTGATGGTGTTTGTAGTTTTTTGGGTGTCTGCTTATTGGGATTTCCAATAGATTTCCAATAGGTTTGGAGGTTGGTTATCGGAAAATCAGGAATTTTTTTCTTGTGTTTTTTATTGTGTGTGATATACTACACGGAAAAAGTTTTAATACCATTTCTATAAATTATGGTCTCATTGGGCAGTTGTTATCGTAGTCATTCTTTAGGACACAAACTGAAAGTTTGTGCTACAAAAAGAGACGTTATCAATTAGAAATGGTATTAGATAGAGACAAACCAGTACTCAGATACCATAGAAGGTTTTCAAGACGACCATCTGAGTATATTCCAGAAAGAAAAGGATTATGTTATGGTAAAATGTGCACTTATCAGCGGTAGAGGTATGGGCATGATGCATGGTGGCAACTTCCACAATCATCCAGACGCAGAGGTTGTTGCAGTATGCGATATGGATCCTGGACTTCTTGAGAAAGCGAAGGAACATTTTGGTGTGCCTGGATATTCATCTATTGAAGACTTGTTGGCAAATTGTGATGCGGAACTCGTTCTATTGATAGTTAACGAGACGCGCCGCATCCCGCCATTGCGAGAGTTACTTGATGCGGGAAGGAATGTATTCACAGAGAAGCCGCTATGTGGTTTACGGGGACAAGCGACAGTCCGGGAAGCTGACCTTGCGATTGCTGCCCCTGCGATTGCGACTTGGCGCGAATCAGATCAGAAATTTGGTATTGATTTCAACTATCGGTTCATGCACCATTTCAAGAAACTCCATGATGATGTTGTGGAAGGTAGATTGGGTGAAATCAAGATGGTACATGCCCGCGCTCACTTCAACTGTTGGTCACACATCATTGACCAGATACTCTGGAATATGGGTACACCTGAATGGGTGAGTGTTGTCGGGGATCCGAATGAGGGTGGTGGTTGGAAACGTCTGATACATATTGGATGGGAAAATGGTGTTGTCGGTACACTTACTGGCACGAACTTGTGGGGATATGATGACCATCCGCTGCGTGTTAAGATACTTGGTGATAAGTCTTACGCGGAAGCACGTGGTTTAGACGGTTCATATTTATTGCGGAAAGCGGGAAACTCTGAAATAGAGGAAAAATGGGAGAATGAACCCGACAAACCCGAAATGCCTGAGTCTTTTAAACGTATGGCTGACGGTGTCGTAAAAGCTATGCAAAACGATCAACCGTTCCCTGCAGATGGAGAAGCTGCATGGAATGAACTTCTGTTTGAAGCTGCGGTGCATCGGTCTGCATTACAAAATGGTGCGCGCGTGTTTCTTGATGATGTGGACAGAGCTGCGTTTGTTTAAATTGTATAAAATCTACCATAAACAAACATATTCTTATGAAAAACAAATTATTGTCAATAGCGATAACACTCTGTATGACATTGACCTTTACAACCAGCCTCCTTGCCCAAGACACATCCAAATGGGGTTTACCCGATGGTGCTATAGCGAGGCTCGGAAAAGGTGATATCAATGAGATTCGGTATTCACCAGACGGGACTAAACTTGCTGTGGCAAGTAGTATTGGTGTATGGATATATGATGCTAAGACAGGTGCAGAACTGAACCTATTGACTGGACATAAAAAAGATGTAATGTGCGTATCTTTTAGTCCTGATGGTAGCACCCTCGCCAGTGGAAGCATTGACACTACGATCCGTCTATGGGATGCAAACACCGGCAAGCATCTCCTCACACTTTGGAGACATGGGTGGGGTGTCATTAGTGTTTCCTTTAGTCCGGATGGAAGCACACTTGCCAGTGGCAGTATAGACAATACCGTCTGTCTATGGCATGTAGACACAGGCAGGTTTCTCCGCAGACTTTACGGACATGCGAAGAATGTTAGGAGTGTATCTTTTAGTCCTGATGGAATTCTACTTGCCAGTGGCAGTAATGACAAAACCATCCAATTATGGGATGTGAATACTGGGAAGCAACTCCGCATCCTCAAAGGTCATACGCAATCGGTTGTGAGTGTATCCTTTAGTCCTGACGGTAGCACCTTAGCGAGTGGGAGTTGGGAAGGCATTATACGTCTATGGGATGTGAATACTGGGCAACAACTCCGCACTCTTGAAGGTCATAAAGGACAGATTTACAGTGTATCCATTAGTGCTGATGGTAACCTACTCACAAGTTGCGGTAATTATGGTACTATCCGTGTATGGAATGTGAACACAGGGGAGCATCTCCGGACCCTTGAAGGGTTTACAGGTTGGGTCAAAAGTCTATCATTTAGTCCTGATAAAAGCATCCTTGCAAGCGGAGGTGCGGACGGTACTATCCGTATTTGGAATGCAAACAGTGGTGATCATATCCGCACGATTGAAGGTCATACGGATAGGGTCTGGAGCGTATCGTTTAGTCCTGATGGTGAGACACTTGCAAGTGGAAGTGGTAATCTTGATAACACGATCCATTTATGGAATGTAAGTACGGGCGACCATCTTCGACAGCTTAAAGGACATACAGGTTTGGTCTGGAGCGTATCGTTTAGTCCTGATGGTAACACCCTCGCCAGTGGTGCAAGTGAGCACATGGAGTCAAACGTCCATCTATGGAATGCAAACACTGGAGAACATCTTCACACACTTAAAGGGCATGAATATTCAATCTACAGTGTGTCTTTTAGTCCTGATGGTAGTATCCTTGCAAGCGGGTGTTTTGACGACACCGTACGCCTATGGCATGTCAAATCCGGAACGCATCTCCGCACCTTAACCGCGGAGGAATCATATAATTTCTACAGTGTATCCTTTAGTGCTGATGGCAGCACTATCGCAGGTGGGAATTCTCTCAGCAGTATACCTATATGGGATGTGACCACAGGCAAGCATCTCCGCTCACTTGAAGGACATAGAGGTGATATCAATAGCGTATCTTTTAGTGTTGATGGTAGTATCCTTGCAAGTGGAAGTGGTGACGGTACCATTCGTATATGGAATGCAAATACTGGTAAGCATCTCCGGACCCTTGAAGGACACAAAGGCGATGTCTTATGCGTATCATTTAGTCCTGATGGTAGCACCATTGTAAGTTCGGGTGAGGACATGACCATTCGTATATGGAATGCAAACACTGGAGAAGCTATCCTCACTTTTATGGGACATACGTCTTGGGTCCGAAGCGTAGCGTTTAGTCCTGATGGCAGTACCATTGCAAGTGGGAGTGAAGACTGTTCTGTGATCTTATGGAAATACTTATTGGATTAGGTTTTACTATGAAACATTCACGAATATATTATGATTATACCTTCGGGGAAAAAGAACGTAAAGCATTAGATCATGTAGGACATTATGTTCTACCAGGCATCCTGACAGCTGAAGCACAAGAACGATTGACAGAATCCCTTGCCTATATTCAATCGTTAATACCAAATGGCAAGAAGGGGCATGAACCTAATCGGTTTTCTGCGGAGTTTGATAGTTATCTGGAAAGTATCATCGCGCATCCGCAGATGCTGGAACTTGCTCGTAAAGTACTCGGTGAGGATATCCGATATGACCATTGTGTAAGTCTCAATCGTTCTGGTGGTAATGGGGGTATCGGTTGGCACAGCCACGGATATTCAGATGATGATCTGAGATATGGATTTGTCCGTATCTTCTTTTATGTCAATGGATTTGATGTAGATGATGGAGGATTGAAAGCGGTCCCTGGTAGTCATCTTTATCGTGATGGTAGAATTCATGGCGGGACAGATGAAGCGTTGAGGAAAGGATGGTTGGTAGGTAAAACCCATCCTGAAACGGGTGAACCCCTACAGATTCAACAGCTTTCCGTGCCGTCTGGAACGGTCATATTGATGTGGACGCATGCAGCACATGCCGTAACCCCCAGAAAACCAGAGAGTGATACGCGCTGGTGTGTTGTTTATGCTTATCGTAATCCCGGTAAACCATCAGGCGCACGGTGGATTTCACCCGAATTTGAACATAAGCAGATACCTGGCGCAGAAGAGTTGATGTCCCTATATTAACCCAAGTTGCTACCAATGTAGCACAAACTGCCACTTTGTGTGCTAAGATGCACAAACTGGATGAAGATTAACTTATTCTTTCGGTAATTCTAATTTTCCCCAAACTCGGTAGGTGCGGTTTCCTAACCGCACCGATCATCGCTAAGATATTACCGAATTATTTAGTTAATCTTCATCCAGTTTGTGCTACATTGGTGGCAACTTAGGTTGAGGATTTTATGTCACAAGACCTGATTTTTCATGATTATACCTTCGGTGATAAAGAACGAAAAGAAATGGATCATGATGGACATTTTGTGCTACCCGGTCTCCTGACTGCTGATGCGCGGAAACGATTGACAGATTCGTTGGTCCACATTGAATCGCTGCTACCGGAAGGTAAACAAGGCTATGAACCTAATCGCTTTGCTGCGGAGTTTGATAGTTATCTGGGAAGTCTGATTGGACATCCTCAAATGCTCAAACTTGCGCGGGAATTGCTTGGTGAAGAAATCCGATACGATCACTGTGTGAGTCTCAATCGGCCCGGTGGCAATGGAGGAATTGGATGGCATAGTCACGGATACTCCGAAGATGATGCGCGCTACGGTTATGTCCGTATCTTCTTCTATGTCAACGGATTTGACGCGGATGACGGTGGTTTGAAGGTGGTTCCCGGTAGCCATCTTTACCGCGATCCCAAAATACAAGGACGAACTGATGCGGATTTGCTCGAGGGATGGATGAAAGACAAAACGCATCCTGAAACTGGAAAACCTTTAGAGATTCAGAAAATGTCAGTGCCACCAGGAACAGTCGTATTGATGTGGACGCATGCAGCACACGCTGTAACGCCAAGGAAACAGGATAGCGATACCAGATGGACAGTAGTTTATGGATATTATAAACCGGGTAAAGATCCTGGTGAAAGGTGGATCAGCCCAGAATTTGAAAGAAAACAGATACCGGGAACAGAAGGAATAATGTCTCCCTACTAAGGAAACGATACGGTTCTCATATATTTACTATCATGCCAGACAAGAAACCACATATCTTATTACTTATCAACGATGAGCATCGCCCCGATGTCCTGCCGATTGAGGGGGATACTGCTATTCGTACCCCGTACCTGTTTCGGTTTATGGATGAGGGTGTCTACTTCCGCAATGCTTATACGCCATCTCCGGTCTGTGTTCCAGCAAGGCAAAGTTTCCTTTCGGGTCTCTATCCACGTAACTCCGGTTGTCTAAACTTTGGCGATCCGATGCCGACTGAAGTCCGAACCATTCCAGGGCATCTTGGAAACTACGGATACTATTCATGCTGTGCTGGTAAAATGCACTTTGTTGGAACTGATGTTATGCATGGGTGGTACGAACGTATCGGACGCGATATTATCGGTAACAATGGTTATCCATACCGCGCTGTAAAGGATGAACATACCGCACAGATTGAACGCGAACCAGGCACTGGCATGAAACGGGATAAGACTGCACAAGAGATACGCGATGCACAACCCGGTATAGGGCATTGGATGCTACACGATCAATACAATGTGGACGGTGCTGTTCTGTTTCTTGAGGAGTACTTTGTTAATGCCTCTTATGATCGTCCCAAGGCAAGTCCTCTCTGTCTTGCAGTCAGCCTCATCGCACCACATTATCCGTATCAGTGTCCGCTTGATTTATTCAACTATTACATGCAGCGTGTAGAACCGATTATTGAAGAACCAAACGAAAAGTTTGAATACAACAACTTTTTTAGAGTCAAGGTTGGTAAGGATGTTACTTACAGACAAGCACACCGCGCGACTGCTGCTTACTACGGTATGATCGAGTGGATGGATGCACAATTTGGTCGGGTGATAGAGAAATTGGAACATCTGAATGTACTTGAAGATTTTGTTGTTGTCTTTCTTTCTGACCACGGTGAGATGCTTGGCACTAAGGGACTTTGGGAGAAACAGAGTTATTTTGAACCCTCTGCACGTGTGCCGTTTTCAATCTGGTATCCAGAAAAGTTTGGACGCGAACAGAAAATAGTCCATGAGAATGTGTCGTTAGTGGATCTGTTTCCAACGTTGTGTGAGTTAGCAGAAGTACCTGCCCCCGAAGAACTGGACGGTCAATCCCTTGTCCCGCTTATTAAAGGAAAAGCAGATGCATGGGATGATACTGTCTATAGCGAATTGTGGAGTGCTCAGAATGGACCTTCCGTGATGGTCAAGGAAGGTAGTTTAAAATATATCCGTTTCAACAACAATAAGGGTTGGCCCGAACAACTCTTTGATTTGTCTAATGACCCAGATGAATGGAACAACCTTATTGATGATCCTAATTATGTAGATGCACTTGCAAGGCTTCAAGCGAAGGTAGACGCTTTACCGCCGCCACGAAAGAAGGATCAAAACAACACATTCATTGACCCACATCGACCGATTCCTGCTTAGAAAAGTGGGGTAAAAAAAGATTACTTTTCTAAAATAGATCGTTTGGACTAAGTAACAAAATACCCTCTTTTTTCGCACGTTCCTTTAGGGAATCAGTAAAACTGCCTGCAGAAAACAGAATATATCTTGAGTTTTCATTCCATGGCAGTCCGATTTTATTGGATTTTTCTATTAGTCGGTCAAGAACGTTTTCTCCCACAGGTTGATTCCACCATTTGCATTCTCCAAACCAGTGGCTGCCATCAATATTCTCTGTCAAAATATCAATTTCAAGATTTGATTCCCAATGTGCCCCAATCTGTTTAGGAGCTATTTCTATTTTCTCTTTCCAGTAGTGTTTTATGTATTGCTTGCTTATGTCTTCAAAGATATTCCCCATGAAATCAGAAAAGTGTGGGGCAATCATCTGCTGAAAGACTAAATCTGCATTCCCAGATTCAATCAAACTTCTGTTGGGTTGAATAAAACGATACCAAAACCTCAGGTAGTTATCGGCAATTTTGTAAATACCCTTTCTGCTTTTCTGAGGTGCAAGTTCAGTTATCGGCGTATCACGTTTGATAAACCCTAACTCTCTAAGCACACTAAGGTATTTACTTGCATTTGTAGCCTCAAGGCCAACCCGTTGTGAAATCTCATTTAGTCTCGTTGCACCTCCTGCAATTGCCTGCATTAAACTTGCGTAAGTCCTCGGATCTCGGAGTTCCATACGCAACAAAAAGTTAACCTCATCAAATAAATATGCGTGAGGTGACAGCAGTTCTTCTATTATAGCTTGTTTTATAGTCCTTTTTGATGGGTGTTGAGATTGAGGTGTGAATCGGTTCAAATATGCTGGTATTCCACCAAGTATTCCATATACTTCCAATTTTTCTTTGCTGGAATAATTTGGAAAAAAACTTCCTGCATCCCGATAGTTTAATGGCATCAACTGTAATTGTCCTGTTCGTCTACCGTACAATGGAGATCGTTCTGCTAAGACTTCTCGTTCCATAAAACTTATCTGCGAACCACATAGTATCAAGAATAGTTTGCTATTATTTCCATGTTCGTCCCAAAAACGTTGAATGAGTGATGGGAGTGCCGCATTATCTTCACAGAGATATTGAAATTCATCAAGGACTAAAACCAGTTTTTTATCTTGAGACTTTTGAGCGAAATATATTAAAGCGGATTCCCAATCATTAAATGTAATATTTTGAAGTAAAGGATCATCAATCACATGCCCCGCAACTTCTGTTATCTGTCGGAGATGGTCATTTTCCCTCAATTGACTTGCTATAAAGTAGATGCTCCATTTATCTTTACAGAAGTGTTTTAGAAGTTCTGTTTTTCCTACGCGTCGTCTGCCGTATAGCACAAAAAACTCCGCCTGCCTTGCCCGATACATTTTCTCTAACGCATCAATTTCTTGCTCTCTGTTTATGAACATGTTTCTCCTCTCTATAATTGTTGTAGCACAACCTGTATGAAGATTAAGTAATTAAATCGGAAATTTGGCATAGAAGTCCGGTGCGGTTAGGAAACCGCACTTACCGAGTTTGGGGGAAACGAAAATTACCGATTTATTTTTTTAATCTTCATTTAGGTTGTGTTCCGTTTCTGCACAACTTAACAGGTTATGCTACAGAAATGTCCAAGTAATTACATGCTTTGCTTTATTATACTTTAGATTATTATAATCTAAAGTATAATAAATTGTCAAGTCTAATTTTTATAGCATTAAGTGAGATATGTAAAGTTTTCATTATGAAGATTAATTTATTAATTGGGTAATCTTAATTTTATCCTTGACATGCCAATTTGAAACAATAGAACCTATTCTGGGTTGTTATGTTCTTTGTTGTCTGAACCAGGATTTTCAGGATTATCAGATTTTCAGGATTTACCTTATCAAGGACCTTAAGATACGTGTTTAGGTTCTTTTTCGAAATCTGAAAATCCTGAAAATCCTGGTTCAGACAAAGAACAAGTTATACTACACAATAAGAATAAGACATTACCCATTTATTTTTTAATCTTCATTATGAAAATCGAAAGCCGTCACCCTCCCAAACCCATTGGACATCTATTGGAAATCCCAATAAGCAATCATCCAAAAAACTACAAGTCCCATCAAAAATCAGATATAATATAATAAATTCAAAATACACAAAAAGACACTAAACAAAACTAACAGAAAAACACACAAAAAAAACGAAAAAAACCATTTAGTTGTTTTTTTCAAAATTTCGTGAAAATTGAAAACCACCATAAACCCATACTATGACACAATCGAGAACACTTATGAAAAAATGGAAAAAAACACGAAAAAAACAACTAAAAAATTCCACAATTAGGACAGTGTTCATAAAAGAAGCATTCAATTCAACAATTAAATAACGCTAATTTTTTTGGATTCTTCAAGATTTGATTTGCACATAATTCATTTTTATGCTAAATTACTTGGCATACAATACATTAGACATTATAATGATTTAATAGGAAGTGTCTGATAATAGCAGGACCGAAATATAGGCTAAAAGTGGATGGGTTGTAGGTCGGGTAGAGCGTAGCGACACCCGACAGGAACGAAACGTGTCGGGTGTCGCTACGCTCTACCCGACCTACAGATGGTCATATTGAAATGTGAAAAATAAAGCAGAAAAACCGAAAACTGAATAACCCTGGGGTTAGAAACCCCTCCTACGATTTATGAGATACCTTGTAGATATTTCACACAACAATGCATTTCATGTGGGGAGGAGATATTCCAAAATGTTTAGGATGAACACAAAAAGAAAGATATCTTTGTTGACACTTTATTATCCCGGTTTTTTGTGTGTGTTGTACATTGTGTTCTTGACAATTCTGACACAAATAGCAGATGCAAAAAATATCCAATTTGACCGCGACATCCGCCCGATTCTGTCCGACAAATGCTATGCATGCCACGGGCCGGATCCCGCAACACGTCAAGCAGAACTTCGGTTTGATATCAAAGAGAGCGCGTTCTCCGCACCGAGAGGGTTTCCGATTATTGTTCCCGGTGAACCTGAAAACAGCGAATTAGTACTACGTATCACGCACGAAGACATTGATAGACGCATGCCGCCGCAAACCTCAAATCGTCAACCTACGCAAGCAGAAATTGACCTGCTAATTCAGTGGATTGCTGAAGGTGCTGAATGGGAGGAACATTGGGCATACAAACAACCGAAACGCGTTGCACCCCCTGATGTGCAAAATAAGAAATGGGTCCATAATCCTATCGATCAATTCATCCTTGCAAGATTAGAAAAAGAGGGACTTGAACCCTCACCTACAGCAGATAAACGCACGCTCATACGTCGCCTACATTTTGATTTGACAGGATTACTTCCAACACCTGCAGAGGTTGACTATTTTGTTAGCGATAAACGACCAGAAGCTTATGATGGACTGGTCAATCGCCTCCTGTCAAAACCACAGTTTGGGGAAAGACTCGCAATTTATTGGTTGGATTTAGTGCGTTATGCAGATACAAGCGGTTACCATTCCGATGAGAATGTGAGTGTTTATCCTTATAGGGACTATGTTATTAAGGCATTTAATGACAACATGCCTTTTGATCAGTTCACATTGGAGAATCTTGCTGGTGACCTCCTCCCCGAAGCGTCATTAGAGCAGAAAGTCGCGTCAGGATATAACCGACTCAATCAGACGACTGCTGAAGGTGGTGCACAAGCGAAAGAATATCTGACAATTTACGCAGCAGACCGCGTCCGTACCACAGCATCCGTGTGGTTAGGGGCTACACTGGGGTGTGCACAATGCCACGACCATAAATTTGACCCGTATACAGCAAAAGACTTTTATAGTTTCGCTGCATTCTTCGCAGATATTCAAGGACCGGGGGTGTATAGAGGGGGAAGTAAATGGGACCCTGTTATCATGCTACCATCATCCGAACATCAAACTGAGTTGAGAGAAATTGATGATAAGTTAGAGAAATTACGCAGCGTGTTTGAATTGTCATCCCCCGGTTTGCAAGCGGAGCAGAAAAAGTGGGAAGAAGAAGTCCGTTCACTGATCCAGTCAAAAGAACCTGCTGAATTTGCATGGGTTGACGATGCACAGTCTAACGGAGGAAAAACTGATGGTAAGTGGGAATTTGTTGGCAAAAATGAGGGGCTTGTTTTTAGCAAAGAACGCTCAAGGGTACAAGTTGCAGCACCAGAACAGTTAATACAACACCATTTTTATAATGCAAATAGAAAAATCACTTTGGCTGATGGTGATAAACTCTTTGCTTATGTGTGGTTAGATCCAGATAATCCGCCACAAACGATCATGCTGCAATGGAACGATGGTAGTTGGGAACACCGTGCTTTCTGGGGTGAAGATAAGATCACTTATGGAGAGATAGGAAATGATACACCTGCACACAAACCGATGGGGGAGCTACCAAAATTGGGTGAATGGGTCCGACTTGAAGTAGAGCCTGCACTGGTAGGATTGAAAACGGGGAGTGTGCTAAACGGAATGGCATTCACACAATTTGGCGGAAAAGCATATTGGGATGTCGCAGGCGTGGAAACGACACTCGGTATGGTAACGAAAAACTCTCATGATGCTGCTGTCATTAGGGCAATTCAAGTTGACCCAACCGTTAGAACGACTAATCACCGAAAGCAGATAACCGAATATTATCGCCAGATCGCACCTGCACTTGATGGAATCCGCCATCAAATGTCTGAACTTGAAAAACGTAAGAATGAAATCATATCAAAAAGTCCATATTCGCTCACGTCAGTATCCGTATCACCGCGTATGACCCGAATACTACCGAGAGGTAACTGGCTGGACGATTCGGGCGAGATCGTTGATCCAATGATACCAGAATTTCTTGGTAAGCTTGGAGTCAATGACCGCAGGCCTAACCGATTAGATTTGGCAAGATGGGTAGTATCAAGGAACAACCCACTAACAGCGCGAACTTTTGTCAATCGCTTGTGGGCGTTATATTTCGGGACCGGTATTTCACGTGTTTTAGATGACCTTGGAGCACAAGGGGAACCGCCTGTACATTCGGAATTGCTTGATTGGCTTGCTGTAGAGTTTATGGATAGTGGCTGGAATGTCAAACATTTGGTCAAACTCATGGTATCATCCAACGCATATCAGCAATCATCAAAACCGAATGATGTCCTTCAAGAAAAAGACCCTTACAATAGACTAATTGCACGCCAATCTCGTTGGCGATTGGATGCAGAAATTGTGCGTGACAACGCGCTGCTATTGAGTGGTCTCCTCGTTCAGAAAATCGGCGGACCGAGTGTGAGACCGTATCAACCTGTGGGATATTATTCAAACCTGAATTTCCCGAAACGCAAATATGTCCACGACACTGGTGAAAGTCAATATCGTCGAGGACTTTATACACACTGGCAACGCACCTTTTTGCATCCAAGTATGATGGCGTTTGATGCCCCCAGTCGACAGGAATGTACCGCAGAAAGGTCAACCTCTAACACACCGATGCAAGCCTTAACACTGCTCAACGACCCAACTTATGTTGAAGCAGCACGGGTTTTTGCTTCACGTATTATTAAGGAAGGTGGGCAAACTGCCGAAGATCGTATCAATTGGACATACAGGCAGACACTATCCCGATTACCGCAAGAAAAAGAGTTACAAGTTATGTCCGATCTGTTTGAGAAGCACATAACCGAATACACCGACAACCCGGAAGCAGCAAAACGTTTAGTGTCTGTCGGTCAAGCTCCTGCATCAAAAGGAATTGAAGCAACCGAACACGCAGCATGGATCTCCATTGCACGAGTGATACTAAACTTGCATGAAACAATCACAAGATATTAACGCTGCTGCTTTCACACAATAGTCATTTTACGATAAATATTATCTACTTTAACAAGATGGAGTTTGCTTATGAAATCAATCAAATGGAGACCAGCGTTTTTCATCATAACCTGTATCTGTTCATTCCTATTAGGTTGCTGGAATGTTACACAGACTGCTTCCATTAAATTATGGTTCAAAACACTATCTCTACAGAAGATGGGTTTCATGGGAGTTTCCATACCCAGGTCGTTGTCAAACGAAATATATCACGCTTTAGAATTACTAATTGCTTTTGCTGTACCAGTTGGATTGACATGGCTAATATACTTCTTCATTACTCGTTACATATTTCCACCTTCAGGATACAGACTCAAAAATATAAGCAATAAATACTTACTACGTTAGATTATGGAATTAATTACACACTATAACAGGTAGGAGCGACCTCCCGGTCGCGACCCGGGGAATGCTATTGGGCGAATGCGCGCATGGTATTCGCCATGATTCATACCGTTGATTTGGAGGTCGCGCCTACCAAATCTCCGTCGCTAATGAGATATAATCAATTAGAAATGGTATTATACTATCTGGATAGAAGATTATGAAATCTAAGAAAATTGGTAATTTGTTTTATTTATTTGTAATATGTTGTATCCTATTCGGAATTGGAAGCGGAGTATATTTTGAATTTTTTGATGATACTTCAGCAGAAAGTAACACAATAAATTGGAAAAAAGGACTATTCAGAATAGCAGTTATTATCTCAATCGTTGGTGCCATCATAATGGGTAGTATTTTCGCTTTACTTGCTATTAGGGGAAAACTTGGTGACAAAGATGATGATGAAGATCAACAGCAATTTTTTAAGAATCCAAAAAGGGTTTTTTGGGGTTTTTCTACAGTTTTTTTGGGATTTGTATGGCTAGTTTATTTCATTATTCAATGGCCAATTTACTATGCTATAGTCTTTGTTATTAAGGGTTTTACGGGTTGATGCCTAAGGGTGATTTCAGAAGGAGTATAAGATATGAAGAATGGTTTTTTTCAGACAGCTTTCAATTCAAAAAGAGGTTATTTTAGATTGATGTTTGTTTTATCCATCCTAATTGCTGGGTTTTTAGGTAGACAAGCGGGACATTTATCTAATCCTACTTATGAAGGATGGTATAACTTTTTAATAACTTTTTTCACTCCCGATTCAATCACCCATCATTCAAGCAGTATGTTATGGGGACAATTTTTTGCTGTTTTTATTGCCTCTTTTGTTTTTGTCTGGATGGTATATTTAATCATTTTTTGGATTGCAAGGGGATTTGCTAAGTAACGAGTTGTGTTAAATTGCAAGTTGTACTTATACCATTTCTACTTTATAATATACCATTTTCGTAGGTCGGGTAGAGGTACGAAACCCGACATGTATTGATTGTGGCTATCCTGTCGAGTTTCGTGCCTCTACCCGGGGAATGCTATATAGCATTCATACCGTTGATTTGGACCTACGGAAGAATGGAATAAAATAATTAAAATTGGTATTAGATTAGGAATAGGAGGTAATCGGTATATGTTAAATGATATAAATGAAGAAACCAAACTTCGCTTGACAAGGCGAACATTCTTAGGGAAATCAGCGCAAGGCATTGGATCACTGGCACTTGCATCACTACTAACACCGTCGTTGCTGAACGCAGCACCGAAGATTGAACAATGGCCAGGTATAATCACCGAACCACACGTACCACCGAAGGCAAAACGTGTGATACATCTCTGCATGGCAGGTGGTCCCTCACATTTAGAGACATTAGACTACAAACCGAAACTTGCAGAAATGCACGGCAAACCGATGCCACAATCATACACAAAGGGACAACCGATAGCGCAACTGCAGGGGCAAGTAAATGCACTCAAATGTCTTGGACCAACCCATCCGTTTGAAAAATATGGTGAATCAGGACAGGAGATGAGTTCTGCGTTTCCACATATCGGAAGTCTCGCTGATGACATCTGCATTGTGCGGTCTTTGCGAACTGAACAGATAAATCACGACCCCGCACACACTTTCATGAATACAGGTACTGCTATTTCTGGTAGACCGAGTATGGGTTCATGGTTGTTATATGGACTTGGAAGTGAAAACGAAAACCTGCCCGGTTATGTCGTCCTTATCTCCTCCGGTGGTGGACAGGACCAACCGATCGCAACTCGTCAATGGCATAGCGGGTTTCTACCCGGCCAATTTCAAGGTGTACAATTCCATTCAACCGGAGACCCTGTTCATTATGTCTCAAGTCCTGACGGTGTCAGTCAGGAACAGCAAAAGGACGTGGTTGGAGCAGTACAAACCCTAAATGGTATATTAGATGAGACTGTTGACGACCCGACAATCTCCACACGCATCAATCAATATGAGATGGCATTCCGAATGCAAACAAGTGTCCCTGAATTAACCGATATATCCAAAGAACCGCAAAACATTCTTGATATGTACGGGGCAAAACCGGGTGATGGTTCCTATGCATCTAACTGTCTACTGGCAAGACGGTTAGCGGAACGCGGTGTCCGATTTATTCAACTCTACCATCGCGGTTGGGACCATCACGGCGGCATCGAGAACGCTATCAAGACAACTTCCGGGTATGTTGATAAAGCAACGGCTGCGCTTGTGAATGACTTGAAACAACGTGGGATGTTAGACGAAACCTTAGTTATCTGGGGTGGAGAATTTGGTCGCACCCCAATGGCACAAGGCAGTGGTCGTGACCATCACATAAAGGGTTTTTCTATGTGGATGGCAGGCGGTGGTATCAAAGGTGGAATCAGTTATGGGAATACAGATGAACTTGGATACAATGCCGTTGAAAACATCGTACATGTGCATGACTTCCATGCAACTATGCTCCATGTATTAGGTATTGACCACGAGAAACTGACATACCGATTCCAAGGAAGAGATTTCCGACTCACAGATGTTCACGGACATGTTGTCCGCGATATTTTGACGTAATGATTAGTCCAGATTTTGTTTTCTTATATAGATATGAACAATAATACGCTGCGTTTACGCTTTTATACAAAACCTGACTGTCCGTTATGTGACGAAGCAAAATTTGTGCTACAAGAAATCAAAAAGAAACTGCCTTTTATTGTGATTGAGGATATTGACATCACGAATAACTTGGGACTGTTTACTAAGTATAAATTTCTCATCCCTGTACTTGAAATGGATAGTAAGCAGCTTTTTGTAGGTAAGGTTGATAGAAAAAAATTGGTACGGCAGCTAAAATGGCATCACTTCTGTAAAGGTTTTACGAAAAATTGAGTGAATGCCCAACTATAATACACCATTTCGTAGGTCCAAATCAACATCAAATGCGTGTTTGGCATTTGTCGGGTTTCGTGCCTCTACCCGGGGAATGCTATATAGCATCCATACCGTTGATTTCTTGATTTGGACCTACGGAAGAGTGGTATAAAAATTATCGAAATAAACAACCTATGACATAAATTTATCCTATATATAACTCTACTTCTTAAAGGAGTTAACAATGCAAGATAGATCACAACCTATTTCTATATCATGCATTAACTATCAGCATAAAAAGACAATTAAAATTTCAATTTTACCTGATTTTTATTTAATGGTTTAAATTTTATTCTTGAAAAAATAGTAATTTTTAAAGTACAATATTGGCAGATTGGAATATAAAAATTAATAAATGGAGTTGACATCAATGACACAAGAAAAATTCCAAGAACATGTCTTAAAAGAACTGTCAGAAATCAAAACTTTATTCATAAAAAATGAGCAAGATCACAGCGAACTTAATTCTAAAATAGTATCTGTCAAAAATGACGTTAAAATCTTGACATCAAAATTCAATTGGTTATTAGCCATTCTCTCACCGGTGGCGACTGCTGTTTTAGTCGGACTCGTTAAAATAATATTTTTCTCAGAACAATAAAATAAAGTGCCATCGATTTTTCAGACCACAAATTAGGTAAAATTAAGACAAGTGTTCATTTTCAAATTAATTAGGTGTTAAATAACCTAATGCCGAGCGAGGTCGTTTCTGGTTAGACATTTGTTCAATAAAATGTCCGATACAAGTGCGCGTTTGGCATTTTTCGGGTTTCGTGCCTCTACTCGCCCTACAGAAGAATGGTATTAAAATAATTAAAATTGGTATTACAAGGTGTAGATATGAGAAAAATTTTTAGAACAGAAATAGTTACGGTTATTGTGTTAGGATTACTAATAATTTGTGGTTGTGAAACGGTTGAGGAAGTGATTCGTACAGAAACTTCAGACGATCCAATTCGCGTAACAATGGTTTATCCCAGCGATTGTGTTGACGATTCGTCATATTGTATTGCCTTCCATATCGGTGTAAGGACTGCGGAAGCGGAACTTGGTATAATCCTTACCGAAGTAAACGGTATGGAAAACGATCCTGAAGCTACAGAGACGATTATTAGGGACGCTGCACAGAATTCAGACCTTGTTTTGACTGCTGGATACCAGATGGGGGATGTCTTTGCCAGGATTGCACAGGAATTTCCAGATATCAATTTTGCTATTTTTGATTTTGTGCTTGATATTCCTAATATAGCATCCGTAAACTATAAAGCAAATGAAGGTTCGTTTCTGGTAGGCGCAATCGCTGCATTGAAAACAGAAACAGGAAAAATTGGATATATTGGCGGTGCGGATGTTCCATTACTACACGAATTTGAAGCGGGGTACATCGCTGGAAGCCAACAGATCAATCCCGAGTTAAACATCGCTGTTGACTATATTAGTGCTGACGCAACTGGTTTCAACCAACCTGAAAAGGCAAAAACGTTAGCATTGGCACAATATGCAAATGGAATTGATGTCATATACACTGCTGCTGGCGGTGCTGGACAAGGAGTACTTGAAGCAGCACAAGAACAGAACAAATTTATCATTTGGGTTGACTCAAATGGAAATCATCTTGCACCAGGATTAGTCCTAACAAGTATGACGAAAGAAATTTCCGCCTCTGTAGAACGTATCATCCAAGAAACCGTTGAAGGTGAGTTTACACCAGGTATCCGTTACTTTGGATTAGCAGATGGTGGCGTGAGTTATGCAGTTGATGAACACAACCAAACTCTACTGTCCGATGAAATTATTGAGAAAGTTGAGGCGTTGAAAACACAGATTATCGCTGGTGAAATTGTCGTACCAGACACAATTACACAACCACGCGAATAGTAATTGAAACTAATATCTTAAAATAAAAGGTGGCGTTTATGCTTAATCAATATCCGTATCCAGAATACGATGCAAACGTAGTATCGCATTCGGAATAATTTTTTCTCTTATCACTTGTGGAATATATGGACTCTATTGGCAATACAAACAGATGGACACACTCAATGGTTGGTTAGGAAGACGCGAGTACTCTTTCTGGTTATGGTTTTTTCTCTCAATAATCACTTGTGGTATTTTTGGTATATTTTATGAATACAAGATGGCAAATGGTATCAATGAGATTCAACGTAATAATGATATGTACTACGATCCAAACTTACCGATAATTTGTGTGATATTAGCAATATTCGGTATTGGTATAGCATCGTTAGCCATTCAGCAATATCAGATAAACAAACTCTACGGTGATTCATCTAATGTTTAATCATGTTATGCTTTCCCGGTTGTTCTTAATTGTCTTAGTCGGCATAGGCATCTATACAACAGTATTACAGAGGTCACCGGACGAAGTTTCTCTATTGCCATGTATTTTTCATTCAATTACGGATGTCCCCTGTCCAGGGTGCGGCATGACACGTGCCTGCATAGCTATTACACAAGCTAATTTCATAGATGCTTGGTACTACCACCCTTTCTCGTATATGATAGTTGCATTAGCTGTAGGTATGGCATTCTTTCCAACGCAATTAATGAACACTTGGATGCGTTTTTCGGTAAATGCCCGAAATCTTATAGTTATTTTGGGAATTGTAATATGTTTATCTGTTTGGATGATGAAGATTAAGAACATATTTTGGTAAGACTGTTGATTTCTAAGACATATCTGTTTTAATCCATTCGTAAAATTGTGCCTTTTTCTCCCACAATCCAACCCGATTTTTTAAACAACATGATATCCTGCAGATTTTTTGTCGTTGGAGAAGCAGATTGATTCCAAGTTGCCCCGCTATCTATTGTATATAAAATGAGACCTTCTTCACCGATTGCCCATCCCTGCTTTTCATTGCGGAATGCAACGGCTCGCAAACTCTGTTTCATCGGATTATTCTGTTTTTGCCAAGTCTGCCCACCGTTCGTTGTGTGCAAAATAAGCCCGTTTGATCCGACAATCCAACCTTTCTGTTGATTTATGAAACAAACAGCAAATAAAGGTTGTTCAGCATCACTATTCTGTCGTTCCCATCGTTTGCCGCCATCGCTTGTATGGAGTATCTCACCATCTTCTCCCACAATCCAACCGAGTTCAGGGTCAACAAAATGCACACCCCACAGATGTTTTTCCGATGGAGACATGATTTTCACCCAATTGCTGCCACCATTCATTGTATGTAAAATTGTTCCTGTTCCACCAACTGCCCACCCTTCGGCAGTATTGACAAAATATAGATCCAAAATACCTGGAGGCTTACCTGCCAGCGCGCGCGCCTGATGTTGAACCGTCCACGTGTTACCACCGCTACCAGTATAATGCACTTTCCCGATGCTAACAAGCCAACCATTTTTGGGTGTCGCAAAACTGACTTCTGTCAATGTAACATTGTTTAGTGATTTATCCACAGATTCATTCCATGTTTTTCCACCATCTTTTGAGGATAATACAGTGCCACCTGAACCGACTGCCCATCCAAGTTTTGCATCAATAAAATGGACACCAAACAGATGTGCGTCAGTTCCACTCTGTTCCTCTACCCATTCAACCTGAGCATTATCATCTGAACAACCCAAACAGATTAGAGTAAAGAGAGTTATAATTAGAGGTAGTTTCTTATACATGAACAACTCCTATTGAAAATAATTGCGTTCTAAATAGAATTGTGATAAATTACTGTAATCTATTTCTTCAAGTATGTCAATAGATATTAATTATCATGCTTATACACAGTTATTATAGACTCTATGCTACATAATATGGATTATATCATCGGTATTGATGGCGGTGGAACAAAAACAGTGGGTATGTTAGCAACAAAGGACGGGAAAACAATTGCCAAAACCCAAACAGGCCCATCAAATTATCATGTAGTCGGGATAGAACAAACAAAAAATGTTCTAACTGAAATCATTACTCAACTAAAACTGAAAGTTCCAAATTCAGACCTGGATTCCATCCGCTGCTGTATCGGTATGGCAGGATTAGGACGTGATGAGGACAGAGAAATAATTGGACATATCTGTGATGAAATTGGGATAAATAATAGGATTCTAACACATGATGCACATATCGGATTAGTTGGTGGGACTGGTAAACAGTCAGGTGTCATCATTATATCTGGGACGGGATCAATTGTATACGGTATCAATGAACACGGTAAAGAAGCACGCGCAGGAGGTTGGGGATATATACTGGGTGATGAAGGCAGCGGTTATGATATTGCAGTCAAAGGACTTCAAGCAGTCGCACGTGCTGCTGATAAACGCGAACCTGCAACGCAAATAACACAACTGATTCTAAAGAGACTCGCACTGAATGAACCAAATGATTTGATTCGCTGGACACATGCGGCAAGTAGAGACGAAATTGCACAATTGGCATCGGTAGTGTTTGTGGCTGCGGAAATCAAGGATACGAAAGCAGAAAAAATAATTGATTCCGCTATGAGTGAATTTGCTTGTGCAGTAGAGACAGTGGTAATGCAGTTAGAATTCTCACATCCGTTTGATATTGTTTTTTCTGGTGGGATTTTATTACATCAACCTATTTTGACAGATAAACTGCAAAGATGGATTGAGAAGATAATCATTGGTAGTTCCGTAATAATTCCGAAACACGAACCGGCGTATGGCGCGGTGTTGTTAGCAAAAGCGCACCTATAATCAACAAGATTGCTAAATTTTATATCTTATTGTGATTACAGAGCAGCAAAACCCAAACTCAACTGATATTGATCTAAAGTCAATCTCAGAGATCGTTCAAATTTTTCATAAAGAAGATCGAAAAACTATTGAAGCAGTCGCAGCAGAATCAGATGCCATTGCACAAGCGGTTGAGATGATCGTTGAGACGTTTCGTAACGGAGGAAAACTGTTTTACATAGGGGCAGGAACAAGCGGCAGACTCGGTGTGTTGGATGCGTCTGAATGTCCACCAACTTTCAGGACTGAGCCGGAAATGGTGCAAGGAATTATTGCTGGTGGAGACATCGCTTTACGCAATTCAGTTGAAGGCGAAGAAGATAAACCTGAAAGCGGTGCAGAGGCAATACGAAAACATCACCTAACGCAACAAGATGTAATTGTCGGAATTGCAAGTAGTGGACGAACCCCTTATGTCTTAGGCGCGCTAAAGGAAGCACATAAAATTGGTGCCAAAACGATCTTTCTTTCATGCGTGCCGCCAGCAGCAGACCTGCATACTTATGTTGACCATTTCATTACCCCGATAGTCGGACCTGAGATCGTTACAGGTTCAACAAGACTGAAAGCAGGGACAGCAACAAAGTTAGTACTCAACATGCTCACAACCATCTCTATGATCAAGTTGGGTAAAGTCTACAAAAATCTCATGGTGGACGTGAAAGCATCTAATACAAAATTGGTAGATCGGAGCATCCGAATCATTCAAACAGTTACAGGTGTTGATGAAACGGTTGCAAACACCACATTAAAGAAGGCAGAAGGCAGTGTAAAAGTAGCAATTGTAATGCTGATTAAGGGTGTTAAACGAAGTGAAGCAGTTGATTTGTTAGATAAACATCAAGGATTTTTACGTCCTATAATATCATAGTTTGAAATGGTTAACACATTGTAGAATATAAACTTTGTTTTAAACGAAAGGAGTAAATGTATGACTGCAAACACTACTAAAGTAGGTCTTGCCAAAACAGGCAGACGGCGTTCTAATGTTTATGAAGCATTAGACAATATACGAAACGACATCAATCCAAAAGTACAAGAACAGGTATTGTTAAAACCTAATTTCCTGTCCAGTACTAATCAACTTGCTTCGTCCCATGTGGACACAATGCGGGGTGCATTGGATTTCTTGCTCAGCACACCACAACCTCCAAAAGAAGTTATAATCGCAGAGGGAGGAAATGAAGCTTTTTCCGGTGAAGCATTTAAAATATTCGGTTATGATGCTTTGCAAGTGGAATATGATATACCCATTCGTCTCGTTGACTTACATAAAGAAACTGAATGGATAGAAACTAAGGTTTTTCTTGCTGGTCGGGAAACAGATACGGTGCAAATGCCGAAGACTGTTCTCGATTGTCCATGCACGATTTCCGTTGCCATCGCAAAAACGCCTGATGCTGGTGTTGTGACGCTTGCAATGAAAAATATGATTATGGGGACGATACATAAAGCTGACCGCATCAAAATGCATGGGTATCATCGGCATGCAGACCGTGAACTACCACTTGAAGCACAAACAATTAATATCAATTTGCTACGTTCGTCACGTTTTCTAAAACCAGACATTGCTATTGTTGATGGTACTGTTGGATTGCAAGGCAACGGACCTGGCGGCACAAATTCCGTTCCACTCGGTATTGCAGTTGCAAGCGGCGATGTATTCGCAGCAGATGCAGTCACATCAAAAACTATGGGGTTTGAACCGATGGAGATAGGGCTCTTCAATTACGCAAATGAATTGGGATACGGCACAGCAGACCTAAACAAAATTGAGATAATCGGTCCCACTATTGAATCGGTCGCTATTCCCTTTAAACCTCATGAAACAACCGAACTACAGTTTCAATGGCAAGACACTGATTCAGAAGCATTACTTGCTGCAGACTAACACTGATCAAGTCGTTATTACTTGCTGCAGACTAACACTGATCAAGTCGTTATTCATGGTAGATTATACAATTAATTCTACATTCTGAGTTGTAGGAGCGACCTCCAAATCAACGGTATGAATCATGGCGAATACCATGCGCGCATTCGCCCAGTGGCATTCCCCGGATCGCGACCAGAGGTCGCTCCTACAGAAGAGGAATATAATTATTTCAATGATTCACCATATTTTACAAAGGAGAATTATGAAACGTTTACAGATCGTTTTAGTTTTAATCTTATCAATTCTCACACCTACGACATGGGCATGGTGGGGAGGTGGGCATGACATTTTATCACAAGCGTCAATAAAAGCATTGCCTGAAGAAGTCCCTGAGTTTTTCCGGTCCGATACAGCTATCAAAATGATCGTACATTGTGCTTATGATCCTGATGTATCAAAAGAGCGTGATTTTCCCCATGCACGGATAGCCGAATACCCTGAGCACTATTTTGATATTGAACTCATTAAAGACAATCCAGTACCTGCTGACCGTGACGCATTTTTGAAGTTGTGTGCCGAAATGAAACTAGAACCCAGCAAAGTCGGTTTCCTTCCTTATTCTGTAGCAGAATGGACAGACCGTCTCACTGCCGCCTTTGCAGAATATCGTAAATGGCCCGACAATCCCATTATTCAATATAAGTGTTATGTCTACGCAGGTCTTTTGGCACACTATGCACAAGATTTGTGCCAACCATTACACCTCACGGTGCATTACGATGGAATCGTTCAGGAGGACGGTTCAAAACTACATAAAGGAATCCATGAAAAGGTTGACGCATCAATTGAGGTTTTAAAACTTGATCCAACCGAACTCGCAAAGAAGCAACAGGTTAAAGTCGTCGGTGAGTTAATGCCTGCTATTGTCAAACAGATGAAGTCTGAACATAAATTGGTGGATCGTGTTTACGAACTGGTCAAAGATTATCAAGACTTACAGAACCCATCTGAAGCATTGCAAGATTTTACCAAAGAGCGTTCACGCGAATCAGTGCGTTGGACTGCATCTTTATTCCTGACAGCATGGAAGTCGTCAGAGAATGTTAAGTTACCCGATTGGTTAGAAAGGTAATTGCATACAAGAACTTGGATACATTATCTTTGAGTTTACAAATAGGATTAGATAAATGTCTAATCCTATTTTTCTGTATAGTCGTAATCAACAATAGACCAGAAATTATAGGACAACTTACATTACGCTAATCAGACGAATTCAATTGTCGAGTTTACTTATTGTTGGAGGGATTTCTAACCCTGATTTCAGATACACAACATGAAAAATCGGGGTTGGAAACCCCTCCAACAAAGATATTTTGTGACAATTGAATGTATCTATTACATCGCTGAATTTTCATTGACGTTTCATGGATTATATGGTATTCTTTACTATTATGATTGATCAAAACAATTTACCGAATATTAAACCTGATGCTGTCTTTGATTTAGGAGAACTCGGATGCGGTGATCTTATTATTGCACTCTTGAAATCCATGAGAACCCTTGAATCAGGACAGATCGCACAGGTCCATGCAGTAGACCCAGGCGCACCTGTGGACATCGCAGCATGGTGCAATTTGATAGGCAATGAACTTCTCGCTGACTGTTGCGGTGAAGACAATGCCTATTTTTATATTAAAAAAGGAGAAAAAACTTAATGTCTAAACTGATGATTAGCATTACGCACGCAAAAGATAATACCGACAAAGCCACTGTCGGTTTCGTTGTTGCGAATGCTTCTGTCGCGTCCGGTGTGGAAACCGTCGTGTTTCTTAGCACAGAGGGTGTACATCTATCCCAAAATGGTTATGCTGACGATATACACGAGGAGGGTTTCGCACCGCTGAAACAACTTATGTCTGACTTTGCTGATGTGGGAGGTATAATCTGGGTCTGCTCACCATGTTTCAAAAAACGTAACCTTGATGAAGATAATCTGGTGGATAGTGCTGTCATTGTGGGGGGTGCTAAGGCTGTTGAATTCCTAATCACAGGTGGTTCAAGCATAACATATTGACATCTGAAAAAGGAATTCCTGCTAATAGCAGCAGTAACATCCATTAGGGATCGGTTGGATTCCCAGTCTAATAACAGATTCCCTCCCTTTGGGTACATGTACCCCACTCATAGTTCACAGCACACATTCACAATATATTAGGTGTGACCTACAAGGGAGGGTTTCTCAAATTTGACACAAAAAATTACACATTCCTAAAATACAACCTACCCAAAAAACTAATTCCGTACAACACTCAAAACAACATAGATCAACGATTCTTATTCCGAATATCAAACGAGATTACTTATAGGACTTATGAAGAAATGCGAGATGAAGATTTACAAGCACCCGATTCACTTCAAACCCCTCATATCTGTGAAGGTGGAAACCTTGACTGCGGTTCTGGACTTCTGTTGTTGATTCGCAAATCTATGGAGGAGGTCCCAGATGGTGACGTGCTTGAGATTCGCAGTACTGAGATTAGCGTCAAAGAGGACCTGCCAGCATGGTGTAGAATGACCGAAAACCCCTACCTCGGATGGCGACCTGCCCTTGAACATAACAAGTACTTCGTACAACGTGGGGAAGCAGAACAGGACGCTGATGCTGCTTATGCACAAGCGCGAGATTACAAGTGGCAAACACGTATCCATTGGGATGGTGGTTTGCAAGCGAAGGTTTTCTGCAGAAATCATTCATGGTTTGTGGGACAACCTGCAAGTTTTGATGTGCGCGATGCCGCCCCCAGTGCTGTGGAGTACGTGCTTGGTGCGCTTGGTGCATGTTTAGCAATGGGTTTCCAGATTCGCGCATCACAACAAAAGATTGAGATTGATGAGTTGGAAATTTCTCTGAGTGGTCAGATTGACAATATCTTTGTCTTTCTCGGCACGGAAGAAGGTGGACATAGCGGGTTTAAAGCGGTGAGTGGCACAATCTATGTCGCATCCGATGCAGATGACGAGGTATTAGAACAGCTTTGGGAGGAAACCCTCGCCGCCTCACCCGTGACAAATACACTGACGCAAAATGTTGATATTTATGTTGACCTGCGCGTGGTGTAAAATCAGAATTGACACAGGAGGAACGATTATGACACAGCTACTTGAAAAAGCACTCAACGAAATATATAAACTACCTCTCGAAAAACAGGATGCCATCGCTGCTATAATCCTTGAAGAATTGGAAGATGAACAACGATGGGATAAGGCTTTTGCCGAATCCCAAGATCAACTCGCTCAACTTTCTCAAAAAGTGCGTGCTGACATTAAGGCTGGTCGTGTGAAAAATATGGGAATTGATGAATTGTGACTTCATATTTAACGAAGGATTTCACCAAAAATTTTCAAAGATTGCCAGAAGGTATTAAAGAAAAAGCTCGTAAGAACTACCGTCTTTGGAAAGCAGCCAATAATCACCCAAGTCTTTATTTTAAACGTGTACATACAAGAGAACCAATTTATTCAGTCAGAATTGGAAACGATTGGTGGGCATTGGGATTACGTGAAGATAGTGGAATTTATTGGTTTTGGGTAGGTCCACACGCGGAATATGAGAAATTGCTAAAACAACTTTGATCTTAAATTATTGTCTCATTAACACAATTTGAAAAAACCACAGAATTAACAGAATATGTATAGCTGATATTTCTCAATGTTTTTGATATTTCAATGTTTATCTGTGTTTCAAGCGGCCCCATATTTTGTAATAGACCAAACAATATTGACATCTACTATTGATGCAGGCTTCAATGGAGATTTAGTTATGAAAAAAGAACAGATTGTTTCGCGCAACCCAAAAATAATGAACGGTGCCTTAGTTTTCGCGGGGACCCGTGTCCCAGTTGAGATATTGATTCAACATCTGACTGCAGGCGATTCACTAAAAAAATTCCTTAACGATTTTCCGACCGTATCTCATGAGCAAGTTGTTGCGTACCTAAAGATGACTTTAGAGGTTGCCGATGCGCGTGTTGCTTGATGAAAATCTTTCACATCAACTACAAAAATTTTTTGTGGACGATATTTCTATTGATACCTGTTTTCAAGGTATATAAGGAAACATTGTAATGACGAAGTACGAATATAAGACTATCAGAATTAGTCAAAAAGGATAGGGCATTAAGTCCAGAAAGATTCCTGACCTTGAAAGCACGCTTAATCGCGAAGGAAAGAAGGTTGGAGATTATGTAAGGTTATTCAACCTTCAGGAGCTTTTGGGGAATCAACCGCTGCGATTATAGTTTTTGAAAGAGAGTTAATAGAATCAACAGGTAAATAAAAGTAAAGGAGAACTAAACAATGAACAATTTACCCCAATTCCCCGTAACCGTCGTCGGCAGCATGCCACGATACAAAACAGTATCACGGGCATTACGAGACAAACAAAGAGGACGTATCACCGATGAAGAGTTTGATACGATTGCGGATGAAGCAGTAATTGAAAGCCTCAAATTACAAGAAGAAAACGGAGTAGACATCGTCAGTGATGGAGAACAACGACGAGACAACTTCTATTCCTTCATCACAGGTTGTATTGACGGTATCAGACTCATGACACTTGCAGGAATGCTTGACTATGTAGAAGACAAAGCCGCATTTGAACAACTACTCAACGCACTTGACGTGCCAGCATTTGCACTAAAAAATCCGGTCGTTGA
Source organism: Candidatus Poribacteria bacterium (assembly GCA_012270795.1). GTDB lineage: Bacteria > Poribacteria > WGA-4E > WGA-4E > WGA-3G > MSPOR6. Next base: position 35,244 of record JAAXHO010000215.1, read on the forward strand.
TGGCAAACTAAAACGCACAACACCGCTTGTCCTGAACGACTACCTGTTTCTCAAAAAACACACAACAAAACCTATCAAAGTGACCCTCCCCGGTCCCTACCTCCTGACCCGTTCAATGTGGGTAAAGAAACTCTCTTATGAATTTTACCCCGACAAAGAATCACTTGGTGATGATGTTGTCGCAATACTACGCCAAGAATTGCACGATTTACAAGAAGCAGGCTGCGAATTTGTGCAATTTGATGAACCCGTACTCACCGAAGTTGCATTTACAGGACCGCATGAAACCCACACCTTTATGTGTGCTGCCCTTTCAGAAAAAAGCAGCCCAGAGGAAGAACTCAATTTCGCTGTGGAACTGATGAATCGCGTCGTTGCAGGTATTGATAACAACATCAAAACCGCACTTCATGTCTGCCGTGGCAACTGGAGTCAACAAGAAGATGTCCTACTTCGCGGTTCTTACGACCTCCTAATACCCTATTTTAGTAAGATGAATATTAATCAATTTGTGTTAGAATATGCTACAGAACGTGCAGGGAGTACCGAAGTGCTGAGTGAGTTGCCATCTGACAAAGAGATCGGACTTGGTGTAGTAGACCCGCGCACCACAAACATAGAACCTGTTGATTTTATCTTAGATAAAGTGCGACCACTTCTAAAACATCGCAAACCGGAACAGATATATCTCAACCCAGATTGTGGCTTCGGAACTTTTGCTGATCGGCCCGTAAATACAATAGATATTGCAGCACAAAAAATGCATACGATATACAAAGCCGCAGAGATATTAAGATCAGAAATTTAGTGTGATGTGAACTTTTTACTATCTTTTTACGTTCATGTTACTCAATTGAGTTAGGGTGTGTAAATATTTTGTTACTTGTTTGTTTACGGATTACACCTCTTCTGTAGGAGCGACCTCCAAATCAACGGTATGAATACCTTTTGGTATTCCCCGGGTCGCGACCAGGAGATCGCTCCTACAGAAGAGGTGGATAATTCTTTCAATAATTCACCATAATACTGTTTGAATTTTCTTTGAGAACATGCTATAATGCCGAAAAAATCAAAAATACTTATTCTGATTCACATATCTCAAAGTGAAGGAGAACGATGAATTGATACATCTTTATGGAGAAGAATATGATAGAATACAATTACTTCGTCACTTGGGGGATATTTCCCAAGTAGCTGAAGCGAAGGTTTACCAACTCAATGACGGGAATGAAAAAGGAACAGATGCAATCGGTTTTCGAACAGGTTCAGGGTTAAACTTCACTGTGCTACCGAATAGGGGTTTGGATATTTCTTATGCAGATTACAATGGAAGCCCACTCTGTTGGCGTTCAGGGACAGGTGATGTAGAAGCATCTCATTACGAACCCCAAGGACTCGGATGGTTACGGGGTTTTTATGGTGGTTTGCTGACAACCTGTGGCATGACGCAAGCTGGTTCACCTAACGTTGATGGTGATGTTGAACTCGGAATCCATGGTAGAGTGTCACACATACCTGCAAAAAATGTATGGGTTGATACCCGTTGGGAAGGCAACCGATACATCCTATGGGTACAAGGAAAGGTCACAGAAATCACGGCATTGGGTGAGCATTTGTGTCGCACACGCCGCATCTGGACAGAATTAGGATCAAACAAAATACATATTGAAGACATCATAGAAAACCTCGGATATCAGGATTGTCCACACATGTATCTGTTTCATATAAATATAGGTTTCCCAATACTGGCAGATGGCAGCGAGTTTCTTTCGCCTTCTACTCAAGTAACGCCAAGAGACGAACATGCAAAAAACAACTTAACTAACTACAACTTTGGTGAACCGCCTACCGTTGATTTTGAGGAACAGGTCTATTACCACAAAATGGTCCCTGATGTTGACAACCACATTCGTGTCGCACTTGTAAATAGGAATTTTAATAACGGTCAAGGAATCGGTATTGCCGTACGTTACCACAAGACACAATTTCCGAATTTTGTCCAGTGGAAAATGTGTTGTCAGGGTGCTTATGTAATGGGTTTAGAACCATCTAACTGCAAAGTTGAAGGTAGAGCGTCAGAAAGAGAAAGCGGAACTTTACAACATATTGAACCCGGCGGTCGTCGTCATTATGAAGTGGAAATTAGTGTGTTGACATCTATAGATGAGATTAACGCACTTCAAGAAAGAATTACGAAAACGTCTAATTAAGACAATTAATCATAAGGTATAACAACTATAGGAGAATCCAATGAAAAGGTATTTGCATTTAAACTTGGTCACTTGTGTTCTACTTACAATGTTAATTTTTGGAGCATGTGGAACAAAAGAAACTGTTGATACATCACAAACACAAAGTACTTTAGAAACAAAAGCAATTTTTTTGAATGATACTGAAACAGGAGACAAATTACATTCTCCAGAAGCAGAACTACGTGATAAACCGCGTCGTTCCCCAGAAGCAGAACTACGTGATAAACCGCGCCGTTCCCCAGAAGCAGAACTACGTGATAAACCACGTTCCCCTGAAGCAATTCAACATGTAAAACCACAATTCGAAGAAGCGGATGTGAAAGTAAGAACAAGTTTTGTTTCAGCTGATGTAAAGGTAGACACAAGTTCCGATCAACAAAAATCGGATCTCTTAAAAGAAAAAGTTGATTTACCTGATGGAAGTGTCTTAAATCTTATTCCTGAATCCACTATGGGACTCATCTATTGTCCCAGCTTGCTTGAGTTGAACGATAGAGTAAATAGGTTAGCCGAAGATCTGATGCCACAAGCTGGACCTGAACAAGAAGTTTTGGCTAAGATCTTAGCAGGCATGTTTAGTGCAGGATTTGAAAACCTGTCAGAGTTAGAGGAAATTGGTCTCGATTTGAACCAAGATTTTGCTGTCTTCCTAACAAGTTTAGACCCACCTAACCTTTCAGCAATAGTCCACTTAACTGATCCTGATGCAATGAAAGATGTAATTGATGCAGAAGCTGAAGGGAGTGAACCCATAGAATATAATGGTGTCACATACTGGCATTCAGCTGAAGGTAGCGGGAGTTTCGCAATATTAGACAATACCCTTGTGTTTTCGCAGATGTCTGAGGTTTGTGAAAACGTCATTGATATCAAGAAAGGTACAAAAAACTCAATTGCACATAATGCCGACTTTTCTACATTACTTACAAAGATAGCAGATAAAAACGAACAGGTATATGCTTCATTTGATCTTGAATCCATCATAGCTCCGTTTAGCGCAGTGTTGTTAGAAGGTAAACAATCTATTATTGACGCAATGGAAAGTGATCCAGCATCTATGGCATCAGTTCCCATGTTTACAAAAATGTATGATAGTTTTCTCATGTTTGTTGAAGATATGAAATCTATCAGTTCTACCATTAAAGTTGATGGATCAGATGTTCTGCTTTCACTGGACCTTAGTTTCAAAAACGAAGGAAAGATGCAGGAAATTCTAAAAGGCATGAATCCAAAGGAGTTAACCCTCATTGATGAGTTGCCAAATAACGGCTTCATAAACGGTGCTTTTCAAGGTAAAACTTCAGTATTGTTTGATTTAAACGCAGGATTGATGAAAGCACTTTTTGGCGAAAATGATGAACAGTCTCAAGACTATGAAAAGTTGTTCCAATCCATGAAGGAAATGTTTGAATCTGTCGGAGATGAATGGACCTTCTCTGTTAATTTTCGTAATAGTCTCATCCCAGACTATCTGGTGACCTATACAGTTGAGGATGAAGAAAAAATTAAAACCTATTATGATGAGAAGTTATTAGAGCAACTACAGAATATGATGGCACTTATGAAAGAAACGATGGATGATTCACCTGAAGTAAAAATATATGATGATGCTTATATGGGTGAGCCTATAATGCATAACGACGTTGAGATTAAGTCTTATATTTTTCCAAACTTTGGAACAGCATTCGGTGAAATTCCTGATGAAGTTGCCGCACTAATGCCGCAAGAATGGCAATGGTCTTATGCACTGTCTGAGGGTCGCCTCTATTTCTCAATCGGGGGCCCAGAACTAATTAAGTTAGCACTTGATAGCAAAACTGAAAATGGAGACAGCCTTGCTGCAAACCTAAGCTATCAGAGACTCATTGAAGTGATGGGAAAAGATAATAACCTCTTAATGGGAATCTCTCCTTTAACCGCTGCAAAGAGCATCATGAATTTGGCAGGAAGAGCTGACCCTAACGCAGCAGCACAAATGCAGATGATTATGGGTATGTTGATGGGAGTTCCTGAAAACTATAGCATCGGTTTTTCTGCAAAAGTTCAGGACGGTGGAATTGGTACAAAATTCCATATAGCCTTCGGGGACTACAAGCAGTTAATTCAAACGATGATGATGTTTTCCGGTATGGGACAGATGCAATAAAACTGAGGACTCGTCCACAACTTGATTGTGGACGAGTTTTTTATTTAACTTTTTCGATGTTTATGGTATCATACAAAAATTATACCGCTTCTAATATATTATGTCTCATTAGCTGCGGAGATCCGGTAGGAGCGACCTCCCGGTCGCGACCGGAATGAGACAGTATTTCTTAGAATTGGTATTACTTGCGGAAGTGCGTGATTGAGAGGGACCGTCCACTTCTGCATCGTTATTTAGGCAAAACCCTCTTAGAGAATATTATTTACCTAAGGAGGAAAGTATGAAAAATCAGAAATATCAACACTTTTTTGGGTTGGGAATCGCGTTTTTGCTAATTTTTGCTTCATTCGCGATCGCTGATACCACCGAAGAAACCACAGAAACTGCTGAAGCAGAAGCACCGAAGAAAAGCCCCATAAAAATCGGCGGGGCAATGCGGGCAAATTACGTATACGGCACTTATACAGATGGCAGAGGGGATGATAATGGCGATGTCGATCTTGAGATTCTCCGTGTCAATTGCCGACCTTGACTTTCATAACATCATTGGGAGACTGGAATACCGTTGGTATCCAAGGTGGTTCGGATACTCCAGTGGTTATAGTATGATACACACTGCATGGTTAGGGTATAATTTCGAAGATGTAGGCACACTCAAAGTAGGAATTGTTCGAGTTCCATTCGGTCCGACCGCCTACGGTGTTTCCACAAGCTGGTTTTTTGACCAGCATTTTTATGTTGGACTTGCAGACGATATGGACTTAGGAGTCAGATGGAATGGCAATTATGGTAAGTTGAATCTTGACGCAGCTTACTATTTACAAAGTGAATTTCAAACCGACGGGTCAAGTCTCAACAGTTCTCGATACGCTTATGACGTTGTAAAACGTAAAGTTGAGGACGATGAACACGGATATGATGAGCAACATCAATTTAACCTCCGTGCAATCTACGCAGTTGAAAATATCGCTGACGTAGGTGTGTCGCTTCAATACGGGTTACTCAAAGCAACAAATGTGGGGGACGATGAGAGCGGAAGTCACTACGCTCTTTCCGCACACATGAAAAACTCGTATGCCAACTTTACGCTCTTTTCACAGTTCTCCTATTACGCCCATAATATCGCTGACGAAACGCCTTGGGGCACAGGTGACACGATTCTCATGGGAGCTTACGATTACGCTTCCCCCGTTGCTTCAAACGGAATGATACCCGCGATATCGCTGCGGTACAACGGTATAGATACGTCAAGTATCTCCTGGCTTGACAGTGTCACACCTTATGTGGAATGGAGCTCTATCATTAAAACAGTTGAGGAATATAACCCAAGCACTCTCGTAACAATCGGGGCAAGTTGGACGCTCTATGGCGCACTATATGTCTATAGTGATTTTGCACTTTCTGATGGCAATCCCTTTGTTGGGAACGATGGGGCTGGTGATCTGGCTGCAAACGAAGAAACCGATGAGAAAAAGCAGAATTGGCGACTAAACCTTAACTTCGGTTACTATTTCTAATTGATTCACCCACCTTGCAAAAAGGAGAAACTTGAAATGAACGAAGAAGGAAAACAACCCCAACAGATGCCACATCAAGTAGATGAAGGCAAGTCCAGGAAACTATTCGGTTTAGAGATTTACTTGACTCCTGTATTCGTAATCTCCAGTATCACTATTATCGTTTTTATTATTGGTTCTCTCATTTTCCAAGAAGGTGCGACAAAACTCTTCGGAAATGTCCGAGTCTGGCTCACCACAAACCTTGATTGGTTGTTCATGATCACTACTAACCCTGTATTCCTCTTTTGCCTGTTTGTTGCCCTTTCCCCACTTGGTAAGATTCGGTTGGGGGGGCAGACGCAAAACCTGAGTATTCCTACTTAACATGGCTTGCCATGCTTTTTGCTGCAGGCGTGGGTATTGGACTTCTCTTCTTTGGCGTATCGGAGCCGATTACCTATTTTCAAGGTGATCAGGAGGATTATAAGTATTCGCCGCTGGGGTCAGAAACGATTTACGATGCAAAGGTAATTTATAATGTTGAAGATGTCCCTAACATAGAAGATACCAAAGTTCAAGCGGCAGCCTCCTTGGGAATAGCAACAACAGTTTTTCACTGGGGATTACAAGGATGGGCAATTTACGGTGTCGTTGGACTCGCCCTTGCATTTTTCGCCTATAACCGCGGACTCCCACTCCTCATCCGATCCGCGTTTTACCCTATATTTGGTGATAGAATATGGGGTTGGACCGGACACATCATTGATACGTTTGCTATTTTTGCAGGTATTTTTGGACTTGCTACCTCACTCGGTTTGGGGGTGCAACAGGTAACTACCGGGCTTGACCATCTGTTTGGAATACCAGCAAACAACTGGACCATGATCCTGCTGATTGTAGGAATTACCTGCATAGCACTCGTATCAGTGATGACAGGTATTAACGTTGGTATCAAACGTCTCAGCCAATTCAACATAATTCTTGCGTTTATTTTGCTGTTAACAATTTTTGTGCTTGGTCCAACACGTTACATTTTCCAAAGTATGTTTGCTGGACTTGGGACCTATGTTATGAAAATTGTTCCGCTCAGCAACTGGGTCGGACGCGAGGACACTGGCTTCTTTCACGATTGGACGACGTTCTATTGGGCGTGGTGGATTGCCTGGGCTCCATTCATCGGGACGTTCATCGCACGAATTTCAAAGGGGAGAACCGTTCGCGAGTTCGTTATCTTCGTGCTGCTGCTACCAACATTGCTATGTTTAATCTGGTTTGGCGCATTCGGCGGCACTGCTATCCATCAATTCCTAACTGATGGCTACACCGGCGTAACAGAACAAGTTGAGAAATTTAATTACCCAATTGCTCTGTTCCAAATGTTAGGCGAACTCCCGGCATCATTGCTTCTCTCATGTGCCGCAATGCTGTTGACAATCATCTTTTTCGTAACTTCATCCGACTCCGGTTCTCTGATAATTGACATCATCGCAGCAGGTGGCAAAGTGGACGCACCTATACCGCAACGCGTGTTCTGGTGCACTGCCGAGGGATTAGTCGCTATCGCACTGCTACTTGGGGGAGGTCTGAAAGCTTTGCAAGCTGCATCGCTTGCAACAGGTTTTCCCTTCGCAATTGTGCTGTTAGGTATGGGAGGATGTGTCTTATACAGTATGATTAAAGAAAGACGCGAAACTCAAGAAAGTCAACTAATGAGGTAACTCGCTAATGGAACTGCCATATAATATGAAGGGTTACCTCTTACACCGCTAATGGCACAAGAACTAATCTTAGAACTATTCAAAGGACAGACCCTTCATAAGCAAGAGATGATAGATATTGTAGAATCCACACACATTGAACGCGGCGGAAACCCACCAAGGTCAAAACAGAACCCAATCACAAGAGCATTGACATTACTGAAAGAGATGGGACACGCAGAAAATGTGATGCAAGGCGTTTGGTCTATTATATCAAACACTCCGAAAGAATGAAATTCCGTAGTTTAGATCCGGGTCCCCGTGTCCAAAGAACTTGATTTA
>JAAXHO010000272.1 GCA_012270795.1 Candidatus Poribacteria bacterium
CCCGCCAAAACCGGACGCAGAGAAATATCGGTTCTATTCTCTCCTCGCATACGCATCCCAATCCACCACCGCCACTCCCAGCAGACATTCAAGCACGTCTTGACCAAATATATCTGGAAATGCGTGCCACAAGAACATATTACGATATACGGACTGGTTGCGTCACTCGTTGGTGAGGAGACACATCGTTCTCCTATGGATATTGACGGTACCGGTAGCGTTAATATTTTAGATTTGGTGTTGGTTGCTACAGCATCGACACATCCGACTTGCTCATACACACAACTGTCCGAAGACGTTAATAGTGACGGTGTTGTCAATATTTTAGACCTCACCCTGGTTGCATCAAACATAGGTGAGAGTGGAACACATGCTGCAGATGTTAATGGTGATTGTGAAGTCAATACTGCAGATTTGCTACTCGTAGCATCGGCATTTGGGAATACAGTCGCTTCCTCTGAAGACGCTGAAGAATAGCATTTTTGATGCTAAAGGATAGGCTCGGTTTCTTAACCGAAATATAGGAAAAATTCTTAAAGTTGATAGTGATGAGTTTCACTCGGTTTCACCCACCCTGCAAGAAAGTAAAAGGAGGCACATCATGAAATACAAGCTTTTTTTGATACTACCACTACTCGTTCTCGTTTTATCTAACAATTCTCAAGGTTCCATCCCCCCTGGTATAATATTGCCAAAGGATGTGCCGGGAGATTATCCTGAACCTATCGAAATACGCATTATACGCATTGAAGAAGATGGCGGGCTTGAAGTAATACAGTATTCACCGGATGGGAAGTTTTTGGCGGCAGGAGGATATTTTGGTATATACCTATTCAACACACAGACACGTGAAAAAGTCTATCAGATCAAAGGGAATACGGGACATACCTGGTGCCTCGCGTTCAGTCCAGATGGAAAGACCCTCGCAAGTGGTTGGCATAGTTCCGATACAATCCACTTGTGGGATGTCGCAACAGGAACACACCGCGACTCAATCATAGTCCATAGGAGTACGACCTATAGTCTCGCGTTCAGTCCGGATGGAGAGGCCCTCGCAAGTGGCGGGACTGAGGGATATTTCATCTCAGATGGGCAGAAAGTGAGTATCGGAGGCCTCCATTTATGGGATGCAAACACGGGACATCTCCTTCACAGGCTTAAGGGGCATGAGCGAAGTGTCACGGGTGTCGCGTTCAGTCCAGATGGAAAGACCCTCGTAAGTGGAAGTTATGACGCAACGCTCCGTTTCTGGGATTCCCAGACAGGGAAGCCTCTTCGGAAAATCACGGGGCGGGTCGTGTCCGAGGGTGTCGCGTTCCGTCCGGATGGGAAAAAATTGGTAAGTTGGGGACTGCGGGGTGGTATCTTTATCTGGGATGTTGAAACGGGAAATCTTCTTCACAACCTCAAGCGCGTGACAACGGATACAGATGATGTGCTTTATAGCGTTGCATTCAGTCCGGATGGGAAGACACTCGCAAGTGCCAGCGCAGCAGCCTTTCGTTTATGGGATGTGAGCACGGGGAGTTATCTTCACAGCTTACCGAAACCTCGTAATATGCGTCCCAGTAGCGTTGCATTCAGTCCGGATGGGAAGACCCTCGCAAGTGCGGGGAGGTCCGGGACTATACTTCTGTGGGATATTACACCGCCAGCACTGCCCGAAGATGTCAATGGTGACGGTATTGTCAATATTCTGGATTTAGTTGCTGTGGCAAATGCGTTTGGGAATATGGAACCGGATCTCAACGGCGATGGTGTTGTGAATATTCAGGACTTAGTCATTGTCGCAAACGCATTTGGGAATACGGTTGCTGCTCAGTAAATCATGAACAGCCGGCATTTGCAACATTATGCTGCTGTGTCTTTCGACTTTCAGCGTTAACTTTTGCAAAAAACTTTGCACACTTGTCAAATCTAACCAAATTGCAAAATGTTGATACTAATGCTAATAAATGAACAAGCATGAACAGAATCAATGGACAGGTTCAGCCTTGTGTTTACCGACACCCATTTGAATAGTAGGAAGGATTGTGTTTGAGATATTGGCAGAATAGTCAAAGATTGACCAACCAGATGCACCTAAAAAACGTGCAAGATGAATCTGTCCTATGACAGCATCTGGTGTGAGGAGGGAGTTAGAGGCAGTTGCACCGATACCCGGATATATCGCCACATCTTTAGGCATAAGGGCAAGCTGCTTTTCTAAAAGGTCAGTGAAAAACTTGGTATCTTCAGTATAGTTCATCGGACAGATGAAGTCCACATAACCGGCTTTTGCCCACGCAATCCAATCCTGTCCGATAGACGTGACACACGAGGGATAACCACCGAAGACCGCAGCAGATATCTTTATGCCCGGTTTTATCTCACGGGCGCGTTTGTAGATGAGACGCACCAAACGGGTAATCTGTTGTGAACACCACTCAATGTAGGCATCACTGTGTTGTCCCGTCTCTCTTAACACAGAGGCAGGCCACGCTTGGATGTGTTGTCTCGTTGCAAGCATAAATCTCTTTTTGCATTCTGGACAAAAACAAGCATGGCTACCTGGATAACGGATATAATCCAAATGAATGCCGTCAACATCGTAGTTCCGAACGATTTCCATAATAGCATTCAATTCCAACTGAACGTTTTCTGGATGGGAAGGACAGAGCCAATTGATAGGAGCACCTGAAGATGAGACCTGCGTACGTCCATCCTCTCGTAGTTTATCCACAAACTCTTTCGGGGCACCTTCCAGATTCCATGTAATCTTCCAAACATGCACTTCTATGTTGTGCTGATGTGCTGCATTAACACATTGTGCAATCTGGTCACCGTATTGTGTAAACTTATCACTTTTTGGTAACACACTGCTATTGTAATGCGCTAATCCACCCCATGCCATATTTGGTAGAATCATGTTGATACCAGCGGCAGCCAATTCTTGCGCGGAACGTTCCCAATCACCAGGATACGCACCAAGCCCAGAATGATTCCAAACGGCGCGACCTTCTGTTACATCACTGAGATGTGATAATGAATATGCTTTTGTCAGTGCCTTGTGACTTTCACGGGCAGCAGTCATTGCAGCATGATAATCCTTTTTGGTATATTCAGTGCGTGCCTGCGTAATTAAGGTTTTTCCCGAATGTAATGCCTGTTTGGCTTCAGGGACACCCCCATATCCTACGAATCTTGTTAAAGTTTCAAGATTATTGATGTGTCCAATGGTAGTCAACGCATCTAACTCACGTTTTGCGATTGCGTGCTGAAATTCAGGGATAAGATAACCAAGTAGTGCCGCAAGTAGTTGCGTTTTTGTTTGTATATCGTCTGGTAAAAAAACATGACTGAAAAACACACCATTGGGGTTTAGGAAGAATGCTGGATAACCAGTGGATGTCCCCTCTGCATTGTACCAATGTCCAATAATTCTTGTTTTTGGGTCGGTAGATTCTGCGACCGTAATGTTCCACGATTTTTGCCGTACCGATTTTGGTATGCCTAATACTTCAGGGGCATCAAATTGAATAGAGGCAAATTGCCCTTCAGTTTCGGCTTTTAGCCATTTGATGTTACGCAAGTTCAAAAGTGTTGCCACCTCATCTGCCAGATTATAGGTTACCAAGAGTTTCCCTCCACGTGCGACATAGTTTTTCAAAATAGGTGCAGTCTTGAGAGAAATCTTCGGGTTCAGTGGTAGAATTATCAGACGATATGGGTTTGTAGAATTTACCTGCAAACGCGGTATACTCGCAGCAGATACCTCATCTAATTGGTCCGCAGAGAAACCGATGCCATTCAGCATGCGAACGAACCGCTTGCTGACAGTCCGCGCATAGTTCACATCCCCTTCTGTTACACCAGATTCCGATGAAGGCAACAAAATTGCTATATCTGCTTGTTGTGCCAAAATGTGGTTAGGTAGTGCGTTCCAACAGATAAAGACTAAAAATATAGCAATTGTTATTTTCACAAAAAAAGTGCTATTCCAACACTTTTTAACATCAAATCTTTCATATAACATAAAGGGATTCCCTTAACAATCAGAGTCATTCAATTGTCGGGTTCGTTGTTGTTGGAGGGGTTTCTAACCCCGATTTCTGCTGCTGTGTATCTCAAATCGGGGTTAGAAACCCCTCCAACAACAACGAACCCGACAATTGAATGACTCTGCCTTAACAATATGTTTTTGTTTAACGTCCTATCGTTGCCATATACTTATGTTGTGTTGAGTTTACTTGACTTATCTGGCCGGCATTTCCTAAAAACTTTTCAACACCTTGGACGATAGCAGCCGCTACTTTTTGCTGATAGGTATCTGATGTCAGTTTCTGTGCTTCCGTTGGGTTTGTTAAAAATCCGGTTTCAATAAGGATAGCAGGAACCTTTGTTCCGATGAGTACAACAAAACGTGCATGTTTAACACCACGGTCTGCTGCACCAGTTGCTGCAACCAGTTCTCGCTGCACATGTTCTGCTAATCTGCGGCTATCTCTACTTTTACTCTCAACTATCAAACCCTTTAAGAGCGATTCCAATTCCTGTATACTATACCCAGAGTTTGCATTTTCACGGGCAGCAATTAATTCAGCGTTTTTATCAGTACTCGTTACATCCAAATAGTAGGTTTCAATCCCGTTCGCACTTGGTTTTTCACTTGCATTTGCATGAATACTCAGAAATAGGTCAGCTTTGTGTCGATTAGCAAAAGCAGTTCGCTCTTTCAATGGAATAAAGCGGTCAGTATCGCGGGTTAGGAGAACCGTGTAACCTTTGGCAGCCAGGATTGCACCGATTTTCTTTGAAATGCTTAATGCAATAGGTTTTTCTATGAGATTCCCCCTGCCACCTCCCGGATCTTTCCCACCATGTCCAGCGTCTATAACAATTGTCTTTGCTGTCAATCCTAATTCATGTGTGAGCGATCCAGGCGTTAACTTCTCAGGTGCTGTGGGAGTAGATTTCGGTTGAGGTCCAATTACATTTTCAGATGGAGAAGTATCAATTGGTTTTGTTTGATTCTCTGGCGATTTTAGGTCCTTTATTGCTTCAGATGCAGACGTAACAATCTGTTTATCCGCAGCAGATTCAACGATATCAACATATAAAGTTTCTGCGCGTTTTTCATACCCGTGTTCGGCATAAGTGTGTCCTAATTCTAACTGTGCTTTTGCTGCCAAGTCTGTATCAGCAAACTTCTCTGTCAGAATCTGGTAATGGTGAACTGCCCGTGCAGAATCTCCTGCCAGTTTGTAGCAATGTGCAATCCAATAGTGTGCTTGCGGTAAGTATTTTGAATTTGGATATGTGTAAATCAATCTTCTAAATGCTGCGATGGCGTGTTTCGGTGCTTCTGTATCCCCAGCTTGAATGCACCAAATCCAGCCGGAACCAATGGCATATTGTGCAGCATCAGCAGTTGCGCGCTCTGCATCTGTACGAATGAAAGTTTCAAGTTCAGAAATTAACGCATACCAATCATCCAATGTTGCACTCTTTTCCCCACTTGTGTAATCATAGTGCCGATTTGCTAATTCATTATAACTTGACATGGTAGCGCAGCCTGAAAATAAGACTGCTAATAATAGTATTACTATCCAGATTGAACGCGGTTTCATGTATTTTACTCCTGCCACTTGTATTTTCTCTTGTGAATTTTACAACATGTTACCATGTTGTAAAACGAAATATTTGCGGTTTCCGTTACCAAAAAAGTGATATGAGAACATAATCGTTGACTCAAGGCGGTATGAATACCTATGATTAGATTGACTTAATACTTGAGAACTAAAGAACCCTATGATATACTATAGCACAATTGAAGTGAAACAAAACCTTAAGATCTCAACCCCCCATAAAGGATACAATAGATGAAAAATAGATTATTCAAGATGTTAGGATTGTTCATTGTAATCTTTGCCATTAAAACACTTGGCTATGCACAAGATTACACACAATGGCGTTTACCTCAAGGCGCGACATTACGCATCGGTAAAGGGCAAATCAACGATGTCGCATTTACCCTAGACGGCAATAAATTAGCAATCGCATCAGACATCGGCGTATGGATATACAATGCACACACAGGAACTGAAATATCATTATTAAAAGTTAGGAATCGAGGTATTCAGACAGCGAATTGTATCGCAATTGCCCCCGATAACAAAACGCTTGCAATTGGAAATTGGGTGTTGGGAGGTGCTGTAGAATTGTGGGATATTGACAAAGGAGAACTGATTACAGTTTTGAAAGAAAAAATTGGTCGTGTAAAAGACTTTAAGTTTTCCGCCGATGGAAAAATGCTGGCGTGTGCAAGCTGGTTTCGCAATGTTGAATATCACATGTGGGAGATCGATTCTGGTCGCGAAATCTTACACTTTGTAGGAGAACAAGGAACACTTTTTAACGGATTGGCACTATCACCTGATGCATTCTCTGTGGCAAGTGGTGGAAGAGACGGTGTATATCTATGGGACGCAACCAAAGGAGAACTCAAACACACATTAGTTCCCGGACAAGCATGGTCATTAGGCTTCTCAACAGATAGCAAAACACTTGTCGGGGGACAGACAACCCTTTACTCTTGGGATGTTGAATCAGGTGATGAATTAACTGAATATAAAGGACACTCTCGCAATGTTGAAGATATCGTCTTTTCCCCTGATGGTAAAACATTCGCCAGTGGTGATACTGGCGGAAACATCATCTTATGGAAGTTGGGGCAACCTAATAAAGGGATAGATGACAATCCAAAGAAACTAACCCTACCCAAAGTCCTACGATCAATCACAAGGGACAAAAAGCAAGAAAACGGCAATAAACTAATTGAACATAAGTTGACTGGCCATACGTTACCAATCAGTGGATTAGATTTTACAGCAGGCAACAAAAAACTCGCAAGTGGTTGTGATGACGGAACTGCAAAGATTTGGGATGTTTTGACAGGAAATGAAATCCTAACAATTCAAGGTCATACAGGTGCAGTGAAAATGTTAAACATTTCTGCTGATGGAAATACGCTTTATTCCGCTTCGTCTGATGGAATCATAAGGTTGTACAATTTTGAAACCCAAACCGAACAACTCATACATACAAAACAACCATGGCATGCCTGGGATGCTGCTCTCTCAAACGATGAAAAGTTAGTCGCAACTGGATGTTGGGGGGAAGTTAGAATCTGGGATATAGAAAAACAGGAATTCTACGAACCGATGAAAAAAGATGGTAATTTTGTTATCGCAATTGCATTCTCTCCTGATAACAAAATGATCGCAAGTGGCCACTGGAAGGGAAAAGTTAGATTCTGGGATGTTGCAAACATGCGTTTACACACTGAACTTGATGGACACTCTGAAGACATAAATGATGTGGCATTTTCACCAGATGGAAAGAGTTTCGCAAGTGCAAGTGAAGATGGAACAACACATTTATGGAATCTGGACACTATGCAGAAAACCATACTGCCAATTGAAGACAGCCGTGGCGTTGAAAAATTGGCTTTTTCACCCGACAGCAGCCTTCTCATAACTGCAAGATGGAACGGTAGCATGCAAATTTGGGATACAAAAACACACCAATACATCGCTGATTTCATAAATGCAAGAGGAACTGTTAATGGATTGGTGTTTTCTCCGGATGGAAAAACTCTGGTAACGGGTTACCATGGTGGATTAGTTAGACTCTGGGATGTAGATACAAGATCACTTCGATCCGAATTCAATACAGGTGATGCAGATTCGCCTACGCATTTCGCATTTTCATCAGGTGGCAAAACACTTATCAGTGGCAGTCGCAACGGCACAATCCTAATCTGGGACTTGGAAAAAATCACATCTGATCACTAATCGGAACATACAATGCTTTAAAAGGGATTATCACTAAAACATTAGGAGACAAGAAATGAAAAATATATCACTTTTCTTCATCATAATTTTCTTAGTTCTAAACCTATTTTTTTCACACTGCTTCGCTCAAGACTATTCCCAATGGCATCTGCCTGATGGTGCAAAAATGCGGTTGGGGAAAGGAGAAATAAACGACATTAAGTTTTCACCTGATGGAAAACAATTAGCAGTTGGAACAAGCATCGGGATTTGGATTTATGATGTTCAAACTCGTAAAGAATTAAGCTTTTTGAAATCTGAAAGATATACTATTGAAGCAATTGCATACCAAAATAATGGTTCTACTATAATTAGTGCCAGTGAACTTGGTCCGATATTAACTTGGGAAGGTGTTTCACAAAATACATCTACTAATACGACAATACCCAAAATAGTTAATCCTTCTGTCAGAATAGGATATGCAATGGGACCAACCTTATCACCTAAAGGTGACCTACTTGCTAACGGGTCAATGAGCGGTTCGATTACTTTGTGGGATTTACAGAGCAAACAGCAAATTGCAAGAATTAAAGCGCATTCCAGCCCTACTGTTGCTACAGCCTTTTCTTATGATGGAAGCACTCTGGTCAGTGGAGGAGAAGATGGGAAAATCCATTTATGGGATGTTAACACACAAAAACGCAAACAGACATTCACCCAGTTTTCGTCGTCTCATGCAATTGCTATGAGTCGGGATGGAAAGAAGGTTGCAAACGGAAATTTTGGAGGAGGCATATATCTATGGGACATTGAAACAATGCAGAAACTCCTAACATTCAAAGGACATACGGATGCAATACAGGCTATTGCATTTTCCCCCGATGGTAAGACGTTAGCAAGTGGTGGTTGGGACACAACGATTCGCTTGTGGGACACAAAACTGGAAACCAAATTGCAATTATAAAGGGACATCCCCATTTTGTAGAAAGAATGGCACTTGCACCTAATGGAAACTATGTAGCTGGCACAGCTCGCGGTGTTATTAGCTTATGGAATATAAAAACACGACAAGAAATACCATCAAAAAGCTTTAGGTCCGGTGGTTTATACAAAGGAATAGCATTTTCTAAAGATAGTATGGAACTGTATAGTGTGGATACAAGTTTCAATCTTACTGTTACCGATACCACAAAAAACCGACCATTGGGCATACAAGAATTTATTGGACACAAGGGAAACTATTATGCAAATGCGTTTTCTTCTGACAGAACATTAGTTGCCAACGCAAACTCAAATAGGAGAATACGTTTGTGGGAAATTAACACAGGTAAACAGAAAATAGAAATTCGTTCCGGTTTTAAAAAACCGATCATATCATTAGCATTCTCTGCTGATATGAAATTCTTTGCTGGTGCTGGTGAAGACCAAGCAATTCGGATTTGGGATTTGACTGAGCGTAACCAGTCCATAGTACTTAACGGACATACAGACAGGATAGAATCTATAGCATTTTCTCCTGATGGCAAAATGTTAGCAAGCGGGAGTTGGGATGGCACAATGCGTCTGTGGGATATAGAAGCGAAAAAACAAATCTCTCAACGCGCAAATGGTCGTATGGGAGGAATTATTGAAGTAGTGTTTTCAACAGATGGCAAAACAATCGTAAGTACCAGCACTTCAAATCAAATCCAATTGTGGAAGGTAGACCAGAATCGCCAAATGCCAACGGTTACACTCTCTGGACACAACGGATGGATAAGAACTCTTGAATTCTCCGCTGATGGAAAAACACTTGCCAGTGGTAGCGACGATGGCACTATTCTAATCTGGGATTGGGACAAAGTTCAAAACTGATACCAAATGAATAGAACAAAGCATCTAATATCTATTCAGTACAGGACTTACGCATTCCCTCTTAAAGTCCCTTTGATAAGAGGGATTTAGGGGGTTAAATAACTAAAATAACAACTTTTTAACCCCCCTAACCCCCTTATCAAGAGGGGAATGCGTAAGTCCTACAGTAAAAACTACATCTCCGCTAACTTCCTCTGGAGCCACTTTGTCATCGGGGCATAGCTCGGATCACATACCTCAAGCAAATGACCCGGTAGCGGTTGCCCAATTATCGCCTCTACATCGCGCCGCCGTTCCGATACGACTTCAGGATGATCACTCGCAACATTGTTCTTTTCTTCAGGGTCATTTCTAACATCAAAGAGTTCATCACCTTTATCATCTCTAAAACCGATTGAAGTGCAGAAGTTCCAATGATTGTCGCGCACACTCACACGTCCGACAGCATTACCTGTGGTGAAACTTGCCCAGCCATTGATAATCCGTTCGCGGAGAAACACCTTCTCTTGTGTCACAAGTGGCCACATATCTTCGCCATCAGTCCAATCACACGGAATATCAACAAGGTTTAGCAGTGTCGGCATAATGTCATGGTTCTGCACAAATGCCGAAATGTCCTTGTCATGCGGTCCATTAGGATGCCGTATCATTAAGTTCAACTGCGTATTAAACGGATGTAACTTGTTTGCCCCTTTACCAAAACTACCGTGATCTCGCAGCTGCGTGCCATGGTCTGACATCAGCAATACGAGTGTTTCATCACGAATGCCTAAAGACTCAATCTTGTCCAGCAACGCACCGACCCATTTGTCAACAAATGTTACTTCTCCAAGATAAAGTGCTTCAATTCGGTCAAGTTCCTCATCAGAAGGTCTTCCACCTTCATTTGCACTGCCGCGCGAGATGAAGTCTTTGCCAGTATAATCTGGAGAGTAGATATCAGCATAGGATTTTGGTGGATCCCAAGGTTCATGCGGATCGAAACTATCTACCCACAGGAAGAATGGTCCAACCGTATGATTATCTTGCAACCAATCCGCAGCAGCACTGAACACACGCGCACAACTATAGTCATCTTCTGTTTGACGATGACGTTGTCCCAACAAATAATTCACAAGACCGGCATGCCGTTTCCAATTGATAGGTTCGCGCACATGGTTGCGAAGCGTGTCCTCAATCAACCGCGGATCGCCGCTCTGCCAATTGTCCGATTCCTGACCACGGATAAAATCAAAATGTGCAAACCCGCGTGAGAAATTCATCGTCGGTTTAAACATGTGGTACGTATCTGCTATGATAGCAGTAAGGTAACCATGTTCTATAAGCACTTCTGCAATAGTATTCTGTTCCGGTGGAATCTTGTGCCAACCAGCAGCGTGATGCCAATGTCCACGCCGATCAAAGTTAAACCTCCACGGAAAGGTCCGCATCCCAGTAAAATTCCCTCTGCGAATCTGTAGCGTAGGTTGACACTCACCATAAGCACGGGTGAAACGCACACTCTCTGATGCAAACGCATCAAGGTTCGGTGTTTGCACATGGCGATACTTCTTGCCTTCGCCAATTATGTCCGCACGAAATGTGTCTAAACAGATACAAATAATATTCATAATGTTATGCTCCTTTCATTTCATCTAATATTCTTTCTGCAGCCTCAAGCGGATCGTCCGCTTCAATAATCGGCCTGCCGACAACAATATAATCCGCTCCACGATCAATTGCTTCTGCTGGCGTAGTAATCCTCTTTTGATCGCCTACTTCTGCCCATTTTGGACGGATACCAGGGGTAACTATCAAAAATTTGTCTCCACATGCTTTTCGTATCGGTTCAATCTCCAATGGTGATGCCACGACTCCGTCCAAACCTGCTTCTTTTGCTTGCTTTGCCAGATAAACGACCTGTTCAGTGAGTTTTCGTTCAGATCCAAAGTGTGTCTGAAACCCTTCCTCATCTACGCTTGTCAGAATCGTTACACCAAGTAGTATTGGTATCGGTATTCCTGCATCATAAGCCGCGTCATCAGCACTGATTCGTGCGGCTTGCATCATCTCAAAACCACCTGATGCATGCATGTTGATCATGTTTGCACCGTGTCTTGTCATCGTCCCAACATCTCGCGCCACTGTGTTCGGTATATCATGAAACTTCAAGTCAAGAAAAATTAGATGACCTCTTCCACTGAACCACAGAAAAGACTCAGTCCCAAGGACACTGAACGCTTGAAAGCCTATCTTAACCCACGGCACAATATCCTTAAGCGTTCCGGATAACCAGTCAATATCTTCACCGTCGTCCGTATCCAATGCGACAATTAACCTGTTTTTCAACCTTCATTCTCCTGTGTAGGGTGACGCGCGTTGTCTATTATCTAACGCAAAACGTTCTTCTGTCAGGATTACTGGAGCACTCGGTTTTCATTCATCCAAGTTCAGCCAACTCCGGAATGTTTTTACGCTCATAATTTTCAATGAGCCCAAAAACGAATTGCATCAATGGAGCAAGGAGATGATCTTCGTCGTCACGTACCACGTCCATTAATTCTCCAAGCAGGACTACCAATTGTTCGTAATCGTTTTCCGTTAAGGCTACGATAGTGTTATCTTGGAATTTGTCAATTGCATTGTTTAGAATACTTAGTGCTGCTGCAAAGGATTGTTTCAAACCGGCACTCCCAAAACTTCATCAACAATTCGCTGTGTTTCTTTATGTGCATCCTCAATCTGAGTCTGACAATCATAAATGTGTTTTGCATTTTCGTTCAACTGTGCTTCTATACGCTCAATCATACGATTAACTTCAGTAGGAGACGTTCCACCAAGACTCTGATTATTCTTAAGTGCTAATTCCGCATCCAGAATCTGTTCCAGTTGTTCAATCTGTACCTCAATCCCTTTCTTTTTTAGGAGTTCTTGGGTTAACTCCAAATCCAAAAACGTTTTTTTCTGTTGGACTAACTCCCCAACCAACCCCCCAACGATTTCATGACACTCCCGAAAACTAATCTGATGTTCCTTTACAAGATAATTCGCTAATTCTGTCGCAGTAGCAAAGTTTGCATTTACCAATTCAGTCATCCGTTGCGTCTTAAATTCTGTGGTTGTGAGCAGGTTTGGAAGGATAGCCAAACATCCTTTTACAATATCAAACGCTTCCCACAAAGGTGGTTTATCTTCCTGAAAATCACGATTATAGCCTAAAGGTAAACCTTTGAGATTAGTAAGCAAATCCATAAGCGCGCCGTACACACGTCCTGTGCGTCCACGTGTGAGTTCAGCGATGTCCGCATTCTTTTTCTGCGGCATAATGGAACTCCCCGAACTATACGCATCATCAAGCACGGCAATCCCAAATTCGTAAGTTGTCCAGTATATCAACTCTTCGCTCAGCCGTGATAGATTTGCCATCACAAGCGATAGTGCAAAAAGGGTTTCAGCAATAAAATCGCGGCTACTAATAACATCAAGCGCATGTTCCTGAACCCCATCAAAACCGAGGAGTTCTGTTGTCAGGTTTCGGTCAATCGGGAAGGATGTACCCGCCAATGCACATGCACCGAGTGGATTTGTATTCGTTAGTTCGTAAGCAGCTTGCAGCCGCTTCTGGTCTCGTAAAAACATACTCATGTATGCAGTTGCCCAGAACCCAAGACTTATCGGTTGTGCATGCTGTGTATGCGTATAACCGGGTATTACGGTGTCCACATGTGTTTTGGCAATGTTCAAGAACGCATCACATAAGGAGGCAACACCACGTTGGATATTCAGTATCTCATCGCGTATATATAGGTGTGCATCCACCAGCACTTGATCGTTCCGAGAACGAGCTGTATGCAGTTTCCCACCGAATTCAATCCCTGCATTCTCTATGATGTATGATTCAACGTTCAAATGCACATCTTCTTTATTTGGATCAAGTGTGAAGTTGCCATTTTGAAAATCATCTTCTGCTTTACAGAGCCATCGCAATATCTCATTTAGGTCTGTATCGGATATTATCCCTTGCCGTGCAAGCATAATCGCATGCACTTGGCTTCCCCAAATATCGTATCCTATGAGTCGCGTATCTGCTTCAATGGAGTGTGTGAAAACTACTGTTTCTGAGGTGAGGCTTGCGCTAAAACGTCCACCCCAAAGCGTTTTTTGTTGAGTACTCATACCAATTATTTTAGTTTAGTTTATCTCGAATTTCTATTGAAGGTCTTCCCAAGGATTGACAAGTGTTATACCCACGCCTTTAAAATCAGGAACATTTCGAGTTGCTAAAGTTGCATCTTTGGAACGAGCAATTGCTGCTATTTGACAATCAGCATGGCTTATGGGTCTACCTTGTGTCTGACGCTGTGCATAAATTTTCGCGTAAGCAGAAGCTGCAATACCATCAAACACAAATATGCGTCCAATGAAAATAGATGAAAAATAATAGTCTGCTAATTCAAAGAGATTATATTTACGTTTTCCATCTGGTAAGAGTTCAATACCTGTCAGAATCTCTGCTTGTGTAATGGTCGTAATGGATAAAACGTTAATATGTTGTGCATCAAACCAATCCACAACTTTATGATTAGGATTGTCACGCATCAATTCTGACAGGACATTTGTATCAAGTACAACAATAGACATTATATTATTCATCAAAACGAGGGGGTTCCCGCATTGGATCCCTTGGAGGAATCTTAAGGTCCACACCACCAACCTGTTTGAAAAGATTGTGGATATACGTTCCAAGTCCAGTTTCTGGAATCTCGTCAGGAAACTCTATAGGTAATGTGTTGTTTGCGTCATTATCCTGAAGTTCAACAAGATAATTCACCAGTTCTTTAAGTTTTTCAGTAGAGAGTTGTTCTATTAACATAGTCGCCTGTTTTTGTAAGTCTATCTTTTGCATAATGAACCTCCTTTTCATCAAGTTGTTTAAAGCTAAATGCTGCAGCAAAATTCTGATCTTTTTCAGTCCAAATACCGTAGTCATCATCATAGATAATATGAACATCACGAGTCCGATATAAATTGTGAATAACTTGTTCAATGCGTAGTAGTTCTTCGGTCCTCAGGTTCTGCAATGCTGCTGTAATTTCTTGAATTGTCGGCATAATGATAATACCCAGTATAAATCTTTAGTA
Organism: Candidatus Poribacteria bacterium; assembly: GCA_012270795.1. Classification (GTDB taxonomy): domain Bacteria; phylum Poribacteria; class WGA-4E; order WGA-4E; family WGA-3G; genus MSPOR6. The sequence goes on from JAAXHO010000272.1 coordinate 14,789, forward strand.
GGGAAATTACTTGAACTCCGTCATTCATAGACAAAGATTTTAGTTGCATGAGTTTAGCACTAAGAACAAGTTTATTTCAGAAATAGATTATAAATCAGACCACGGATCAATAACTTCAACTCCAACCCCTTCAAAATCTGTAATGTTTCGAGTTGCGATTGATGCTTCTCGGGAACGAGCAATTTTGGACAAAGATTTCCGCGTAAATGTTTGCTGCATCACTATCAAAAACAAGGATGCGTCCAGGGAACAACGTTGCAAATACACGGGCAGCAGCTTCTGATAAACCGCGTCGTCGTTTTCCGTCAGGTAGGAGAGCTGTACCAGTCAAAATTTCCGCTTCGGTGACTGTTGTCACGAACATGTTGTTTGGATCCTGCGTCCCAAACCAAGCCATAACTGTCTATTGAGGACTGTCCAGCATGAGCTCCGAAACGACATTAGTATCAAGAATAACCATGGTTTGTTTTTAATCAAAGCGAGGAGGTTCTCGCATTGGCTCCCGCGGGGGTATCTCAAGTTTAACCCCACCAAAAGGTTTAAAAATTTCGTGGATCGCAACTCCAAGATTTTGGGGTGGAACTTCGCAATCAGAAGTGCCATTTTGTGCGTCTTTTTTCCGAAGTTCAGCCAGATAATCAACCGCCTCTCTAAGTTTTTCAATAGAGAGTTGATTAATTAACATAGTAGCTTGGTTTTGTAGTTCTATTTTTTGCATTTTCATACCCTCTTTTATGGTCCATTACTCAGTTTGTTTTTCTAAGCAGATGGTGGAGGTCGTCGAGGTGAAATTGGTTGAATAATTGATCTTTGCGCAGGAGTCAATCTTGCTAACAACTCATCTGAATGCGGGTAATCAAAACGTTCACGGACATATCTAGGGGAATAGCGATACACTATTGATCGACGATAACCAGGATTTGTCCTTTCTGCGGAACCGTGTGTTATCGCATCTGTAAACATGACCACGTCTCCTGCCTTCAGATGTACCTCCTGCGTTGCAAATGCTGACCCTGCGGGTTTATCTGTATGTCCATCGTAGACAATGCCTTTCCCACCATGTTTCAAACGTGGGTGTATCTCGGAACATTTATGACTGCCAGGAATTAACACAGGGGCTCCATCCCCCGGTCCAATGTCGTTAATCGCCATTAAGACGTTTATTTGTCCAACAAGCCATTCACCCGTATTGACTTGACGGAAAGTTAGATAACTCAAAGGAACATGACCACCGCAATGGATATGAATGAAACCACCAGGACCCCGCACATTCAGGAAGTTCTCGTGGATTGATAATCCATTAACCTCATGCACATACTTCCGAATCATGTTTGTCCATGCGGGGTGGTCAATCAACTTTTGAAATACATCTCCACCTTCAATGATATTCTGGAAATTGACACCATTTTCAATGTTATATGTATGTGTTTCAATGTTGCCGATCCAGCGTGGAATCCTCTTATTTTCAGCATTTGGTTCCCAAGGTTGTTCAACGTATTCCCAATGGTCATCAATCCATTCATTGATCTTCGCAAGGTCTTCATCAGATATCGCATTCTCTAAGATCAAATATCCTTGCAGGTCAAAAAGATAATCCAGTTGTTCCTGATCCATGTTCTTTCTCCTGAGTTAGTCAATGTTGATCTATTTCTTTTCATCTATGAAATAACTCAATCCTATCACTACATAAATGAATTCAATTCATCTTCTGTTGGTTTAGGTGTTGTAATGCCACCGTCGGGTATCTCTACCTTTGCAGTCCAAGCAATAGCATTGAGGATAAACTTACGGAGATTGTCATCACCCCAATTTTTATGATAGTGACCACCTGTAAAACCGAACCCACGTCCGCCGTCTGCGCGTTCTACACACCAACCAAGATGCTGCGGCTCACCCTTAGCAACAGACGCACGCACATGTGGATTTCCACTATGCGGTCCATCAGGGCGCGTCAGGGTTGACTCAGGTGCTATCGCACTCAATACGGGGGTTACACCCTCCATATTGTCACGGAACCTCATGTGGTAATACCATTCGTCATCAAGAGAAAATGGAACTAAACCGCGTGTTGTCGGATGTTCTGGAAAAGAGGTAAATTCAGCTGTCCAATGCGGATTGACTGAGAGGTGCGTTTCAAAATATCCACCAATCCAATCCAAAAAACAATCCCCTGCTTTTCCTTTTGGCACTTCAACGGCGTAATGTAACATCGCAACCCCCATGCCTTGTGCTGTTAATTCCGATATCTGGTCAAGATGGGGAATGCTGAGATGCCCACCGCCACCATCGGAGTAAACTATGATCGCATCTGTATCTGCAAGTATATTTGGCTCTGATGGCCAACCTTGATGCACAACAGCATTCATACCATCAAGAACGTTATTCAACTGATCAGCTAAAAAAGAACATCCACCCGGATGCTCATGTGCCCCACTTCCGTGACTCGCTCTACCAGCAACAAAAACTATCCGTGTCTTATTAGACATATAAACTCCTTTAAGATATGTTCATGTGAAGATAACCGACCGTAATCAATGTAAAACTTCTCTAAATAGACTCTAATTTTACATCTTCTAGCTGGCTATGTCAATCCATTTATCAAGCAGATTCAGATATTCATACGAAGTGCCACAGCTGCCAACAAAATGAACAATGAAACTACCCCCATCAAACTCGATATAATAGACATCTGTGTTCGGAGTGGTTTTACTTCTGGTGGTAATTCTTCTAAGGATTCGTCTAATCCATCAATTGCAGCTAGCATCTTCGGTGCAAAAACTATACTGTGTAAAAATGTCAGGATTAGCAATGCAATAAATAGTATCAATTTGATAAGTAATGTCCTCATGAAGGTACTGTTGATAACAGAATCTGCGAATGAAGATAAGTCAAAAGAATAAAAGATGTTGACTATGCCAGTTAAAAAAAGCACAAGTACACAACCCCATACAATAGGTTTAAACCTTTTCCCAATATCTGACAACAACTTGATACGTTGAACAGGGGGTAGATTTTGACGAAAATATGGAACAATGACCATCGCTAATATGAGGTTCCCCCCAACCCAGACAACAGCAGCAATTACATGTATCCATCTAATTAATAACCAAAATATTTCTGGCATATTACTTTTCCTTAATGTTTTGAATGACATTTTGAATGACACTTGATATTTATCTATGCGTTTTACGCTTCTTCAAAATGGTGGACTATTAAATCCGCACGTGAAATGAGTGTATTGCGTTCTTCAGATGACATTAACACAGGAGAAAACCGATGATAGTCGCATTTTGAGAGAATGTCTAAAAACTCTTTTTGAACACGTTCTGGTATATTTGCTTTCTGACAAATTGCTTGAATTTCAGTTGTATTCAATTTGCGGTAAGTTAGACCTTCCAGTTCACAAAGATATTGGTATAAAATTCGGGATAGAGCTTCCTCAAAGGTTGTTCTATTTGTCTCTAATTTTCCTTCTCGCAATGCTTCCAGCGCACCGAATGCGTTTGTTGCAGGCGTTGCTGTGTCTGCCTGTGTTGACCCGCGATTAGGTTTCAATTTCACACGATACAGCACAAAAATTGCTAATATTATACCAGCGATAATCGGAATTACGGTTAACACCAAAAGCGTTGATTGAGAAGTAGAATCGGTACTTACAACACCATTTGAATTAGGAAGTGCGGTAATCGAAATCGGAACTGTTTTGGAAATCTGATAGTTACGTTCTTTCGGATTAAAACATGCAAATTCAATCGTCGGAATCTGTAAAATACCAGACTTTATTGGCATTACAACATAAGTGAATATTCTATTATTTGGAGAATTACTTTCCGATTGAATCGGTGGTTCTATTCTGAAACCACTCACAGATGTTACGCTTGGTGGCTTTACCGTATGCAGATTCCCCTTTCCACTGATTGTCAGTGATAAGGTTAATGTTTTTCTTACTTCAAGTCTATTTCGATCCACCTGTGCAGTGACTTTATAATCACCTACTGCCCCATCAAAATTTGCAGGTTTTCCAATTTCAGGCAAATTTTGAACAGTCAATGCGATAGGTTTTGTTTTTAACGTCTTTGGATTGCCTTTTATCGGTAGTTTCATATATGCAGGATTGATCAGCACTTTACCAGTTTCTTGCGGATATAAACGTCTCACGTATTTATGAACTTGATAAGTTATCCCATTTATTGTTTCAGTAACACCATCTTGTTCTGATAGTTCTTCAACAAAGAACTCAGGAAATTTAGGTAAAATAGGCGTAATCGCTTCCATTGTTGGCAATACAGTTGTATAAAGGTACCGAAACTCATACGCAATCGGTTCATTTAGATACGGTTTTGAATTACTGATCTTGGCATCAATTTTATGGATTCCGCCTGTTACAGTGTGCCGATATGTGTCAACTGCACTGACAATGATAGCTCCTGGATTTGCAATATAGGGAACCCCTTGATACGAGAATTGTACGTCCGATAAGGCAATTTTGCCAACCTTCTGCGGAATAAGTTCATAAATCCATGCCATTTTTACAGCTATTTTGTTATCTACTAAATAAGGAGTAGCTTTGGAATGTAGTGGAACCGCAAGAAAATCTGGTAAAAAATCAAAAGTCGGAGTACCTATATGCTTCATTTGTGTATTGCCAGAAATAGTCAATTCTAAAGTGGCTTTCTCATTGAATTGGATGTGACGGGGTGTGATTGCAGCCGCAACTTGTACATCTTGACTATATGATGCGGTTGTGCACAACATGAGTATGAGAACAAGTGATGTAATGCCTGAATTAAACTGAAATCGATACATCTGTATTTTACCAGTCTTTGTCCCGTCTGTAGCTGCTATTTAGTTGTTGTTTAAGTAAATTTTGCCGATGTTTGTTTTCATTTTGGGAAAGTCGTTCAAGAAGTTTTTGTGCTTCTGATTTTGATATATTACTCGGTTCAGGTTGCGGGATATTATTCTGTGAATTTGAACTGTTTTGTTGTCCTATCAAGTTTTCTTGTTGTTTCTTGAGCAGCTGAAGTGCCAATTCTAAGTTATGTTTCGCATCAGCATCATTCGGTTCTAAACGTAGTGAGTGTTTATACGAATCAATTGCTCCTGTGAAATCTTGCATCTGAAACTGTGCGTTACCTATATTGTAATACACAGCTGCTTCGTTAGGTATTTCTCCTTTCAGCAGTGATTTCCTAAATGTTGTAGCTGCTTCATGGTATTTTTCCTTCTTATAAAGTGCAGCACCGAGGTTATAATGAGCAATATGATTATTTGGTTGATTCAATACTGCTTCTTGATATACTTGCACGGCGGCATCGTAATCCTGGCTCCAATATGCTTCACTGCCGGATTTCATCAAGCGAGACCAACTACCAAACCACCCAACAAGAAAAACGGATATTAAAAGGATAATTGTAGTTCGTATCATCAATCTTATCATTTGATTATTATAATGGATAGCTTAGAGTTTTGCAAGGAATTGTAGTTAAACTAATTTCTGTATCTGTTTTACGACTTGTGCCAGTTAATTAC